>DASRLI010000298.1:0-6971 GCA_035648535.1 Occallatibacter sp. | reverse complement strand
TGTGAGTTTTCGGCAAGGGTGCGTGACGCGATTTAGCTTGCCTTGTTAGGTTGAATCAGCCGGCGAGGACGGCTGTAAGTGAGGCACAAGAGCTCATCGTCTATTCCCGAACCAATTGTTCAACTTCAACGCGAACTGGAGCAGTTCCGAGGTAGCCATGCGCATCGGACCAGGTTGCCTGAGTCGCTATGGCAGTCAGCGATGGAGCTCGCCCGGGAACATGGCTTGCATGCGGTTGCTCACCCGCTGCGGTTGGACTATGCGCAATTGAAGAAGCGGCTTGGTGGAGTTGAGCGTGTCTCGATGAAGGCAGCTTCGCCGGCGTTTGTCGAACTGATTGCTTCTCATTCGGTGACGATGTCGGAGTGCGTGATCGAGTTCGAGTCCTCGCTTGGCGGAAGGATGCGGATTCAGTGGAAGGGCACGTCCGCCCCTGACTGGGGGAGTCTTCTGCGTGGCTGGCGGGAATCGGAACGATGATCCATATCACGGCGCAGATGCGGGTGCTGGTGGCAATCGAGCCGGTGGATGGGCGCAAGGGGATAGACAGTCTTGTTCGCGTCTGCCAGGGTGAGCTCAGTGAAGACCCAATGACAGGTTGTGTTTTTGTTTTCAGGAGCCGAAGAGGAACGTCGATTCGATTGCTCAATTATGACGGCCAGGGATATTGGTTGGCTCAGAAGCGCCTTTCCAAGGGACGGTTCACCTGGTGGCCTGAATCGAGCTCAGCGGCGAAGCGGCTTGAGGCTTACGAGGCGCAGTTACTGATGGTAGCCGGGGATGTGTCACGAGTCCGCGCCGCGCCGATGTGGCGGCGGGTGAGCGAGGTGAAGTAAGAATCAAGAAAATCATCAATTCCCCCTTGCGTTCCAAGAAGAGTCAGTTCATACTTCTGCTCAATGGCAGAGTTTCGATATCGCGGGCGTGAGGTGGATGAGAAAGACATCCTATATATACGCACGCTGATCGAGCGTTATCCGCAGGAGAGCCGGCGCAAGCTGTCAACGCGCATCTGTGAAGCCTGGCAGTGGCGTCAGGCAAATGGCGCGCTGCGCGATATGGTGTGCCGCGGCATGCTGCTGATGCTGGAGCGATCCGGTCAGATCACGCTGCCTCCGGTCAGTTACGTTCGGCATAATCCGCTGGCACAGCGGGCCCGGCCCGAACCGGTGCTGATCGATAAGACTCCGATCGAAGACGCGTTGCGCAGACTGCAACCGCTCGAGTTCGAGCAGGTGCGGCGCAGCGCACAGGAGCCGTTGTTCAACAGCCTGATGGAGGCACATCACTATCTTGGCTATGAACAGCCGGTCGGGGAGCATCTGAAATATCTTGTGTGGGCTCAACCACCCCAGCGACGAGGACCTGTCGCCGGGGACCCCGGTGCAGGCCGTCCGATCGCGTGCCTGGCCTGGTCATCGGCACCGCGTCACATCGGCAGCCGTGATCGCTACATCGGCTGGGATGCGGCGGCGCGGCGCAACCGCATCCGTTTTATCGCGTATAACACACGCTTCCTGATTCTTCCGTGGGTGCGGGTGGAGCATCTTGCGTCGCATATCCTGGGCCGGATGGCAGCGCGTATCTCCGATGACTGGCAGCAGATGTACGGTCATCCGATTTACTTCCTTGAGACGTTCATCGATCCGGAGCGATTCCGCGGAACCTGTTATCGAGCGGCCAACTGGGTGCTGATGGGCAGGACGACGGGTCGCGGCAAACAGTCCAACAGTTACGTTCCGAACCGGTCGATCAAGGAGGTTCTGGGCTATCCGTTGACGAAGCATTTTCGTGAGTTGCTGGGAGGCGTCGCATGAAGAAGGCCCGGCGCCGCATCGACGTGAACCTGGAAGAGTTGGACCGGGTTCTGGACGAAGCGCGAGAAGCGCCGTTGAGCGAGGCCGATCACGACAAGCTCAAAGATACACTTCACGCTCTGGCGGCGCTGCTGGTGCGGTCGCGCAATACGGAGAAGACCAGCGAAGTGGTGGGTAAACCTGAAGACTCGGAGCCAGGGCAACAGCCGGATGAGAATACGCCACCGCCGCCCGGGCACGGCCGTAATGGGGCAGAGTCTTTTGGCGGTGCGCGCAAGGTGGATATCAAGCACCAGAATCTGACCCACGGTGACCGTTGCCCGGAGTGTGGCAGAGGCAACGTATACGGGCAGAAGGAGCCGAAGGTGCTGGTGCGGATCGTGGGACAGGCGCCGCTGGCGGCTACGGTTTACTCACTCGAGCGGTTGCGCTGCGGGGCCTGCGGGCAGGTGTTCACGGCGCAGGAGCCGGAAGGAGTTGGGCCGGACAAGTACGATGAAACGGCAGCGGCGATGATCGCCCAGCTCAAGTACGGCGCCGGAACGCCGTTCTACCGGCTGGAACAACTGGAAAGCCAGCTGGGCATCCCGCTGCCGGCGGCCACACAGTGGGAGATCGCCGAAGAAGTTGCGCAGGTGATCAAGCCGGCGCGGGATGAGTTGATCCGGCAGGCGGCGCAGGGCACGGTGGTCCATAACGACGACACAAGCATGCGCGTGCTGATGCTGAATCGCGATCCGTCCGATGAACGCACGGGTGTGTTCACGAGCGGCATCGTGTCGGTCGACCAGGGCTGGAAGATCGCGCTTTACTTCACTGGAGGCCGGCATGCCGGCGAGAATCTCGCCGAGGTGTTGAAACAGCGTAGAGCGGAACTGCCGATCCCGATTCAGATGTGTGATGCACTGTCGCGCAACGTTCCGAAGTTGCCCTCGGGCGCGGAGATCCTGTTGGCCAACTGCCTCGCGCACGGTCGCAGGCAGTTCGTGGACGTGGCAGAGAACTTCCCCGACGAATGTCGCTATGTGCTGGAAATGCTCGGTCAAGTGTATGGTCACGACGCCGAAGCGCGTGAGCGCGGCTTGGCGCCGGACGAGCGGCTGCGGCTTCATCAGGAACGTAGCCGGCCGGTGATGGACAAGCTACACGCGTGGCTGGAGGCGCAGTTAGCCGAGCGAAGGACGGAGCCGAACTCCGGACTGGGCGAGGCGATCTCTTATCTGCTGCGGCACTGGAAGCCCCTGACGTTGTTCCTCCGCAAGGCCGGAGCACCACTTGATAACAACATCGCGGAGAGAGCCTTGAAGCGAGCGATTTTACATCGCAAGAATGCACTCTTCTATCGCACCCTGCACGGGGCGCAGGTCGGCGATCTGTTCATGAGCCTGATCCATACCTGCCAGTTATGTGGCGCCAACTCCTTCGACTACCTGGTCGAGTTGCAGCGCCACGCCCGGGAACTGGCCGCCTGCCCCGCGGAATGGATGCCGTGGAACTATCGCGAGACTCTGGGGCGAAGCATGCCCCTCCCCGATTCGGCAGAGTTATGATGAATCCCGACATGGCCGGAAAGGATACTCTACGGCCATGCTCAGGGAGCTTCGTGAAGTGCCCGTAAAACAAGGGTTCGGCTTCAGGAAATCCGGGAGGGTTTTCGGCCAGGGGCAAAAGACCGCCAAAATGGTCCGCGCCGGCCTCTATGCCCGCGTCTCGACTCTGGATCAACAGACACTGCCCATGCAGAGTCGTGCCATGCACGAGTATGCCGCCCGGCGCGGCTGGACGATCGCCATACAGGTCAAGGAAGTAGGCTCCGGAGCAACACAACGGCAACTACGTGAGAAGCTGCTGGAAGCTGCGCGGCGCCGTGAGATCGATGTGGTTTTGGTGTGGCGACTGGACCGCTGGGGAAGATCTGTCACCGATCTGCTGGCCACAATGCAGGAGCTCGATCATCTGGGCGTCGGGTTCGTATCGCTGACCGAGGCACTGGACCTGACCACTCCGGCAGGTCGCGCGATGGCTGCGCTGCTCGCCGTCTTCGCCGAGTTCGAACGCGAGATACTGAGCGAAAGAGTCCGTGCTGGCCTCGCCCATGCCCGCCAGAACGGCAAACGTCTGGGCCGGCCCTTAACCGCTGGACTCCATGCCAGCCAGATCCGTAAACTACATCGCGCCGGCCTTAGTAAGTCTGAAATATCCCGCCGCCTCAACATCGGTCGCACTTCCGTGCGCCGTATCCTGGACAGGAGAAGTCAAGCATGAACAGCACCCCCATAGAGTTCCACAAAATCTGGATCGACCAAAGCGCAGCAACCGAAGGAATCCGCGAGCGGTTCGGCCTTGATGACGCACTGAACTATCTGATCGGCGAGAAACTCTTCTCCTTCCTGCACGCGGCCGAGCGCGATCCCCTGTTCGCTGCCGAGGTGCCTGCCTTCATCGATGAAATCCGACGGATGTTTATAGCCCAGGAGATCCACGACTATCTCGATCACCTGGAGCGAACAAGATATCTTGCCCCTCAAGACGTTGACCTTGAACCAGACCCCGACGAAGACCTTGAAGAGGAAGACTGGCTGGAAAACCCCGTAATGGGCGCGGAGGAACTGCTCCGGTTCTCCCGTGCCCGCGAGCTTCTTCAGGTATAGGAAAATGGCCAAAGCGCGACGAAATGATGATCGGGAAAATCGCATCTCCGAGGAAATCATCGTGGATGCCTATGGGCCGGAAGAACAGGCCATGGGGTGGTACTACTATCTCGAAGAAAAGATCCAGTTCCCGTTCCATGCGCAATGCATCGCTTCTGTACCAACCTCGCCGCTGCGAAAAAGTGACTCTGTCGAGATCAGAAAGATGGCGCCTGAAGATAGCTGCTCGACTGAGATGCTTGTGACGGCCCGCTGGAACAATCGAAATATCGCCGTGCCACTCTCTCAGTTGAGGGCTATCGGCGTGGATGAATCAACCACTCAGGCCATCGAAGACTGGCATTACTGGGTCGCCCAGGGCAACTGCTTCTGATTTACGCACCTCTGCCGAAAACACACATTATTGTGAAGGCCAGCAAGAACAATGACGATCTTATAGCCGGCGTCGGCGGCCGAGCTACGCACCAGCGGAACCTTTGCCTCACTGATATAAGCCCGCACGAAAGTTCAACTCAAATCCAACCCTTCCGCCAAACTCCTTAAACTTACTATCGATTCTTCAAGAAATCGTTCCGTAACCAACCATGCCAGCTAACTCTATGATATTGCTTCATCTAAGAACTCATAACCCAAAGGTAGCTGGTTCAAATCCAGCCCCCGCAACCATTTACGGGCTGATCCCAAGAATCCGATCCCAACGAAAACCGGGCGCCGAGGCGCCCGGTTCATGTTTTAGGCTTGTATTTCCTTCATCAAACGCCGGATCAGAATCTCCCGCACTGCCATTCCGTTCGCTAAGTAGGTAAAGCAGGAACTGCCGTTCTTTCCCCAACTTCATGGCAGCAACCTGGCCCAAGCGGGCCATTCGCTCGAGTCGCTCTTGCCAAGTGCGGATTTTGCACTTAGATGGATTGGTTCAACACTCGGTTCAGCCGTTGGACGAAGGTGGTGGTGTCCTTGAGTGGCACGCCTTCAAGCAGCAGTGCCTGATCGAAGAGCAGCCACGCTGCGTCTTCCACCTTGCTGTTGCTGGTGTCTGCGAGCAGCTTTTTGATGATCTCGTGATCAGGGTTGATCTCGAGTGTGGGTTGCAGCTCCGGCATGTTCTTCTGGCCCATGGCCTGCATCATCTGGCGCATTCGGGCTGAGGGCTCGTCTTCGTCAGAAACGATGACGGAGGGGCTGTCGGCGAGTCGCGAGGAGGCGCGCACCTCCTTGACGGCGTCGCCGAGCGTGGCCTTGATCTTCTCAAGCAAAGGCTTGAGCTCTTCGGCCTTATCTGGTGTGGACTCGTCTTTGATATCTTCGGAGTTGGCGGACTTGTTGACGGCTTTCAGATCGATGTCGCCGAACTTCGTGACGGTTGAAAACACGATCTCGTCAATATCGTCGTCGAGGATGAGGACCTCGATGCCTTTCTTCTTGTAAATCTCAAGCAGCGGAGAGCTGCGAAGCATGGACTCAGAGCTGCCCGTGACGTAGTACAACGCCTTCTGCTCTGACTGCATGCGCTCCTTGGCCTCGGCCAGCGAAGTGAGTCCGTCAACCTTCGTGGATTTGAAGCGAATGAGGTCGAGCAGCGTTTCGCGATTGGCGAAGTCTCCGTAGAGACCTTCCTTGAGCGGACGGTTGTACTCGCTGATGAATTGCGCGTACTTCTCAGGATCGTTGGTCGCGATGGTCTTCAGCTCGGAAAGAATCTTTTTGACGCTCGCTGTCTTGATGCTGGTAAGCACCTTGTTCTGCTGCAGAATCTCGCGCGAGACGTTGAGTGGCAGATCTTCCGAATCGATGATGCCGCGAACGAAGCGAAGGTACTGGGGGAGCAGGTCCTTGGAATCGTCCATGATGAAGACGCGCTTGACGTAGAGCTTGACGCCGCCTTTGTAGTCGGCCTGGTAGAGGTCGAGCGGAGCTTTGGCGGGGATGTAGAAAAGCGTGGTGTACTCGAGCGTGCCTTCGGCGCGAGTATGGAACCAGAAGAGCGGATCTTCCCAGTCGCCGGTGATGGATTTGTAGAACTCCTTGTAGTCATCATCCTTCAGCTCGGACTTCGGGCGCTGCCACATCGCGCTGGCGGCGTTTACCTGCTCAGTGGTGCGCGTCTTAACGGATTCCTTCTTCTCGGCGTTCCACTCGCTTTTGTCGTGAGTGAGGAAAATGGGAAACGCGATGTGGTTCGAATACTTCTTAACGATCTCCGTGAGACGCCAGCCATTGGCGTACTGCGCGCCCTCGTCGTTGAAGTGGATGAGGACGGTAGTTCCGGCGCTCTTGCGGGCATCGGCTTCGGAGACCTCTTCGATGTCGAATCCGGACTTTCCGTCGCTGGTCCACTTATATGTCTTCTCTTCGCCAGCCTTGCGCGAGATAACTTCGACCTTATCGGCGACCATGAAGACGGAGTAGAAGCCGACGCCAAACTGGCCGATCAGGTTGGAATCCTTGCGGGCATCGCCCGAGAGCTGCGTCAAGAAATTTTTGGTGCCGGAGCGGGCGATGG
>DASRLI010000297.1:0-9339 GCA_035648535.1 Occallatibacter sp. | reverse complement strand
ATTCTGCTGATCATCGGCAACCTGGCATTGCTGCGCAGTCCATATTCCACGCTGTTCGGGCATAGAATGCTGCTCTTTGACCTGGGCGGAACCATCGCAGCGGTAAGCATGCTCGCAATGGTAATCGCCGTCACGGCGCGCCATACAGCCGAGCTTTACCGGCAGGAGCCGTTGCCGTGAACACGTTCATCCGCTGGGGTAAGTTCAACCTGGTGGGCGCCATCGGCATGGTTGTGCAACTCACCGCACTGGCTCTCTTCAACCGGTGGTCCCGCGGCCACTACCTCTGCGCTGCGGCCGCGGCCGTGGAAATCGCGTTGTTGCACAACTTTGTGTGGCACCTGCATTACACGTGGCGCGACCGCCGCAACCGCTCAGCCTTACTCGCGCAACTATTGCGGTTTCATCTGTCCAACGGCCTGGTTTCCATGCTGGGAAATCTCGCGCTGATGCGAATCCTCGTCCACGACGCGCACTTGCCACTACTCGTCTCGAACGTGATCGCAATTCTCTGCTGCTCTGTTGTCAATTTCTGTCTTGGAAACGAGTGGGTGTTCGCGGTCGGGCGCAGACAGGAACTCCAGGCCTCATAAGCGAGACCATTCGCCAAGCTCAAGGCAAAACGAATCTATCCGCGCCCGATGAATGGCATCGATGTCGCCATCACGTTCATGAACTGCACGTTGGTGTTCAGCGGCAGACCTGCGATGTATAGAACTGCATCGGCAACGTGCTTCACATCGAACCTTGGTTCAGGAACAACATCGCCGTTCGGCTGCAGTGCACCGACGGCCAGGCGGGCACTCATCTCGGTGGCGGCATTGCCAATGTCGATCTGGCTGCAAGCGATGTCGTAGGCGCGGCCGTCAAGCGAGATGCATTTGGTTAGGCCCGAGATGGCGTGCTTGGTTGTGGTGTAAGGCGCCGAATTCGGCCGTGGTACATAGGCCGAGAGCGAGCCGTTATTGATGATGCGGCCGCCACGCGGCTCCTGCGACTTCATGATGCGGATCGCCTGCTGCGCGCAAAGAAAGGAGCCCGTAAGATTCGCGCCAACAACAGTAGACCATTGCTCGAAGGTCAGGTCCTCGATCGCAATTCCCGGAGCATTGGAGCCGGCGTTGTTAAAAAGCACATCGAGCCTTCCTAATTTGTCACGGACCACGTCGAACAGCGCCTGCACGGAATCGGGCTTGCTCACGTCCGTTGCAACAGAAAGCATTGCTGGGGCGCCGGGAACGGCCTTCGCGGCAGTCTCTTCAAGCGCGGCCTTGCGCCGCCCGGCGAGCACAACCGAGTATCCGGCTCCGTGCAGCGCCAGCGCGACCGCTCGCCCAATGCCGCTGCCTGCTCCAGTGACGACAGCTACCGTGCTGTGGCCGGTGCTTGCGCTTCCCTTTTGCGTACTCGCCAATTTGCCCTCCTCAAATCAATACCTGCTTGGACTTTATTACCCTAACTGATTCAGGCAGTGCTGAGGAAGCGCCCGTCGCGCATAATCTGTTCTTCGCCGGCGTCCGATTCAAGCCAGATGTTGAAGCGAAGGCCGACCACGTCAATGTGTGTGCCGGATGTCCAGGGAGCGCCGGTGTGCTCTCCGTACGGATTGCCGAAAGCGATGTGAATGCCTGGAAATTTCTCGTCCTGCAGGATATTGCCGATCACGCGCTCGATGCCGATGTTAGTGCGCTTTCGGCCGGGGTGTTTACAGTTGCGATGGATGTCAGTGGTCTCCCACCCTTTGCGCAAAGAACGCACAAAGGATGGGGCACCCGAATTTCTGTTAATGCTTGAATCGAAAATGCTCTAGTGCTGCGGCCGTGTGGATTTGTACTCTCCCAGGCCCCGGATTCGGGACCTGGGGCACCCAATCGTCATTATCCTTATTACGCAATCACGCGGTCATGGTACTAGTTCAAGAACATCGTGCGATAGAGTGTGTCGCGCTGGACCGGCTTGAAGCCGGCGTCGCGGATGATGCGGCGCAATTCTTCTTCCGTGGTGCAGTTGCTGGTGCCGGCGGCGCGCACCACGTTCTCTTCCAGCATCACCGAACCCACATCGTTGCCGCCGAAGTGGAGGCCCAACTCCAGAACCTTCAAGCCTTGCGTTACCCAGCTTGCCTGCACATTCTCGATGTTGTCGAGATAGAGGCGAGCGATGGCAAGCACCTTCAGATATTCAACGCTGGTAGCTTCTTCCCAGCCGCGACCGCCGAGGGCTGTGTTCTTGGGCTGAAAGCTCCAGGGGATGAAGGCCGTAAATCCGCCGGTCTCTTCCTGCAGGCGGCGCACGACTTCAAAGTGATTGATGCGCTGTTCGAAACTTTCGCCGACTCCAAACATCATCGTCGCCGTGGTGCGCATGCCAAGCTGATGTGCGGTGCGATGAACGCTGACCCAGTCTTCGGTGTTGCACTTGAGGCGCGCGATGCGATGGCGCACTTCGTCGTCGAGAATTTCGGCGCCGCCACCGGGGATGGAATCCAGGCCGGCGTCGCGGAGACGTGCGATGGTGTCGCGCAGAGATAGATTCGAATACTCGGCGATGGCAAGGACTTCAGAGGCCGAGAGGCAGTGCAGCCAGATCTTCGGAAAGCGCTGCTTGATTCCGGTGAAGAGTCTCTCGAACCAGTCGATCTTGAGGTCAGGATGGATGCCGCCCTGCATCAACACTCCGGTGCCGCCCATCTCCTGAGTCTCTGCGATCTTATCGTAGATAGTATCGAAGTCGAGAATGTAGCCCTCGTCCGAGCGTGGATCGCTTTTGCCGTTCTTGGGCAACGGACGATAGAAAGCGCAGAAGGTGCAGTACTCGGTGCAGAAGTTGGTGTAGTTGATATTGCGATCGATGATGTAGGTGACCACGCCTTCGGGATGCAGGCGGCGACGCACTGCGTCAGCCTCGAAGCCCAGGCCAATAAGGTCCGGTGAGTGGAAGTGGTCGAGGGCCTGTTGGCGAGTCAGCGGCATAGTTTGATTCTACCAACTCATTGGTTGACGGGCGAACCACCCACTTGCCGTAGCTCTCTCCCGGATCTCAAATGCAAGACTTAAACGCAAGGCCAGAAGCGGACCGGCCCGGTTCACTTAGGTTCGGTCTTGCGAAACATAAACAGACCCCGTGTGCGCAGCGGACGGCCCTGCGTGCGCGCGAGGTTCGACGCTGTGGAGACGCCGCTGAACAGGATAAAGAAGTCAAGAAAGGCTCTAAAGAAGCCTTTCTTGTTATCGGTGGCCATCAGGGAAAGGACCTCATGGATCAAACTCCGTGCTTTTTCTGCGCTTTCACTCTATTTGAGAAGCAGAAATGGTTGCGGGATGCAGTATCCGCGAAAATATCCTAGCGTCCGTAGCGTTTCTGGTGCCAGACCCAGGCAGTTCGAATAATGTCGTCGAGTTGGGTATAGCGCGGCTTCCAGGCGAGTTCGCGGATGGCTTTTTCAGAGCTCGCAACCAACACGGCCGGATCGCCGGCGCGGCGCGGATGGATTTCAACGGGTATCGGATGCCCGGTGACGCGGCGCGCAGATTCGATGACTTCGCGCACGCTGAAGCCCCTTCCGTTACCTAAGTTGTATATCAGGGGATTAAAGTTGCAGGCCTTGGAATCAGCTGCTTGCTGGGTGCTTCCGAGTGCATCGAGCGCCAAAAGATGCGCATCTGCGAGGTCGGCAACATGAATGTAATCGCGGATGCAAGTGCCGTCCGGAGTCGGGTAATCTTCGCCGAAAATCTTGATGAAGTCACGCCGTCCGAGCGCGACATCCAGGACCAGGGGTATGAGGTGCGACTCCGGTTCGTGTGCTTCGCCGCGGGTGATTTCACCCCCGGCCCCCTCCGGTGCTCCGGCCACGTTGAAGTAGCGCAGAGAGGCATAGCGCAGTCCGTGAATTCGGTTCATCCAGGCGAGCATTTGCTCCACAAGGAGCTTGGATTCGCCGTAGGGGTTGGTGGGAAGAAGGCGCGCATCTTCTTTAATTGGAACAACTTCAGGCTCCCCATAAACGGCGGCGGTGGAGGAGAACACCAAACGTCGCGGTCCGTGAGCCAGCATGGCCTCAAGCAGTGAGAGCGTTGCTGCGGTGTTGTTGCGGAAGAAGATTTCAGGCCGCACCATCGACTCGCCGGCCTCAATAAGCGCGGCAAAATGGAGCACGCCGTCGAAGGGAGATCCCATATCGTGGGCCTGAATGAAAAGGTTTTCAAGCGCAAGCCGATCCGCAACTTCGCCTTCGACAAATTTGACACCGGAAGGAAGCAAATCACGCCGGCCGTGGCTCAAATTGTCAAAAATCAGAGCCTCGTGCCCTTTTTCGGCAAGCAGCCCCGCAACTGTACCACCTATGTACCCGGCGCCTCCTGTAACCAATATCTTCACAAAAAAGACTGTCCTTTCACGAACACTTTCGATAACCTTGAGTCTATTACAATAGGGTGAGTAGGTCATGGTTGGATGGACTACAAGCCTCCAACCGGGAAACCTGCGGGCAGCCAGCTCGCCGCCCACATTTGTTCTCTTACTCCTGGATGTTGCCGGGCATGAACTACTTCCGGCACCCAATTTCTGAAAAGCGGGCAGCGGATCGCTGCTGGAATGTACAAGAGCGCGCGTTTCTTCGGATGCCTTGGATAGATAGAATTTGGAGATTCTAAATGTCCGAGGTATATAGTTCGTTTAATCTGAGTCGTGCGCCGGGGCCCGAGCCTTGGTTCTGTAGTTTTTGCATTCCCACCTTTTCGCCATTTGCTTTCACCATCTTTCGGAGTACAAGGAACTTATCGCACAATGGGAGTATGCTCCGGGAGTATCAGCGGGAGCAGGCGACCGAGCGATGTTCTTTAAGTAGCATCCAAGCAGGTGCCTGGTGCGGCAACGCCCTTGGTGGCGGGTCGCATCCAAGCACAAATGACGAACGCGGAGTGCAGTTTAGCGCCATGCAAGCGATGAAGGGTTTGCATTTCGCTAAAGGCGGGGCGCCAATGGAAGATCGCGGGATGACTGGCGATTCTCAATACGCCGGTTCCAGCGATGTCTTTCTGGCTAGACATTTATTGTGCGGTCGCGTAGGCCGCCAGCGAGGGCTGAAAACATGGCGCTAACTTATACCCCAGGGCGTACCAACTTCGGCCCCCTTCCCGAGCCTGAGCGTAGCCTTGCCTCGTTTCTTACAAGTACGGCGATTAACGGGTCGATCCTTGCTTTGCTCTTGTACATAGGAGCAACGGCGCGGCAAGTAATCCAGGAGCACAAGTACGAGTTCACGGAATTGATTGTCCCCACAACGCCTCCGCCTCCACCGAAGGTGAAGGTGCCGCCGCCACCCAAGATGCCGCCACCGCCGGAGCCGCCCAAGATTCAGCTGGATACGGTTCGCAAGATCGAAATGCCGAAGCCGAAGCCTGAGCCAAAGCCGATCCAGATGGAGGCGAAGCTGGCGCTTCCGGTGGTAAAGGAAGCTCCGAAGCCGGCCATCATTCTGGCTCCGCAGCCCAAGGCGGCTCTGACGGCCGCCATGCCCGCGCAGGACAAGAGTGTTAAGCCCTCGACAGCTCCGGTGCATCTTGGCCAGACCTTCGGTGCGACTCCAAACCCTAACGCCACTCGACCGGCAACAATCGCCGCCATCGGTAATCCTTATGGTGGAATGCAGGGCCCTGCGGTTGCTCCGCATGGCGTGGTTGGATCAGCCGGCATAGGAAACGGCCTCAAGTCCGGCTCGAATGCCGGGACTGTTGGAAAAGTGGCCTCCGCAGGCATTCCAGGCGCCACCGGGACCGGTCCGGCAGGCAATTATGGCAAGGTTGCATCGGCCGCCATTCCCGCCATGGCCGCTCCGGTTGCGGCTGCCCCCAAAATGGTTGCTTCACCCGTATCCACCACCCTTGAAGTCATTTCAAAGCCACCCCCGCAGTACACCAATGAAGCCCGGCAACTGAAGGTACAGGGAGACGTGGTGCTGCGTGTAACCTTTCTGGCCACCGGCCAGGTTGTCGTGCAAGGCGTGGTGCACGGTTTGGGCCACGGACTGGACGAGGAAGCGCGCCGCGTCGCGCAACAAATACGTTTTCGTCCGGCGACGCGCGACGGTCGACCGGTGGACTTAACCACAACAATCACAATTACATTTCAATTGGCATAGCCTCAACTTTGCAGCAAAGTACAAGAGCCGTAATAAGCCGATAAGCGCCGAGCCGGCGCCAAAGGCTGAAGCAAGATTTGGACGAAGCCATCTAGGAGCCTCACATGACTTTTCGGAAGATCCCCCTCACCTTCCTGATCATTACTCTGGGTGTGGCCTGCGCGTACGCAAAGAAGCAACCAAAATACGAACAGGCACGCTTGCTTACCCCAGAACAGTCCGCCCTTGTGGAGAAGGCTGTTCTGCAGGAGAAAGTACTGATCAAGGACATCAAGATACGCACGCCCCTGGTGGAGACATACATCCAGAACACGCGTCCCGATCTGAAGCTGTACGAAGTCCCAACTGACGACCAATTCATTTTGAGCCGCGTGGACTTCGGCAGGGCGTTTTTCGACAAGGGCTACGCGCCCCGCTCGGAGGTCAAGCACGGGTTCTTCAAGGGCTCGCTGGGGGCCATTACCGGCCTCACCAAGTTGCTGGGTCTGGAGAAATTCACCTATTCAGACACCGGCTTCATGCAGATGATGTTCATCGACCCGTCGGGCTTCGACCAGCAGCACTACGTGTTCAGCTTTGTGCGCCGCGAGTTTCTGGGCACGGTCCGCACCTGGGTCTTCGACGTGCACCCCAGACCCGACGTCAAGGGCGTGGGCATGGGCCGGTTCTATGGCAGAATCTGGGTTGAGGATCAGGGCGCCAACGTGGTGCGGTTCAACGGCACCTACACCGGACCCGGCTCCGAGGACTCATCAAAATACTACTTCCACTTCGACAGTTGGCGGATGAACGTACAGCCGGGCATATGGCTCCCGGTAGCGGTCTACGTTGAGGAAACACAGCGCACCGAAGGTTCGAAGTCCGTGGGACTCAAGGCCCAGACGCACTTCTGGGGTTATTCTTTGAAGCTCCCCACGCGGGATAGCGAGAACGTGAGCGTGAAAGTCGACGACGCTGTCGACAGAAGCAACGACTCGCAGGATGTGGGCCCGCTCCAGGCCTCGCGCATGTGGATCACGCAGGCGGAAAACAATGTAATCGACCGGCTGGTGGAAGCCGGGCTGGTGGCGCCGATTGAGAATGGCGGATACGAAAACAAGGTACTTGACCAGATTGTCGTGAACCTCGTGGTTCCCAACAACCTGGCGTTCACCGACCAGATTCATACGCGCATCATGCTCGCCGATACCGTTGAAGCAACCACGGTCGGCAACACCATCCTGCTGAGCAAGGGACTGGTTGACAGCCTGCCGAGTGAAGAGGCGATTGCGTCGGTTATCGCAATGGAACTGGCTCACATCGCAATGGGCCACCATATCGACACTCGTTATGCCTTCAACGACCGGTTGCTGTTCCCTGACGAGTCTTCGTTCCAGCGCATCAACATGTACCACACAGACCACGACAACGAGGAAGCCGCCAAGAAGGCGATGGAGTATCTGCAGGCCTCGATGTACAAAGACAAGCTGCCGAACGCTGGTCTCTACTATGCGCAATTGGTGGATCGGTCGAAGGAGCTGAAGTCGCTCAACACACCAAAGCTCGGCGATTCTCTGCTGAAGGCCGATGGAACGCCATGGATGGGAGACCTCGCACACATGGCGCCCAAGCTGAACTGGGACGACCTGACCCAGACGGCGGCGCTGCCGCTGGGAAGCTGGCTCAAGGTCGACCCTTGGGACGACTCGGTGCACATGCTTGACGCCAAGCGCTATGCGCCGATGAACGCGCGCGACAAGATGCCGTTCGAGGTGACGCCAGTCTTCTACAAGCTGCAGCGCTATGAGACGGGCCACGTTGAACCCCCTGCGGCTCCAGCAAGTGCCGCACCAACTGCTAGTGCTCCAGCCACACCGGCGGACCCGGCCGCCCAGACGGCTGTTCCACCGGCACAACCTGCTCCGAACGATGCGGCCGCAACTCAGGCACAACCCACAACCAACCCGCCAAACCCGCAGTAAATCAAATTACGGCAAGCCCCTGGCCGACCCAACTTGCGCTCCTCGTCTTGGCCATGGACTTACCGGGTGATCTGCTTAGAATTCTCCGTAGGAACTCAGACTACGAGAACTGGACGTACCTTAAGGCCATGAAAAGATCGACTAATCTCCTGATCTGTATTTTGCTTGCGTCCACGGCCTTTTTCGCGCGCGGACAAGTGGTTCCCACAGCCACAGCGCATCAACCTACGTTGACCGCCGGCGGTTTCGGCTCTATGTTTCAGCCCGATTACGCCGGCAACGGCATCGCCCAGACCAGTAACCGCCTGTATGGTATAGGCGGCTATGTCGATGTGAAGATCAGTCGTTGGGTCGGTGCTGAGGCCGAGGGCCGTTGGCTGCGATTCAACGAGTACCTTGGCATAAATGAAGACACCTACCTGATCGGCCCCAAGGTCCCCATCCGCACCTACAAGGGCTTGACCCCCTACGGCAAGTTCCTGATCGGTCTTGGTAGCGGAAGTTTCCTCAATGGACACTCGACTGTCCTTGCCTATGGTGGCGGTGTGGATTACCGGCTAAGTAAAAAATTCACGCTGCGCGCCTTCGACTTCGAATACCAGCAATGGCTGCTGACGCCTACGCTGTATCCATACGGCGGCAGCGTAGGCATCGGCTACAGGATCTTCTAAGCCTCGTGAGCGGCCTCCCCGCTCACGGTTGAACGTCGAGGATTGCCACCTTTGCCGTCGGCATGGGCACGTTCAGAATCTTCGCTACGGTCGGTGCAATCCTCCGCATATCAAAAACGCCAAGATCGCGATGATGGGCGATCCCTGCCCCGATTGCAAAGAAAGATGCGCGCATCTCCGGATACTCCGGCGAGAAACCGTGCGAGCCTCTGCTGCCTGGGACCTCAACCACAACGCTTCCGCTGATCGCCGGACCGCAGTAATAGCCCTCCTTGAGAACAACAAGAAACGCAGCATCCGGGAAAGTTTCGCGCTTCGCCATCGCGTCGCGATCAAGAATCTCCGCGATGCCGTTGCTGGGATCCGCAGCAAGCTTGTCGAGAAGTACGTGCACCTTTCCCGCCGTCTCACGATCGTTCGGATCGTGCAGCACAATAGCAGCCATGCCGCCTGCCAGCCAGGGCTCGGCCTTCCATGAGCCGATCACGGGAACGCTGGCATGCGGATTCGCCGTTGCCTCGATTAACCCCGCCTGCAGAAACGGTATGTAGAGATTGACCAGGTG
>DASRLI010000296.1:0-31664 GCA_035648535.1 Occallatibacter sp. | reverse complement strand
TCGTAGATCCATGCGTACAAGTAGCGATTGCCTAGCTCCTGCGCGCGCGGACCGAATGTGCGCTTCGCCATCTCCGAGGCGGTGGCATCGAGCGATTCGTTCTCGGTGGCATCCCATACCTGATCTGAAACGCTCTTGAAGTAGAGATCAAGCGGCCGCGTGGTCCAGTGGATGACACCGTAGCCGGCGCTGTTGCTCCACCGCAACAATGATCCAAAGCCGGCGAAAGGCGTGTACGATCTGCCGGCGTATTCGCGATCGTCGTGCTGTGCCCAAACAATGGGCACTGTCGGGCGATATCTGCCGATGGCGCGAAGGCTCTCCTGCACGGGATCACTCAGAAAACCATAGTCGTAATCGAGCGGCATGAGAGCAACATTGGCTGGCATGAAGATGTCGGCGGAGGGCAGGTAAGTGAATCTCCAACTTCCGGCAGACATGGTTACGCTGTTGTGGCCGGTCTCATCGAGAGCCTTGCGAAACGCCTTCGCGATTCTACCGATGGCAAACATGCTGGGCGCTTCCGGATCGCCCTTCAGGCGAGGATTCGCTTCGAGTGCGGCGCGATACTCCTCACGCCAGGGAGCGGGAAATTCGTCGGGCTGGAGCTCGCGCCATGGGCTGTTCAATCCACCGCGGAACCACACGGCCAGTTGCGTGATCTCGGGATAGAGCTTCATCAGCTGTTCGATTTCGGCGCGGTAATACAGATATCCGTCGGCGGTGTCGGGATCGACAAGCTGCAAGCCGCGATGCTCAAATCGCGCCGAGGCGGGAAGGGTCTTGATCACGTTTTGCGGATTGGCGGACTCCGTATCCACGTCGAGCGCGAAGGTGACGCCCATGCCACGATTAGCGGCAAAGCGAAAGACATCCTGCATGAGGCTCGTGGTCGCAGCTACTTTTTCATTGTCGGGAACCATGCTCGCGTCTGCGCCAAAGACCGGGCCGTTGAACATACCCTCAGCGCCCACAATTTTCCTTACGTCGATGACGTGCTGCGTTCCCCAATCGCGGCCGACCCTGGTGTTGGGCAGATAGCCGGTCGGCTTGGTCGCGCCGTTCAACGAAAACGAAAACATGGGGTTGTTGCCGTATGCGTGCACCATGACGGTGTTGAAGCGCATGCGCGAAGCCTGCGTGACCCAATTCTGCCAATCCTGAAGATTCCAAGTGGAACAGCCGCTGAGGAAGTTATGCCAATCGAAGATGACGCGCTCACCCACGATGGGTGTGTCGCTCATCTCCCAGCCGGTGAATGAAAAGGGTGAGTTGCTGGGAGCCGGAGCAGTGTTGTAGGAGAGATAAAAGCCAAAGCCGAGTTTCTCGAGCAGGGCGTCGACAGCGAACAGAGTTGCACGAGGGCTGGCGCCGGCGATTACAGCTTCACGAACTTCGTGGCGAGCGTTGGCTGTGATGACGAAGCTTTCAGGGTTGACTAGCTTGCCGTTGAGTTGAGCAGCGAAGCGAGTCGGGAGATCTTGCGCGGTTCCAAGATAGATGACAGGGCTCTCTGCGGCTGGAGCACCGACTTCGAATTTCGTCGAAGGATAGAGAGCGTGCAAGTGGGTAGCGAGTTCTTCGGCCGCGAGTTTTTCAACCGTGTCAGTTCCGCCGGCCAGGGCAATGATGACTCTCTCCTGCGCCGCTGCCGGAGTCCCCATCGAAAGGCCGAGCATCAGCGCTAAGCTAAGAAATATTGATCCCCTGCTGAGCCTTGAATTCCGCGTAAACGGGAATGTAGATGGCGTGAATCTGCGATCCATCGTGACTTTTCCTTTGACTTCAGCTTCTTCCATTGAATTCGTGCACGGCGTCAATCATGGCGACGATATTTTCGACCGGAGTCTGCGCCTGCACGTTGTGAATTGAATTGAAGACGAATCCGCCGCCAGGTGCGAAGATCTCGCAGCGGCGCAGGACCTGCTCACGCACCTCGCCCGGTGTGCCGAAGGGCAGTGTCTTTTGCGTGTCAACGCCTCCGCCCCAGAAGACCAGACGGTCTCCATAGTTCGCCTTCAGTTGCTCGGGCTCCATGCCGGTTGCCGAACACTGCACCGGGTTGAGGATGTCGAAGCCTGCCTCGATAAAGGACGGGAGAAACTTCGAGACGGCGCCACAGGAATGCTTGAAGGTTTTCCACGGGGTGTGCGCGTGAATCCAGTCGTTGACCTGCTTGTAGTAGGGGAAGTACAAGTCGCGCAAGGTTTTCACGGAGCAGAATGCGGAGGTCTGCGTGCCGAAGTCTGTACCGCAGATGAAGACCACCTGCACCTTGTCGCCGACCGCAGCATAGATGCGTTCAAGATTCGCGATGGCGATTTCGCATTGGTGCTCGAAAATCTTATGCACGTAGGCCTGGCGGCTGCTGGTGGAGACATACCATTCGGTGACGTCGCGAATGCCTTTCGGATGTTTGAGGAACGGCCCTGGGACAAGGGCAATGTCGCCGAACGCAGTTCCTCCAAAGCCGGCGATGACTCCGCTGTCTGTTGCGGCCGCTTCGTTCGCCGCGCGCGTCAGATGGTCGAGATCTGCTTGCGCGATTGGTTCGAACTCCTCTGTATTGTCATCGGGATTCAGATGATCTTCATTGAGCGGCTCCTGGCGAATAATGCAGTCGAAGAAATAGCCCCCCTTCGGCATGCGTGCGCTGGCTGGGACGGTTGTGTCGCCCTCGGGATAGATCAGCGTGTCGCCGCGGTCGTCCAAGGTGATGTTGAAGTCACCGGGAACCAGCACCTCAATGCCATTGAACTGCCAAGGTTTCCATCGCTCCGCAGGGAAGCCGAACATGGTGTTGCGCGCGAAGACGCCGGTCACATCGAGTCCCATAGCGTCCTTGAGATCGTCGTCCAGAAGGGCGAGCATCTGGAAAGGCTCGTGAACCCGCACAGCCCGCTTCTCAAGCCCGTAATAGTCGCGTAACGCCGCGACGCAACTGGCATGCACGCCGGTCACGGCGGTTCCGCCAAAGTCTACGGGGATGCGATCGGGCTGTTTGTGATTCAGTGCGCTTGCAAGCCGCTCACGGCTGGTTGTCTTCGTCGCAATTGTCATGCTGCCGTCTTACCCTTTCTTGCATTTCCAGCTGACCGCTCTTACATTCTTCCGTTGAATTCGTGGACGGCGTCGAGCATGGCGACGATATTTTCTACCGGAGTCTGCGCCTGCACGTTGTGGATCGAATTGAAGACGAATCCTCCGCCGGGCGCGAAGATTTCGCAGCGGCGCAGGACTTGTTCTCGCACTTCGGCTGGCGTTCCGAAGGGCAACGTCTGCTGCGTATCCACACCGCCGCCCCAGAAGACCAACTGGTCGCCATAATTAGCCTTCAGTTGCTCGGGCTCCATGCCGGTTGCAGAACATTGCACCGGATTGAGAATGTCGAAGCCGGCCTCGATGAAAGTGGGAAGGAACTTCGAGACTGCGCCGCAGGAATGTTTGAAGGTCTTCCACGGTGTGTGCGCGTGAATCCAGTCGTTGATCTGCTTGTAGTAGGGAAAGTAGAGGTCGCGCAGTGTCTTCACAGAGCAGAATGCGGAGGTCTGGGTGCCGAAATCCGTGCCGCAAAGGTAGACCGCCAGTACCTGGTCACCTACAACTGCGTAGATGCGCTCAAGATTTTCCAGGGCGATTTCGCATTGGCGCTCAAAGACTTTGTGGATGTAGTCCTGGCGGCTCCTTGTGGAGACATACCACTCCGTAATGTCGCGTATACCTTTCGGATGTTTGAGCGCCGGACCCGGAACCAGCGAGATGTCGCCGAACGCGGTTCCGCCAAAGCCTGCGATTACGCCGCGGCCCGTGGCAGCCGCCTCCTTCGACGAGGCTGCCAGGTAGTCGACATCCGCTTGCGAGATGGAGCGGAACTCTTCCATATTGTCTTCAGGATTCAGATGGTCTTCGTCGAGCGGTTCCTGGCGAACGATGCAATCGAAGAAATAGCCGTCCTTCGGCATGCGGCCGCTGGGCGGGGCTGTGGTGTCACCCTCGGGATAGACAAGTGTGTCGCCGTTGACATCGATCGTGGTATTGAAGTCTCCCGGCACCAGCACTTCGAGGTCGTTGAACTGCCACGTCTTCCAACGCTCTAACGGAAAACCCCATTTGGCGCCACGCCGAAAGACGGCCGTCACATCGACACCCATGGCATCCTGCAGATCTTCATCCACGAGGCCCAGCATCTGGGATGGCTCGTGAACACGCACGGGCCGCTTCTCAAGCCCGTAATAGTCGCGCAGGGCAGCGACGCAACTGACATGGATGCCGGTGACGGAAGTTCCGCCGACGTCGATGGGGATGCGGTCGGGTTGTTTATGGTTCAGCGCGTTCGCGAGACGCTCGCGGCTCGCTGTCCCATTCGCTAAAGATATCGAATTGTTCGCATTCATGCTTTCAATCCAGTCTTTGCTGCCAATTTCATAGTCGTACAGGGAGACTTCCGCCCGTATTCGCTGCAGCCCGGGTCATCATTGCGTCCACTTTCTTCCTAATCGTGTCCTGAGCTTCGGACACGAACAAAACATCGCATTCTGAGCCTACGATATGAGGATGGCCGCAGGCTTTCATGTTGGCGACTAATTCTTCTGTGCGGCGAACCACCTCATCAATCGGCATGGCGCCGTCGGAGTAGAACGACTTGGTGGGAAGGTTGCCGTATAGCACAACATCTTTAGGTACAAGGCGGGTGTCCTCCCAGAGCTTGCGCGAACTGCCCAAACTGAGAATTACGGGGTGAAGGCGTTGCGCGAAGGCTTCCACCATGGGGTCGATCAGTTCGCCACAGTCGTGGAAGATCAGGTCGCATCCGGCGTCATCAAGCGCAGCCTTCAGGCGCAGGTTCGGTTCCATTACCAGGCGTTCGAAGAGGTTCGAGCCGGCCTTGAGCTGGCGGGGAGAGATGAACGCTTTGCACGCAGTGGGCTCGCAGATCATGATGGCCCTGGCGCCATGCCGAATCTGGCTGCGCAGGGAACGGAGCACGGCAGCCTCGGAAACGCGCAGGCATTGCCATAGCAGTTTTACTTCGTCCGAGTCTTCGGCTTCGCCGCCCGATCCCGCGAGCGCTGTCGCGGTTATAGGGTCCGCCATGAGCCGCGTTGTCAATGAGAACGGCCCAATGGCCATTCCCACGGGAACCAGATCCAGTTGTGTGCTGATGTAAGCGAGCGCCTGATCGCGGGCAACACTTCCGGAGCAAAGCGGCACGGTCTGTTCGCCGCACAAGGTGGCAAGCACAGTTTCATCTAGGGGCGAGGTTAAGTGAAAGGCCTCCGTCTCGGTCGGGGAGACGCCTGCCATCGCCAGCAGGTCGGTTTTTTCAAGCCGGAGATCCATGAGCGGAACCGCAAGTGGGGTTCCCCAGCGGCGCGCTGTTCGTTCGATCACTCGGCCGAGCGCTACACCGTTGTTGCGAACCATCTCGGGCTCGTTCTCCTCGTGCATTACCAGGTCGGCGCCGATGGGCATCCGCAGACCGCGCGCTGCAAGCTCAAGATAAAACTGGCGATGCATCGGGCTGCCCCCTCCGCTTGACAGGTCCACAGAGCGGGCCTTTATTAGTGGCGTGCAGGATTTTTGCATCGCAGCTGCGAGTTGCATTGTACAGAGTGTTCGATTGCGCCATATTTCTATTCCTTTAAACTGCGCTCGATTCAAGCGCAGGCCAGTCTATGCGTCGGGCCGGTACCAATGCTATGCCGACGCTGCCGCCAGCGAGGACCAATGCGCTGCGTGCCATCGCAGAGACAATACTTTTGCCGAATGACTTTACCTCATATTAATCGCCTCTGCGAGCTAAGGGGCACCTCTTTTTCCGCAGCGGCCGCTCATGGGCCATTAGAGTATTTGTTGGAGGCAGCGAGATATTTGTTAAGTCACAATGGGATAAAGTGATGCTCGACTGTTCATTGGACGATCCAGAGTAGAATTGAAGCGACTCAAAAAGAGGTTCCCGCCGAGTTTTGCGGCTGCGCGGCAGCTCCATTACGGAAGCCTGCCTCGCAAGGATAGACAGCCGCGGGTGCGCGGCAACTGGAGATGCAAGAATGTTTTCATTTGTTCGCCGTGGCAGTGCGCTTTTCTTCTTAGTCGCGATCCTGATTGAAGGGGCGCTTCTGAATGCTCAGGAGAGCCGGGTGGTCCTTACGCGCGGCGCCAGCACGATCGTCCTTGAGCCCTACGGGCCCAACATTCTGCGTGTGACCTTGAGTCTTGGCCGGGATGCCGCTCTGGCGGGGCCGGGATACGGCTTTGTGGGTGCGCCGGCGGCTGCGGGCTGGACCGCAAGCCAGACTGAGCGGACCGATGTGTACCGGTCGGACAGAATTGTGGCCACGGTGGATAAGGATCTGCCTCCTTCCCATCCACCGGTTCAGACGCAGGTCGACATTTCGAAGTACTTCAATGGCTCCGCGCCGGGTGCCCACATTACGCTGCGAACACCGGAAGGCAAGAAGTTATTGGAGATGACCGGATGGTCTCAGGCAGTTCCGAATCACAAGGAGGGGACGGCAGACCTGGCCCGCGATCGCCGTTCTACCGACCCGGAGTTCTATGTTGTTGGGGCAACATTTGCTTCGCCAGACGACGAGCACTACTACGGGCTGGGACAGAACCATGAGGGATTCCTCGATCATCGCGGGCACCCGGTTCACTGCTGGCAGGACTACACTTCGCCGGGCGGTCCCAGCAGTTGCGTGCCGTTCTTGGTGACGAACAAGGGCTACGGGCTGGTTTGGGATAATCCATCGAAGACAACGATCGAGCCGGGATTCAACGAGCAGACCCGCTGGACTTCTCAAGTGGGCGACCGGGTCTCGTTCTTTGTGATCGCGGGCGCCACGGCGGACGAGATCTATGCTGGGTACCGATCGCTCACGGGGCCCACGCCGATGCTGCCCAAGGCGGCTTATGGCTACATTCAGTGCAAGCAGCGCTATGCGAGCCAGGACGAATTGATGGCCGTGGCCAAAGGGTACCGCGACCGGCATCTGCCGGCGGACGTTCTGGTGGTGGATTGGTTCTATTACACGAAGATGGGCCAATTCGATCTCGATCCCAAGTTTTGGCCCGATCCGGCTGCGATGAACAAGCAGCTTCACGAGATGGGCTTTGAGACGATGATCAGCGTCTGGCCTCGTTTCGTTCCCGAAGACCGGTACTACGCCGAAGTTCTCCAGAAAGGTTGGCTGATTCATACGGCCGACGGCACGCCGATCAACGGCCTGCCTTACGATAGAGCCGGGTCTGACATTGATACCACCAACCCGGAGGCGGCCAAATGGTACTGGAATACCATTCGCAACAATATCCTCAGCAAGGGATTTGACTCGCTCTGGGCCGATGAAACGGAGCCCGATCTGCCTCCGAACGGCGCCTACTTCCATATTGGGCCGGGTACGGAGTTCTTCAATGTTTATCCGCTGTTCCACACGGCCGCCCTTTACAACGGCTTCCGCGAGGACCTTCCCAGCCGGCGCGCGTTGATTCTTTCTCGCGACGCCTACCTGGGAGCGCAGCGAAACGGAACGATTTTCTGGTCGTCAGATATTTACCCAACGTGGGACACGCTGCGACGCCAGATACCAACTGGGCTGGACTTTGCGGCGTCGGGGATCACTTACTGGTCGAATGACACTGGCGGCTGGCAGTATCTTCCCAGGGAACATCATCCGGCTCATCCGCCACTGCTGAACCCTTCAGACGCTCGCGCCAACGTGGGCGGCTACGACGATTATCCGGAGCTTTACACGCGGTGGTTCCAATACGCCACGTTTCTGCCGATCTTCAGATCACACGGCAGCCGGCCTGCGAATGAGGTTTGGTCCTATGGGAAGCAGGCTGAGCCCATCCTTGAGAAATATCTGCGGCTGCGTTATGAATTAATGCCTTACATCTACTCTCTTGGCTATCAGACATGGAAATCGGGCGCCCCGTTCATGCGCGCGTTGCCGCTGGATTTTCCCAACGACCCCAACGTCGCCGACCTGCGCGATGAGTATATGTTTGGGCCCGCCCTTCTTGTTGCGCCGGTGACCGAACAGGGAGCTACCAGCCGCACAGTTTATCTACCTGCCGGCGCCGATTGGTACAACTACTGGACCAACGAGCGTTTGCGGGGTGGCCAGACCATTACGGCTGCTGCTCCGATTGACACAATTCCCCTTTTCGTTCGGGCCGGCTCGATCCTTCCACTCGGTGCCCCGGTCGAGAGCACCCATCAGAAGCAGGCTATTGCCAAGGTTCGCGTTTATTCGGGCGCGGACAGCAGCTTTACGCTCTTTTCCGACGACGGTACAACCTATGCTTATGAGAAAGGCGCCGGATCCATCACGCGCCTCCATTGGGACGACGCAAAAAAGCAACTTACCCACGAAGGAGACGCAGCCTGGGTAGGGCCGGACAATACGGTAGTGGAAACTGTCGGACATTGAAGGGGACACTTTTGACCGTCTGCTCGGACGCCTGATTTTGGACCGTCCGGGAGATACAAAGACGCTGCGTTGATTCAAATTCGGGCCCCAGACATTAGCGGGGTCGATTCGGTCATCCGGGCCGTAACTGAATGCTTTCAATGGAGGTTCCGCGCTGCCTAAGTTGTATGTGCGGAGTCTAACTATCCGTGTTATGTTGGCAATCTAATGGGTTTGGGACCCGAGTATCCAAGAATATGGATTTTGGACTACACTGATTCATATTCAGTGTAACGTCTCTGAATTCAGTCTCAAGAATGCATAGCGAAAAGCAAATTTGGCGTGTGGTTGTTCCCCTGGTGCTTATAGTGCTGTTGCTGGGCATGACGTCCGGGATGGTATGGCATCATCACGTCAAGGGTTCCCAGGAAACTTGTTCGCTTTGCCACATTGCGATCTCGACCATAGTGGCAGGCGTCCGCGCATGTGTTCTGGTTCCAGTCGGGACCGGCCCCCGACATCAATACATTCGCTCGATCGCTCGCGCAACCTTACGGCAAATTCCAGCCCGCGCACCCCCCGCTTAGGCTTCTCCTACCTTCCGTGCCTTTTAGGCACGCTCAATCAGTGCATGTCTCTCGTGAAGGAGGCTGATTGCCTATGCGTTTGCAACGTTTATGTTGTTTTATTGTGCACGTCACGGCGTTTTCCTTTGTAGTATCTTCTCCTGCTCAAATTCCGCCGTCGTCGCCCCCGGCCCCGCAGGCAAATACGCTTGCTCAGAATCCAGGAGCTGTGACGGTTTCGCTTGACGAAGCCATACAGATGGCGCTCCAGCACAATCACAGCCTGCTGGCTGCCCGAACGGTGATTCAACAGAACCAGGCGGAAGAAACAACGGCCAACCTGCGTCCGAATCCGGTGCTTCTGGGAGACTCGCAGTTCCTTCCGGTCTTCCAGCCGAGTCAATTCAGCGGCGATTACCTGGACAATACGGCGCAGTTTGATCTTGGAGTCAGTTATCTGTTTGAGCGCGGCAAGAAGCGGCAACACCGTTTGCAGGCGGCCAAAGACTTGACGGCCGTGACCCGTTCTCAAGTTACGGACAATGAACGCACTCTTACCTTTAGCGTTGCCTCGCAATTTATCAACGTTGAACTCGCCGAATCGACTCTGGAGTTGGCGACGCAAAATCTCAAGAGTTTTCAAAACAGCGTAGATATCGGCGAAGCACGTTACAAAGCGGGTGACATCGGCGAGGGCGATCTGCTGAAGATCAAACTTCAGGTGCTTCAGTTCCAGAGTGATGTCTCCGCGGCACAACTGGCCAGGGTGCAGGCACTGTCGGACTTGCGGCAACTGCTCGGATTTGAATCGATAGGCCCGGACTACGACGTAGCAGGGTCGTTCGATTACTTGCCGATGAAAGGCAACCTCGAAGATTTTCAGTCGAAGGCTTTGCAAGACAGGCCCGATTTGCGAGCGGCCAAGTTGGGATTGACCGCCGCAAATAGCCAGCTTGAGCTACAAAAGGCCATTGGGAAAAGAGATGTTACGGGGCAGGCGAGTTACACGCACCTCGGATATCTCAACGACGTCTCACTCTTCGGGCAGATCCAACTGCCGATTTTCGACCGCAACCAGGGGGAGATTGCACGCGCCGGTTTTGCCATCACGCAAGCCCAGGAGCAGCAGTTGTTAGCAAGTGGGCAGGTGTTGACGGATGTGAGAGACGCGTTTGAGAGCGTGCGCGCCAATGATCAGATCGTCGGACTGTACCGTTCGGGCTATCTTGACGAGGCCCAGCAATCCCGCGATATCAGCGAATACGCCTACAGGCACGGCGCAGCGAGCCTGCTTGACTTTCTCGATGCTGAGCGCAGTTATAGATCAACACAACTTGGTTTCCGCCAGGCGCTCGCATCCTACCTGCTCGCACTCGAACAGCTTCGCGAAGCTGTAGGAACCAGGAGCTTGCCATGAAGATTCCATTGCTCATTCGCTATAAGATCCCAAGTGCGGTAACGCTCGTTTCAATCCTTTTGCTCACGGGCTGTCACTCAAGCGACGGTGGGCAGGCAAGCCAGATGACTTCGTTCTCCGCGAACGCATCCAAGTCAGCGACCCCGCAGCTCTTTACGATTCCGGAAGACCAGATGTCGCACGTGCAGGTGGTAACGATTGCACCGACCACGCTAAAGCGCACGCTTCGCCTTACAGGCGCGGTCGCCTACAACGCCTTCAATACCACGCCGGTGATAACTCAAGTGGGTGGGCCAGTCAGCAGGATTCTGGTAGTGCCCGGCGTGCATGTAAAAGCAGGGCAACCGATGCTCGAAGTCAGCAGCCCCGATTACTCGCAACTGCTGAACGCGTATTTGAAGGCGTCGGATTCGTTCCGCTTGACGGACAAGAATTACGCACGCGCTCAGGACTTATTTCAGCATCATGCCAACGCCGAGCGCGATCTTGAACAGGCTGAGTCCGACCGCAACCAGGCACAGGCTGATTTGAACGCGGCTGAGCAGGGGTTGAAGATTCTCGGGATCAAGAATCCTGCCGGATTGGCGAAGGCTCCGTCGTCGGCGCAAATTCCAGTGCTGGCGCCCATCAGCGGCGAAGTAGTGGAGCGGCTGGTCTCGCCCGGGCAGGTGGTACAAGCAGGCCAAACGCAGGCATTTACGATCTCGGACCTGAGCACGGTATGGGTTCTTGCGAACGTGTACCAGGCGGACCTTGCTTATGTTCATAGCGGAGACGAGGCCGTTGCGCAAACGGACGCATATCCTGGCAGCTTCCACGGAAGAATTTCTTATGTTTCGCCAGCGGTTGATCCAACCACGAGAACGCTGCAAGTGCGTGTCGTTGTAGACAATCCCGGTGAGAAGTTGAAGAAAGATATGTATTGCACTGTCAGTGTGACTGCCGGCTCGATTGCAAATGTGGTTGTTGTACCCAACGCCTCTGTTTTGCGCGATGACAATAATGAGCCGTTTGTCTATGTTGCCAGCGGCGCAAACCAGTTTGGCAGACGGGACGTGCAGTTGGGCGATAGTCAGAATGGCCAGACACAAATCTTAAAGGGCATTTCCGTTGGAGAGAGGGTTGTGGGCGATGGCAGCTTGTTTCTTCAGTTTGCTAATTCGCTGCAACACTGAGGAGGCGTCTTCGAATGATCCATCGAATTGTCCAATTCGCGCTGCGGCAACGGCCATTGATCCTGTTACTGGTGGCGATCATTTCAATTGGCGGAATTATTGCATTCCACCACATGCCCGTGGACGCCTACCCCGATCTCTCCCCACCGATGGTGGAGGTCATTACACAATGGCCGGGACACGCAGCCGAAGAGGTCGAACGACTAGTCACGGTGCCCACCGAAGTGGAGATGAACGGCGTTCCGAAGATGTCGGTAATGCGCTCGATTTCTCTCTATGGGCTCTCCGACGTCAGAATGACGTTTGACGAGGGGACCGACGACTATTTCGCGCGGCAGGTGGTTTTTGAACGGTTGAACGAGATTACGCTTCCTCAAGGCGTATCGCCAACGCTGTCTCCGCTCGCAAGTCCATCTGGACTCGTCTACAGATATGTGTTGGAGAGCCCGGACCGGACGCCGCAGGAACTAAAGACTTTTGAAGACTGGTTGATTGACCGCGAGTATAAACAGGTTCCCGGGGTGGCGGACGATTCCGGTTTTGGCGGCACGGTCATGCAATACCAGGTACTTGTTGATCCGGCGAAGCTTTACTCGTATCACATCACAGTGCCGACCGTGCTACAGCAGCTATCAGTGAATAACTCCAATGCAGGGGGCGGATTCTACTCGCAGGGCGGCCAATTCTATTATGTCCGCGGCATCGGCCTTGTTCGCGATACCTCTGACATTGGCAACATCGTGGTTGGCTCGCAGAACGGAATACCGGTGCGCGTCCGCGACATTGGTGAAGTTGCCATAGGGAATGCTCCACGCTTAGGCGAATTTGGCTTCAACAAAACCGATGATGCCGTCGAAGGCGTCATTATGATGCGGCGCGGTGAGCAGACACAGGACGTGCTGAAAGGCGTCGAAGCGAAGACTAAACAACTCAACGAGCAGATACTGCCGCCAGATGTGAAAGTGCGCGCCTACTATGACCGGAGCGATCTGGTCGAACTTACGATCACCACGGTCGAACACAACATGCTGTTTGGAATGGCCCTTGTCCTTCTGGTCCTGATGGCATTTCTGGTTAGCATGCGCGCCGCGGTAATCGTTGCGCTCACCATTCCGCTTTCCTTGCTCTTCTCGTTCATTTTCCTGCATGCGCGAGGAATTCCTGCCAACCTACTTTCGATCGGCGCGATTGACTTTGGAATTCTTATCGACGGAACATTGGTGATGGTGGAGAACATCTTTCGCGAACTTGGTGCGCGCGAAGGCCAAAGCTATGACCTGCCGGAAGTGATTCGGAACGCGGCCAAAGATGTCGATCGACCAATCTTCTACTCCGTCGCGGTCATTATTGCGGGCTATTTGCCCATTTATGCGCTCAGTGGGCCTTCAGGGAAACTATTCAAGCCGATGGCCGACACGGTGGCGATCGCTCTTGTTGGTGCTCTGATTTTGACGCTGACACTGGTACCTGTATTGTGCGCGTATGCGTTCAAGAATGGAGTTCACGAACGAGTGAACAAGCCTTTTGAATGGGTGCGCGATAAATACGCTGGACAACTCGAGTGGTGTCTTGATCACCCAAAGGCAACCATCATTGGCGCTACGCTGATCTTCGCGGCCAGTCTGCTTCTGATCCCTTTCATCGGCGGGGAGTTCATGCCGCATCTCGACGAAGGCGCGTTGTGGGTGCGAGCCACCATGCCGTACACCGTCTCGTTTGACACGGCGAGCAAGCTTTCGCCGCAAGTGCGCGACATCCTGTTGAAGTATCCGATGGTTACTGACGTCGCCTCGGAGCTTGGACGTCCGGATGATGGCACAGATCCAACGGGGTTCTTCAACGACGAGTTTTACGTGGGCTTGAAACCCTATAGCGATGTTTCGTGGAAAACGGGACGAATCCACAACAAGGCAGAGTTGACGGCGGATATACAGAGGCAACTCCAGGCATTTCCGGGAATTATCTTTAACTACACGCAGCCGGCGGAAGACGCAGTGGACGAGGCGTTGACGGGCCTGAAGAGTGCGCTTGCCGTAAAGATCTATGGGCCCGACTTGAATGTTCTCCAGAGTCAGGCCCTCGAGATAAAACGCAGGCTGTCGCAGGTGCCTGGATTCACGGAACTGACGGTAGTGCGCGAACTTGGCCAGCCCAGTCTGCTGATCGACGTCGATCGCGACAAGATTGCCCGTTACGGAATCAATGTGGCAGACGTGGAGGCGGTAGTTCAAGCGGCTGTCGGCGGCCAGGCAGCTACCCAGGTGATTCAGGGAGAAAAACTCTTCGATCTTGTGTTGCGCATGAAACCCGAGTTCCGGGAGAACGCACAACAGATCGGCAACTTGCTTGTCGGGACACCTTCGGGCCAGCAGATTCCGCTAAGCGAACTCGCCAACATTCATGAGGCCGGCGGCGCGTCGTTTATTTACCGCGAAAATAATTCACGCTACATCGGCGTGCAGTACAGCGTTGAAGGACGCGACCTGCAGAGTGCGGTGGACGCTGGTCAGCGGTCTATCGCGGATATTGCGAAGTCCCTTCCCCCTGGCTACAGGCTTGAATGGGGTGGGGAGTATGGTGAGCTGCTTGAGGCGAAGCACCAGATGGAATACATTGGTCCGCTGGCCGTGCTTATCATCTTCATGATCCTGTTTGCGCTTTACGGAAACTTCAAGTTTCCATTGACCATTGCTCTTGGCGTCATACTGACCGTGCCGGTTGGCGCCCTGCTTGCTCTCAAGATGACCGATACGATGTTCAGCGCTTCGTCAGCACTCGGCATGCTTGCACTCATGGGCGTTTCGGTCGAAACGGCCGTGATCCTTGTCTCGTACATCAACAAGCTGCGCCTCGAAGGGAAAGATATTCGCACGGCTACTCGCGAAGCTTCATTGCTGCGATTGCGCCCTATCATGATGACCGCACTTGTTGCTTGCCTGGGACTTTTGCCTGCGGCGCTTTCTACCGGCATTGGTTCTGACACGCAGAAACCGTTTGCGATCGTAATCGTTGCAGGGCTGGTTTCGCGACTCCTCCTGGGGTTCTTCGTGAACCCTGTGCTGTACGAGATGGTCGCTCACGACGGAGATGTATTGCAGGTCTGATCTTGCCGGAGCCTGCATTTGCCTGTGATCTCGACGCTTCGCGGGAAGTTCGGTTGAGTGCATTTGAGTCTTTCTGGCGCAGTCTAAAAGCTGGCTATCCCGGCAGTACCTTCCCGCGCAGCGCTCCAGTTATGCATGTTCATTCTTATGTATATAATCGTGTGTCGAGTGGGACAGGTCCCATGCGCGAGGCCTAACCGCAGTTGTACTCTGCGCAGAGGCTCGGCCTGATGCGGCGACGCAGCCGGGACCGTGAATGGCCCTTAGAGGGTAGCTTCGAAAGGGAAGCAATGAAAGTCTCGGCAATGAAATTGATTGTGGCAAGCCTGGCGTTGGTCCTCGGACTCGGTGTCGTTCATGCGCAGGACAAATCCGACTCGCTCAAGAACGGCTTTGAGAATCCTCCGGCGAGTGCTCGCCCACGGGTGTGGTGGCATTGGATGAATGGCAACATCACAAAGGAAGGCATCAAGCTGGACCTGGAGTGGATGCACAGAGTGGGCGTTGCCGGGTTCCAGAATTTCGATGCGGCCTTGTCCACACCCCAGGTGGTGGATCACCGCGTGGCGTACATGACCCCAGAGTGGAAGGATGCGTTCAAATACGCCACGACTCTTGCCGATCAGTTGGGTCTGGAAGAGGCCATTGCGGGCTCGCCCGGCTGGAGCGAATCGGGCGGTCCATGGGTGCCAGCAGCCGAAGGCATGAAGAAGTATGTGTGGAGCGAGACTCCTGTCGAGGGCGGCAAGCCATTCACGGGCACGCTGGTTCATCCCCCAACGAGCACGGGGCCATTTCAAAGCATGAGCCATCCGGGCAGGCCACCGGCGCCAGGAGTGACTGCGCCTGCGCTGCAGTTTTATGCGGATTCGGCGGTCGTTGCCTATCGCAGACCGGAGGCCGATGTGCCGTTCGAAACGCTGCATCCGAAGACTACATCGAGCGGCGGTTCACCAGATTTTGCAGTGCTTACCGACGGAGACCTGGAAAAGACCACAAAGCTGCCGATCCCGGCTGTCGGGGAGAACTCGTGGATTCAATTTGAGTTTGCGGTGCCCACAACCATTCGGTCAATTACATATGTGACAAAGAGTCCGGATAGGGCATCGATCGCTCTTTACGGAATCGGTGCACCGGAAAAAACGTTGCTGGCCAGCGATGATGGCCTAAACTTCAGGCCCATTGCGAGTCTGTTGGACGGCCGCGCGCCTGAGCACACGGTTTCGTTTACAGCGGTAACGGCAAGATTCTTTCGCATCACATTCAAGCGGCTGCCACCGTCGGCCGCCGTCCCTGTTTCTTCGAGGATCGGAACTGGCGCGCCTCCTGCCGACTATGAGATTGCTGAGTTGGTCCTTCATCCTGGAGCGCGAGTCGATCGTTTCGAGGATAAGGCGGCTTTCGCTCCCGAGCCGGACCTCTATGGTTTTGCGACCCCAGCCGTTCCACCGGATGAAGCCATTGCAAAGTCAGACATCGTTGACCTAACGTCGAAGATGCATCCGGATGGAACGCTTGACTGGACGCCACCGGCTGGTAACTGGGTTGTTCTGCGCTTTGGATATTCGCTGTTGGGGATCACCAACCATCCGGCAACGGCTGAGGCCACTGGCCTTGAAGTCGACAAGATGGACCGCAGGTTTGTGAAGAAGTACATGGACACTTACCTGAACAGCTACAAGGAGACGGTGGGTACGGACCTCATCGGCAAGCGAGGACTTCATTACGTCGTCAACGATAGCTGGGAGGCGGGCTCACAAAACTGGACCGACAACATGATTGCCCAGTTCAAAAAGTTGCGCGGCTACGATCCCGTGCCCTGGATGCCGGTTCTCGCCGGTCAGATAGTAGAAAGCTCCGAAGCCAGCGACAGGTTTCTGTGGGACTTCCGCAAGACCATTGGCGACCTGATCGCCAGCGAGCATTACGGCCAGTTGGAGGATACGTTACATGAGTGGGGCATGGCCCATTACGGCGAGTCGCACGAGGAGGGCCGTGCCTTTGTTGCCGACGGCATGGAAGTGAAGAAATTCAACGAAATCCCCATGAGCGCAATGTGGGTGCAGTTGCCCGGGGTGAACAACGAGATGTACCGCTACAACGCGGATGATCGCGAGTCGGCGTCGGTAGCGCACATCTACGGGCAGAACATTGCTGCGGCGGAGTCGATGACGTCCTGTACTTCTGCCGCGGCCTGGGCCTGGTCGCCTGCCACGCTCAAACCGACTGCCGACATGGAATTGATTAACGGCATCAATCGCTTTGTCATTCACGAGTCGGCTCATCAACCGCTGATCAACAAGGCGCCAGGAATGACGCTCGGACCTTGCGGGCAGTGGTTCAATCGCAACGAGACCTGGGCTAAACAGGCGGGTCCTTGGATCGACTATCTTGCACGCACCAGCTTTCTGCTGCAGGAGGGACACTTCGGTGCGGACCTGATCTACTTCTACGGCGAAGACTCCAACCTTACCGCGATCTTCGTCAACAAGTCGCCCAATGTTCCGGCAGGTTATGGCTTCGACTACGTCAACGCCGACGCTCTGATCCATGAACTGAGTATCGCCAACGGACGCATCACTGCGCCTGGGGGCATGAGTTACCGCTTGCTCGGACTCGATCCATACAGCCGTCACATGTCGCTTCCCGTGCTGCGCGCAATTCACAAACTAGTGGAAGATGGAGCGGTTGTTGCTGGTCCGAAGCCGAACGACGATCCCAGCCTTGCCTACGATCAGGTGGAGTTCACGAGGTTGAGTAACGAGCTCTTTGGCAATGGCACCGGTGTACATCAGGTTGGCAAAGGAACGGTTTACGCTGGACAGGATCTTGGCGACGTCTTCAACGCCATGCACGTTGCGCGCGATTTCGACTACACCAAACCCCAGAGCGACACGCGGCTTCTCTTTGTCCATCGCAAAACGGCGGACGGCGATCTCTATTTTGTGGATAATCGCAACGATCGCAGTGAGCAGGTGGATGCCAGCTTCCGCGTGATCGGCAAGGCGCCGGAGCTGTGGCACGCCGACACCGGCAAAACTGAACCGGCGTCGTTCAAGATTACTGACGGCCGCACCACTGTGCCACTGAAGTTGGAGCCCTGGGGCACTGTGTTTGTGGTCTTCCGCAAGGCGACCAGCGAAACCTCACGGACCATGCCCGCCGTGACTGAGACGTTGCTTGCGACTGTGGATGCCCCGTGGAAGGTGAGCTTTCAAACTGACCGTGGAGCGCCGCCTACCATTTCAATGGACAAGCTTTCCTCGTGGAGCGATAACCCGGATTCGGGCGTGAAGTACTTTTCCGGAATCGGCACCTACACAAAGACCATTGACGTACAAGCGGGCTGGTTGAAGAACCGTGCGCATGTTTGGATTGACCTTGGCGATGTGAATAACCTGGCGGAGGTAGCTGTCAATGGTAAGTATCTGGGGATTGTCTGGCACACGCCGTATCGCGTCGACGCGACTGCAGCCCTGAAGCCCGGCGCAAACGAAATATCGATCAAGGTGACGAATGCGTGGGTTAATCGGCTGATCGGAGATGAACAGCCGAATGCGACCAGGATCACGTTTGCCGACGAAAAGCCATACAAGGCAGGTTCACCGCTGCTGCCTTCGGGCCTGCTTGGACCGGTCAGCCTGAACTCCGTTGCCGCGGAGTAGTGAAGGACGAAACAATTGAAATGGAGCACACGGTGGGAATAGCAAGCGTCTTCGCGAGTAATGTCTTTCGCGTAAATCTTATCAAGTCCGGAGTTCTGGCAGCAGTGACTTTGCTGGCGGGTCATGCGGCAGCACAGGTGGAATATGTGGACACCACCATCGGCAATGTTGGCATTCTGCTTGAGCCCACACGCCCCACCGTGTTCATGCCGAACAGTATGGTGCGTGTGTATCCTGATCGCGCGGACGCGCTGGATGACCAGATCAAGTCCTTTCCGCTAACCATCAATTCCCACCGGATGCAGGCGTTGTTCAGCATCATGCCCGGAGAAGATGGAAGCGCTGCGGCCTACGATCAGGAAAAGACCACGCCGTATTATTACTCGACCCGGTTCGACGACTCACTGATTCAGACGGAGTTCTCGCCAACCGAGCGCTGCGGCTACTTCCGTCTTACCTTTCCGGACGGCAAAGCTGCCGTGGTGCTCGCCAACCGCATGCCCGGCGTGCTGCTGACGGAGGATGGAACCGCGGTCAGCGGCGAAGAACGCTTCAGCAACATGAAGGCATTTGTCTATGGTGAATTCAGCGCGCCGGTTACGTTCAAGTTGGCGGACCTTGGCGACAGGAATCGCGTGACCGCACTTAGCCCAGGCGCAAGGACGCTCGAGTTCAGGTACGGTATTTCGTTCATCAGCGCAGAACAGGCAAAGAGGAATTTGCGCCGCGAGATTCCGGAGTGGGGCTTTGAAAAGGTCAAGGAAGCTGCGAAGGCCCAATGGAATCAGGTCCTGGGAGAGGTCGTTGTTGAAGGCGGCACCGAAGCGCAACGAAGGATCTTTTACACCGCTCTTTATCGTTGCTTTGAGCGGATGATCAACATTACGGAAGATGGCCGTTACTACAGCGGCTTCGATCACCAGGTCCATGTGGATGCGCGCCCGTTCTATGTCGATAACTGGCTGTGGGATACCTACCGCGCTCTGGAGCCGCTGCAGACTCTGCTCAATCCGGACATGGAAGCGGACAAGATTCAGTCGTATGTGCGCATGTATCAGCAGTCGGGAACGATGCCGACCTTTGCGATTCTTACGGGGAACTATGCGTGCATGAATGGCAATCACGCAGCACCGTGGTTCGCGGATGCGTGGTTCAAGGGAGTGCGAAACTTCGATCTCAAGACTGCGTTCGAAGGAGTGCGCAAGAGATCTATGGAGGTCACGATGCTTCCCTGGCGCCTTGGCCCAAAAGGACCGCTCGATGAGTTTTATGCGAACCACGGCTATATGCCTGCTCTTCGGCCTGGCGAGAAGGAGACGGATCCGCAGGTTCATCCGTTTGAGAAGCGGCAACCTGTGCCAGTGACGCTGGAGAACAGCTTCGACGACTGGTCGATTGCGCAGCTTGCGCGGGTTCTTGACAAGCCACAGGACGAGAAGCTTTTTCTTCAGCGTGCGGCGAACTACAAGAATCTGTTCCGCGCGGACAAAGGACTGATGTGGCCGAAGGACTCCGCTGGACAATGGATTAAACCTCTCGATCCTAAGTTCGACGGCGGGATGGGTGGACGGGATTATTATGACGAGAACAACGGCTATACCTATACCTGGGATGTGACGCACGACTTCAATGGCCTGATCGCATTGATGGGCGGCGCCGGAAAGGCCACGGCCAACCTTGACCAGCTTTTTCGCGAGCCGCTGGACCGCTCGAAGTATGAGTTCCAGGGCAAGTTTCCCGATTCCACGTCGATGGCGGGACAGTTCTCGATGGGGAACGAACCGAGCTTCGCTATACCCTACATCTACGACCGGCTCAGTGCCCCCTGGAAGACGCAGAAGCGCGTGCGCATGCTGCTCGAATCGTTTTTTACGGACAGGTTGCAGGGCATACCAGGCGATGAAGATGGCGGAGGCATGAGCGCATTCGTGGTGTTTTCAATGATGGGGTTCTATCCTGTTACGCCGGGGATTCCTACATATGACGTTGGCAGTCCGGTCTTTGAGAAGACAACCATTCATCTGAGGAACGGAAAAGACTTTGTGATTGTTGCCAACCATGCTTCCCATGAAAACAAATATCTGCAGAGCGTTCGCCTGAATGGAAAGGTGCTTGATCAGGTGTGGTTTCGTCATGCAGACATTGCCAATGGCGGCACGCTTGAATTGACGATGGGCGACACACCGAACATGTCGTTAGGCTCCTCGCCGAAGAGCCTTCCGCCCTCATCCATGGATGTCCATCCGGAAGACTACGTTAAGTAGATTCCGTGCTCCACGCGCGATGATTGAGAGCTGGGCACTTGGATTGTACCTGCACTTGGATTGGTAATTCTCGACAACTCAGAACGAGAATGAAGCTTGAACAAAGATGCGTCTAGCAGCCGAGCCAGACGAAAAGATTCCGTTGGCAAGGCCAGTTGAGTGGCCGAAGTTGGGCGAGTTCACGGTTCCGATCGGTTGTCCGTAGTTGATGTTGTTGAACAGGTTCAACGCCTGGGCACTGAAGCTGAGCGAGTATTTGTGGCCGGTGTTTGCGCTGCCGCCCATCATGCCGCGTCCGCCACCACCAAATCCACCACCACCAAATCCGCCACCCCCGTGCCCGCCGCCACCGCCAGGACCGCCGCCAATACCGCCACCAGGCCCACCGCCGCCGGGACCGCCGCCACTCCCTGAGCCGCCCTCCGACTCAAGCTTCGGTCCAATGCCAAAGGCGCGGCTGATCCGCAGATTCACCGCTATCGCAGCTGGCCCGTTGCCCATATTTCCGGGGATGATTGTCTCTCCAGGCTGGGGAATCGTGTTGAAGCAACCAGAAGAAGTCTGCACATATTGCGTGGAAGATCCGGTGCAATTGGAGGCAGAAACAATCGAAGGACGGTCGTTGAAGAAGTTGTCGCCGGTTAAATCGTTTGGAGAGACGAAATTGTAAGGGCGTCCCGATTGCGCAAGGAGAAAGGGGTTGAAAGTGAAGCCAAGCGGACCACTGTAATTGCCCATCAGGAAGAGCATGTTACGCGAAGCGAAGCCGGCGCGGCGATAGTCCTGACTCAGGTTGTACGAGTTCGATGCCGTTCCAGTATTGGAGTGGGCGGAGGTGATGTTGTAGAAACCTGACAGGCCCATGTTGCGTGTGAGGCGCGCGTTGATATTCACGATGACCTGGTTCTGCTTGAAGACCGCTTCAGGGTAGTACTCCTCGACGATGCCGAGAGAGGGGTTCGGCCGCACTCCGGTCAACGTCGCACTGCCATAAGCGAATGTGCCTGGCAGATAAGCATTCGAGTCGCGCGTGACCATTTGGTGGATGCCAAAGGCATGCTGAAAGGTAACGGTGAGCGACGTTGTCTTGGACAGCTGGCGCTCGAGGCTGGCGCCAAGCTGTTGAGTATAGGGAGAGTGATAGTTGGGCGCTACCTGGACGATCGTCTTGGCAATCGAGCTGTCCGGCCCGCAGGTTGAAAGGTCGATGGAGCTGAGGCTGGTGGCAGTGAAGCAGGTCGGGTTGGTTATTGTGTACTGCGTTTGGCTGTTCGGGCCGCCGCTGAATCGCCGGGTATTCAATAGACTTGTGAGACCGAACCGGTCATAGAAGTAGCCGTAACCGCCGCGCAACACCGTCTTGGCCTGCTTCTTGTCTTTATGGCCGTCCAGGGCATAGGCAAAGGCAACGCGCGGGCCCCAGTCGCTGCGGTCAGCAACATTAGTCTGCGTCTCCCACCGCAGGCCACCAGACAAGGTCAGGAACTGATTCGCCTTCCAGTCGTCCTGGACAAAGAGCGCACCGTCGAAGACACTGGCCTCAACGGCGCCTGCACCGACGGTGTAATTGAACTTGTTTGGCAGTCCGCCGGCCGCTCCAATTTGCGCATATGTCTGGCCTGTGGCCAGTCCGTTCAGAAGTGTCAGGTATGAATTCAGCGAAGAAAAGCTGAAGGAGCCATTGAAGTTCGAGTTTGTCGAGTTGGCGTCGCGGTTATAACGCAAGCGCGTGCCGAACTTGATGGCATGTGCCCCGGCCGACATGGTGGTGAGGTTCTGCAATTCGAAGTGATCCACATGATCGTTGGAACGCTGGCCACTGTAGCCGCCTCCCATAAAGGCCCCTGGTACTGAGACGGTAGGCGCTGTGCTTACCGGCGTCGAAGAAGAGATGTCGCGCAGATATTGAAAACGGGTTTCATTCACAATGTGATCGTTGATAATCTGCGCGTCGCTCAGTTGCAGCGTTTGTTCAGTTGAGTCGATTGAGCTGGATTGCGTGGGCAGGGACGTGGTGCCGATATTGCCGCTCGAATTGAAGCGCTCGAACTGATAGCGAAGCGTCAGCGTGTTCTTCTGTCCCAGTTGCAGGTCGAAGCGCGGTGAAACTTCGGTATGTGTTGACGGGCTGAAGAGTCCGCCGGCCACAACCGCCGATCCATAAGTGCCCGTGGTTGGGTTCAGAACTGCTGTGGTGGCCGTGTAGACGCTTGCGTTTTGGTTGTTGCGCTGTTCCACGCTGATAAAAAACGACGCCCATTTTGAAAGCGATCCGCTGAGCGTGCCGTTGTACTGGATGCTGTGGTAGGCAGGAATCGCCGAAGTGAACGGGTTGCCGGTGTTGAACGCATCATCGTTGCCCTGTCCGAAAAAGCGTCCGTGAAGTTGGTCTGTTCCGGGCTTGGTGAGAATTTCGATACGCCCATAACCCAGGCGGTCATATTCAGACGAGAAGGGATTCTGATTGATGCGAATCTCGCGGATCGCCGATTTTGGCGGGAGTTGCCCGCCGGTGAACCCGGAGATGTAAACCTCTCCGCCGTTGGGTCCGGCTGCGGGACCGGCGAGCGCCGTCAGCTCGTTCGACAATTCATCAGGATCGTCGGAGAGGGCATCGAGGTCTTTGTCTTTGAGGACGACGGAACTGGTGTTTCCACTGGCTTCGACGCTGACCATGGGCGCCTCTTCGTCGGAGACCGTCACACTTTGCTGTTCCACCACCGTGGCCATGGAGATGTCGACGCGCTTGACTTGGCTGGCTGCCAACTGGATGGCTGGCGAAGAAACTGGAGCGAAGCCTTCAAAGGCGGCCTTTATTATGTAGGCGCCGGGCGCAAGGCCGTTTACCACATAGGCTCCCGTTGAGTCCGAAGTCGCGGTGGCAATGGACTTCCCCGCCGCAGTTGTAACGGTGACCCTCGCGCCGGGGATCAATGCGCCCGTGGGGTCGGCGATGTGGCCGTTCACTGCAGCTGTCGCTATGGTCGCGGTCTTTGCGGGGGCTTGCGTTTGCGCAGCGGCCACAACGGGCAGGAAAAGCGCCAAAACTACCAAAAAACGGATGAAGCAATGCAGTTTCAAGTACACGTGTTCCTCGCTTGCTTTCGATGAAATAAATGTATGCACAAATGAGCGGTTGAATGATGCTGTCGTGGGAGTCTCGCCTTGGCGCCCGTCCCCGCGCGGGTTTGCCGTTTGAGTGTTCCAACGCTGTTTGTCCGCGATAGTGCCACGTAAAAGGGCGGATGGGCATTCAGCGGCGGAGGGCGTTGTACCTCGCAACACCCCTGACGGCACGAATTGCACAGTCGAGTCTGGAACGCAATTCTTCATTCTGCACGTTATACGGTGATGCTCCATAAGCCGAATGACACCTGGAGCAGGTGGTGAATGGTTCGCTAATCCAATAGACGAATCAATGCGCCAGAAGGTTTAGTGTTGCGGTAAGCTATTAAATCAAAATAACTTAGCCGCCATTTAACTTGATAGGCCTCTACCCTGGAGTTGAACTTAGTGTTACCGGGAAGATCTGGCGAACACAATGGCCACCAACGCGTGAACGTTGTGGGTTCATTAGCCACTATTTTCCTCCTTTTGCGGAATTTGAACGAATTGGTTCTAGCACAGGTGGGACCGTTGGGGAAGGCCTCACCAGGCATCGAACTGACAACGCAATACGGCTGGGAGATCAACTGGTTGAACTCCGCTCCAAGTTCACTGGCCGCCGGGGTTTGCTGGATTGCATGGGAATCGCGGATGGCTCAACAGGCGAATTCATGGGAGCAAGGTGAGGGGACAGCGCCCGAGGCAGGAAAAACGGCCATTCATAACTTATCATACAATCAGACTACATGATGGAACGATAAGAATATTTTCTGCTTGACAATCGTTATATGACTGGAATAAAGGTCGATAGGCGTGGAGGTGTGCTCAGAACCTCCAGCTGAAAACTGGGACCTGATTTTCTACTCCAGGAGGGACGCAATGTTCAAACGGTTATTTTGTCTGGCGGCGATAGTGCTATCGACCGCGACAGTATCAATGGCGCAATTCGAGGCTGGGTCGCTGACCGGCATCGTAAAGGATCCAACCGGTGCTGTGGTGGCCGGGGCGACGGTCGAACTTCGCAATCAGTCGACGAACGTAATTCGCACAGATAAGACGTCAGACGGCGGCCAATACGACTTCGTTGCAGTGCAGCCTGGCAAATACTCCATTACGGCGAAACAGACGGGATTCAAGGGACAAGCGCAGAATTTTCAGCTTGTCGTCGGCCAGCGGCTTGCGCTCGATCTCGTCTTGCTTCTGCCAACTGCGAACGAGAATGTATCCGTAACGTCGGAGTCTGCAACTACGGTTGAGACTGCGTCGTCGGCGCTGGGCAGCATCGAGGGCAGCGAGGCGATCCAGGATCTTCCCCTAGACAGCCGCAACTTCACGCAGCTGATCGGGCTCGCAGCGGGCACCAACATGCACGTTCATTCAAACAACTCCCAGTCGTTGGGCTATACGAACGGACGCGGAGCCAATGGCGCGGGCATCAGCGGTAACCCTGGCGAGGATACGATCTATTTGTTCGATGGCATCCAGAGCATCAACAACGATATCGCCGCGGTGATCTTCTTCCCGCCCGTCGATGCCATCGAGCAATTCAAGGTTCAGACCAGCGGCGCTCCGGCTGCCTATGGCGGCGGCCCCTCGATCATCAACCTGACCATTCGCTCCGGAACCAACGATTTCCACGGAACGTTTTACGAGTTCAACCGCACCTCTTCGTTCGACGCCAAGAACTACTTCGACTCGCACACGGCGAAGATTCCGCCGTTCCATTTGAATCAGTTTGGCGCCAACGCTGGCGGGCCGGTGTGGATTCCCCATATCGTGAACGGGCGCAACAAGCTGTTCTTTTTCGGCGATTGGGATGGTCGGCGGCAGACCCAGGCGCAGACCAACACAAGCACGGTGCCTACGGCAGCGTTTCTGACTGGCGACCTGTCCGCTCTTTGCACTGCCAACGGCGGCACCTTCAATGGATCGGGAATCTGCAGTGTAGCCAAGTATCAACTTTACAATCCGATTAACAGCACCCCATTCGCAAACAACCTTATTCCGTCGAACCTTATTAATTCCTCGTCGAAGTTGCTGGTGGCTCTTTATCAGAAGTATGCGGTCCCGAACACGGGATCGGCCGGAGCGGTCGTCAATAATTTCCTGTTCAACGGGAACGTGGTGAACAACATCAACCAGGGCGACATCCGTGTCGACTATCGCACCGACAAGACAACCATCTTTGGGCGCTTCAGCAAAGAGGATCCGCATACCATCAATCCCGGCTATCTACCGGCACCCGCACTCGGCGGCGGCCCGTCCCGGCCTGGGTCCGTGCCGATTCCGGGCGAACAGATTGTGCTCGGCTATAGCCGGCCCATCGGCAACAACAAGTTCTACGAGGCGCGCTTGGCGTGGTCGCGCTTGAACGAGGCCATCGTCATTGCCAACAACTCACTTACCGATTTTTCCACGCAGTACGGCATTCCTGGCGCCAACGCCTCCGCAATTCCGGGTCTCACCAACTTCGCCATTTCGGGGCAGGTCGGGCTCGGCGACGGATTCGGCAATCTCTTCAAGATCGACAATAACTGGGAAGTCGACCAGGCCTTCACGCTGATCCATGGCCCGCACGAGTTCAAGGCTGGCTTTGATTATCTGACTCGGCGACAGGCGAACTACGATCCGCTCTACCCGGCAGGTAACTTCACCTTCAGTGGAGCATACACGGGCTATGGATTTGCAGATTTCCTGCTCGGCCACCCCATCAGCTCCGAGCTCGACAGCGCGGAATTCCTGCAAATTCGCCGCAAGTTGCCGAGCTTTTTCATCCAGGACACTTGGCGCATCCGGCCCAACCTAACGCTTGAATTCGGAATTCGCAACGACATGGTCACGCCCTGGAACGTCAAGCACAACTTTCTCGCAGGTTTCGATCCGAACGCAGCCAATCCGAACCCAAGCATCGTCCCGGGCCAGCCTCAGCCCGCCGGCTATTTAATCCCGGTCGGGACGGGAGCTTTCTCGGGTAATTCAATTGTGGATGGCCGCTATACCAACCTTGGACCTCGCTTTGGATTCTCCTACGCGATCAACGCCAAGACCGTGATTCGCGGGGGCGGCGGCATTTACTACGCAAATGAGAATCAGTCGGGCAACCCATTCCAAGCGAACGCTCCCTTCCATGGTTCGTATATCACGACGAACTCGTCCGCAGCGCTTGGGTCAGCGGCCAACTCGACCGCCTTTGGCAACGCCGCGCCCATTTCCAATGGTTTTCCGACTTCGCGGCCAAGCTCGTTCCCGATTGCGGGTACGACTGTCGCCTGGTATAAGCGGGATTACAAAAACATGACCTCGAACGAATACAGCCTGAACATTCAGCGCCAGTTCTCGAGCAGGGATATGTTGTCTGTAGCCTTTGTGGGACAGACGTCCACACACGTCATGATTGTGCCTAACGTCAATCTGCCCATTCCCGGGCCAACCCCGACTGGTGGCTCCGTCAATTGGAATCGCCCCCGTCCCGGTTTCGCGACTATCAGCGAGACATGCCAATGCGGCAACGGCAATTTCAACTCCTTGCAGGCGAGCTACCGGGTGCGCATACCGAATTCGCTCGATCTGATGGCGTCCTACACCTACTCGCATAGCATCGACGACACGAGCGGCGCAGGCAATACCACCGCGCCGCAGGATCCATACCACTGGTGGCAGAGCTATAAGGGAAATTCAGACTGGGACATGCGCCACGGCGTGGCTTTGAGCTGGAGCTATCAACTACCCTTCGGCAGGGGAAAAATGCTCGGCAAGAACGCCAACCTGGCTGAGGACTTGCTGATCGGCGGGTGGGAACTTAATAGCATCGACACATTCCAGACCGGCACGCCCTACACGCCTGTGATGGCGACAAGCACGCTGAATACAGGCGGCTCCACGCAGTACCCGAACCGCATTGGCTCCGGCAAGGTCTCGAAGGCAAGCGTGTCGCAGTGGTTCAATCCGCTCGATTTTCAAGCGCCCGGCAACTACACATTTGGAAGCTCGAAGAAGAACATACTTTTCGGGCCAGGGACCAAGGAGTTTGACGCTTCGCTGTTCAAGAACTTCAAACTAGGCGCGGATAGCACCAGGCGATTGCAGTTGCACCTGGAAGGCTTCAACATCTTCAATACGCCTCAGTTCAATAACCCGAATGCATCGATTGGCAGCTCTGCGGCGGGGACAATTACCAACGCAGGAAGTCCGGTGCTGTTCCAGAGGACCTCGCGAGAAGCGCAGTTTGCGGCAAAACTTTACTGGTAGGGGAAAAGCGGTCAAACGTGCTGCTTCCAAGTGCGCGTTTTCCGAGAGGCATTCGCATTTGATTCGACGCACGGAGCTCGGCGGACCACCGGGCTCCGTACAATGAGAATCCAAGGAGAATGCGCGATCGAAGCAAGGCATGCTCGAACCTTCGTCAACTCTCGCCGGACTCCGGGCCGGCCTTCGCAAAGTCGGCCGCTGTGGTGGAATGTACGGCGGATACAATACCTCGGGCCCTGTTGTTTTGAAAGGGAGTAAGAGGGGAAGACGAGACTTCGATTGCTGTTGTGCCAGGCACAGGGGAGCGCATGAAAGAATCGACATTGAGGCTCGATATTCGTCACGTTGTTTGCTAGGACCGGCAATTGACTGGAGGATTTGGCAGCAGTCTCGAATGTTGATGTACCAAGTTGAACGAGTACTGTAATCAATGCGCAAGGAAGAAAAACAATGAAAGTCTTGATTACTGGTGGTGCTGGTTTTGTGGGGACGCAACTTGTACGCGCTCTCCTGAAGCGAAAAGAGATACTGGGGCGCCCTCCGACGGAGTTGGTGCTTGCGGATCTTATTAAGCCCGCCGCCGACTTCGCGAGCATTGCGTGCGTGCGGCCGTTGGTGGGGCCATTGATCGAAAGCTGCGATGCATTGGCGAAGGAACAATTTGATGTTGTGTTTCATTTGGCTGGTGCTGTGTCTGGAGACTGCGAGGCGGACTTCGACCTAGGCCTGCGATCGAACCTTGACTCCTGCCGAGCATTGCTTGATGCCCTGAGAGCCGCGGGTAATTGCCCTCGGCTTGTTTTCGCAAGCTCCGTTGCCGTCTTTGGCAGCGATCCAGGCATTCCCCTTCCAGCAGTTATTCGTGATTCCACCCTTCCATTACCTCAATCTTCTTACGGCATCCAGAAATTTATCTGCGAACAATTAGTAGCCGACTATACCCGTAAGGGCTTCATTGACGGCCGCAGTGGGCGGCTGATGACAGTGGCCATTCGTTCGAGCCGGTCAAATGGCGCAGCTTCAGGATTTCTATCTGCCATTGTGCGCGAACCTCTGAATGCCAAAGATACGGTTTGTCCAGTACCGCTGGAGATGGCGGTAGCGCTGGCGTCTCCAAGCAATACAATCAGTGCACTGATTGCGTTGGCAGAGGCACCCCGAGAAGCGCTGGGGGGCCGGACCGCGGTAAACTTTCCTGCGTTAACAGTCCAGGTTGGCGAGATACTTAATGCACTTGAAGCGGTCGGAGGAAGAGACGCTCGGGCGCATGTACGATTCAAGCCTGATCCGGCGATTATGCGAATTGTAGGTAGTTGGCCTTCCGTCTTCGAGAGCACGCGCGCACACTTCCTTGGCTTAAGGCCCGATACAGATATGAATTCAATTATTCGTCAGTTTATGAATGAACCTGGCGCCGTGCACGTGGGAGCCTGATGTCCCCAGTACAGATCAATTCGTCTTCCGCTCCGAACAGAGCATCCGTTTTATATAGCAAGGCTTTTTGGCGGATTGTTCCATTACTGATGGCCTGCTATACCGTTTCGTACCTGAACCGTATCAATATCGGTTTCGCGAAATTGCAGATGAGCTCGACTCTGGGCTTGAGTGAAAGCGTCTTCGGTATTGGCGCAGGCGTTTTCTTTATCGGCTATTTCATCTTTGGACTGCCCAGCAACCTGCTGATGCAGCGTTTTGGGGCGCGCCGCTGGATCGGGTGCCTCATGATTGTCTGGGGCATTACATCGGCGTGCTTCTCCCTGATAAAGACGCCGCTGGAATTCGGGATCGTCGGATTTCTGCTGGGTACTGTCGAGGCCGGCTTCTATCCAGGTGTGATTGTCTATCTCGCTTCATGGTTTCCAGCGCGGCAGCGTGCCAGAATCCTGGCGTTGTTCATGTCTGCCATTCCGATCGCCGGAATCTTTGGTAACCCGCTTTCCGGCTGGATTATGGATGCGTTTGCTTCAGTCGCACACCTGCTCGGCTGGCAGTGGATGTTTCTGATCGAGGCGCTGCCCGCGGTCCTGTTTGGTGTTGTGGTTTTCTTTACGCTGGATGATGGCATTGGTTCAGCCAAGTGGCTTACGGACGCTGAAAAGCAATTTCTCGGCGACGAAATCAAGGCTGACGCAGCTGAGCGCGCGGTGGGAGCGGGACCTGTGACCGCAGTGATGAAAGACCGCCGTCTCTGGTTGATGTGTTTCATCTACTTTACGTTCATCGTGGGCCAGTACGGCCTAACCTTCTGGATGCCGACATTGATTCATGGAACCGGCGTCAGCCAGACCACGAGAATTGGATGGCTGAGCGCGATTCCTTTTGTTTGCGCGGTGATTGCGATGAACCTTTGTGGGCGCAGCGCTGACGCACATCGTGAGCGGCGTTGGCACGTGATTGTTCCGGCGCTGTGCGGCGCGGCAGGCTTTTGCGTTGCGGCGAGCTTCTCGCACAATACCTTGGTTTCAGTCATCGCCTTATCTGTGGCCGCGGCCGGCGTTCTGACGTGTGCGCCGCTATTCTGGTCACTTCCGACATCGTTTCTGGCGGGTACCGCCGCCGCTGCGGGAGTTGCGATCATCAATTCGATCGGTAATCTTGCCGGGTTCGCCAGTCCAGTCATGATTGGCCATTTGCGAGACCTTACACATAGTTCGCAAAGCGGAATGTATGCCCTTGCCGGCATTATGGTTGCAGGCGCGTTCGCAGTGTGGAGCGTGCCGGCGAAGCTTGTAAATCACTAGGCCTCACGGACTGGGATAGAAGAGATGAAGGAACCTATTCTCGGCTGCATCGCAGATGATCTTACCGGAGCGACAGACTTGTGCAACAACCTGGTGCGCGCTGGGATGCGAGTGGTCCTTACGATCGATGTTCCCACGGAAGGCGGCTCTCTGCCGGCCGATGCAATCGTCGTCGCACTGAAATCGCGCACCATCCCGGCCGCCGACGCAGTCGCGCAATCACTGCATGCTTGCCGCTGGCTGCGAAGGCAAGGCGTCAAGCAGATCTACTTCAAGGTGTGCTCCACGTTCGACTCGACCCCCAAGGGTAATATTGGCCCGGTGATCGAGGCGCTGATGGATGAAGTGGGCTGTGATTTCAGCGCTGTTGTGCCGGCATTTCCCGAGAATGAACGCACCGTATACTTGGGCCACCTGTTCGTAGGGAGTGTTTTGCTGAGCGATAGCGGAATGAGGAATCATCCGTTGACGCCGATGACCGATTCCAACCTGGCGCGCTTTCTGCAACTTCAGTTGGGCGCCGAGAAGCAGCGGAAGACGGGACTGATTGATTATCGAAGCGTGGCGCGATCGGGGGATGCGATCCGGGAGAGAATCGGCAGGCTCCGCGCTGAGGGTGTGTCCATCGCTGTCGCCGATTCAATTAGCAATGACGATCTCGAACGATTGGCCTGTGCACTACACAACGAGCCACTGGTGACGGCCGGTTCCGGGCTTGCAATTTGCCTGCCTGCACAATGGGGCTTCCACGCCTCTCCGACATCTGCCGAACTACCTGCTGCAAAAGGGCGCAAGGCTATCGTTTCCGGCAGCTGCTCGGTTGCTACTAATGAACAGGTTCTTCACTTTATTCAAGGCGGAGGAAATGCACGCTCTCTCGATCCGGCGAGTTTGGCGGAAGACAGCGATGCGGAAATTGAAGAAGCCCATGCCTGGGCGGACTCATGCTGGAGCCGCGACCC
>DASRLI010000295.1:0-5198 GCA_035648535.1 Occallatibacter sp. | reverse complement strand
GGCAGGCCGTCAAATACTGTGGCCCGCTTGCCGATGCGCTCCCACTCCCCCCGGGAACTCTTGACCGAACAGGTGCCGCCCAGCACTACGATCGCCAATTCTTTGGACGCGGTCTCTCCGCTGAATCTCTTGCCCTGCTCGGGTTGGCGAGACTCCAGAGATAGAAATTCGAAGCCGAAATCTTCGATCCGGTTCCGGAATACTTCCGGACGGACCAACAGGTCACTCATGATTTCTCCTTGGGACCGCTCAGCGCATGAGCCACAGGAGTCTTCTGTGGGCCCATTTTTGCTGTACATCGTCTGGTGTTGGACGAGGCGATTCCAGACAGGCAAAACGCGTAGATGCACACGTGTGCATCTACCACAGAATCATCAATCTCAACGGCCGCACTTGTCAATACGAAATGCCGAAAATCAGGATTGACACGGCCCGCATTTTCTCAGCATCCCGATGTTCCTGGATTATCGGTCTTCAACCCCAAAACAGCAGAGTCAGAGTCAAAGGGTTAGAGGACCCGGCGGCCTTCCTGTTCGAAAGCAGAGCTGCCGGTTTAAGCAAATGTGCATGGTTTTCGGCCAGTTAATCCGCTTGATTCTGCGCGAGGTTCATGTGTTCCCTCGTTCTTGGTTCTCTTGACCGCGCATTCTGGTGGTGTTAGGGTTTTTCTGCACACGTTTGCATTCCTGGAGGAAGCATGGCCCAAACTGAGTCGCATGTCCAATACAAGAGCCCACTCTTTCAAATGACGCAGACCACGCCCACGTGCCTGTGGAACGATTCGGCTGCCATCGAAGAGCTCACTTACTCGATTGAACACGGGGCTGTGGGCGCCACCTGCAACCCCTCGATCGCTGTATCCGTGCTCAAACAGGAAATGGCGACCTGGAAAGTCCGCATTCAGGAGCTTGCGGAAAGCTTCCCGAAGGCAACAGAAGATGAAATCGCGTGGATGATCGTGGAAGAAATGTCCACGAATGCGGCCAAACTGCTCAAGCCGATCTTCGATCGAGAGAAAGGACGGAACGGCCGTCTCTCTATCCAGACTGATCCCAGGAACTATCGCAACTCCGATGCAATGCTGGTCCAGGCCATCCGGTTCAGCAAGCTGGCTGCGAACATGATCGTCAAGATCGCGGCCACGCGTGCGGGAATTGTCGCAATGGAGGAAGCCACCTACCGCGGCATCAGCATCAACGCGACCGTCAGCTTTACGCTGCCTCAGGCCATTGCGGTTGCAGAGGCGGTGGAGCGGGGCCTGAAGCGCAGGGAAGCTGAGGGGCTTGATATCTCAACGATGGGTCCGGTGTGCACCATCATGGTGGGACGGCTCGACGACTGGCTCAAGGTTTTGTTGGACAAGAAGAACCTTTCCGTCGATCCCGGCTACCTCGAGTGGGCTGGGGTCGCGGTCTTCAAGAAGGCGTACAAGATTTACCGCGAGCGTGGCTATCGGCTGCGGCTTCTTTCTGCGGCATTTCGGAATCACATGCACTGGAGCGAATTCATCGGCGGCGACGTTGTGATCTCTCCGCCTTGTGCCTGGCAGCGACGCTACAACGCCAGCGATATCGAAGTGATTCCCAGGATCGATACGCCGGTCGATGCAAGGATTGTCGACACGCTTCTGAGTAAGTTTCCTGACTTCGAGCGCGCCTACACTGAGAACGGCCTGTCCCACGAGGAGTTCGATACCTTCGGGTCAACACGCAGGACTTTGCGGGGCTTTATCGGAGCCTGTGCGGAGATGGACGGGATCATTCGGGATGTCATCCTTCCCAATCCCGATAAAGAATAGAGGCGCGTTAGCGAATCCACATCTGCGGATTGCTGATCGAGACCGCGCTGAGGCCTTGCGCCAACAACTCTTCTGCTTCCTTCATATTCTGGATCAGCCCGCCACCCACAACGGGGAGATCCGGGGAGATGGCGCGCACCCGTTCCAGTATCTTCGGAGCAACCAGCGCAGGCAAAACCTCAAGCGCATCTACGGGCGTATTCTTCAACTGGTTTGTGATGGTGTCCATCGCGCCACTGTCCAGAAGAAATGTCCTCTGAATTCCATACAGGCCGATGGAAAGCGCATGCCGCAACGGATCCAGGTGCGTCGAGATGATGCCACGCGCACCCGCGCGTTTCAGGTAGTTGACCGCATACCGGTCGCGCGAGAAGCCGTTGAGCAGGTCGAGGTTGACGATGGGGAGCTTATCTGCCGCAAGAATCTTCTGGATCATCGCTTCACAGTTTTCCGGATCGCCGGTCAGCAGATAGACGATCTTGCCATGTGCTGCGATTGCCAGGTCTACGAATTCAAACTTGCGGATGGCCGGGATGATAGGAGTAGCGACACAGAAAACCCGCAGCGGCGTCTGTTGTTCTTGCATGATTATCGGGTACTCCTTCAGGCGCGGATCTTCGCACCAGGTCGAAAAATGAGGCGCTCGGTCGAGCATACACGCAGACTGACGGCTCATCACAGATCATGCCGCAAAAGGACAACTCATTATAAACATCGCGCTCATACGCGAGCCTTCGTTGGTCAAAATAGAGCAGTGATTAAAGGCGGAAACCTTGACAGGACGCGCCGATTGGAGCGATAGTTAACTGTAGTTACCCACCGTTTCGTGAAGAGTATCTGAGAGAGCGCGAACTGGTGTCTAGATGCTGCTGAAGAAGTCGGGGACAGGTGCCTTTCGGGCGACTTGGTCCTGCGTTCAGACTGGCAGCGGTCCGACCCTTGCGATCTCTCAGAGCTTCCTTGCCAGGTCCGGACGCCCTTCCTTCTGCAACGTATCCAATTTTCCAGGCACTTGTGCCAAAGCGAACGTTTGACCGGTAGTCGATGGTTTATTGGCACGAATTTGTGCCGCCATCGTCCGCATTGAATTTGCCTCGTGTCTTCCGTTCTTGCCGGGCTGAAAGCCCGCAGACCGGTTAGGCGGTTCTGCCGCCGCGCTTCGTGTCTGGCAAATACGCTCCCTTCTCCATCAGATCGAAATCTATCATGGGCATTCTGCGGCTGCGCGAGCGTGCGCACATGCAACGGCGGGGCGAAGAAGGGCCGCCCGATTCTTCACGATTTGATTTGCCCGTAGTCAATGCGAGGGGAGAAGAAATGGAATCGACACAGGTTGTCATCATCGGTGGCGGTGCGACGGGCGCCGGCATTCTTTGGGACTTGAGCCTGCGGGGCATCTCCGCCACGTTGTTGGAGCAGGGAGACATCGCAAATGGCGCAACAGGTCGCTGCCACGGATTGCTGCATTCCGGCGGACGCTATGCTGTCAAGGATCTTGACACCGCCCGCGACTGTGTCACCGAGAACGGCATCCTGAAGGCGATTGCTCCGCATTGTGTTGAGGACGTAGGTGGGCTCTTTGTTCAGTGCCCTCAGGATGATGCGGCATTCTTCGAGAAATGGTGGCGTGCGGCCGGGAACGCAGGGATCCAAAGCCGCCGACTGTCCGCGGACGAAGCGCACGAACTTGAACCGAATCTGGCCACGAACATCCTTGGCGCATTCACATCTCCCGACGCGCACGTCGATGTCTTTCGCCTGGTGCTCGCGAACATTCAGGCATCCCAAGCGCGCGGCGCACAGTTTCATCCATACAGCAAACTAGACTCTATTCGCTGTGTAGATGGATGCGTGCGCGGAGTTCGCTATCGCAACACGCGAACCGGTGAAGAGGGAGAAATCTCGTGCGAAGTGGTCATAAACGCCGCGGGAGGCTGGGCTCAGAGTGTTGCCGCTCTGGCTGGCGTCGAGGTGCCCGTGCGCTGCGACAAGGGCACGCTCCTGGTGCTCAACCATCGAGCCACAAGTCGAGTCATCAATCGGTGCCGCGCGGCCGGCGATGGTGACATCCTCGTGCCCGCCGGCCCGGTCTGCATCCTGGGCACAAGCTCGATGACCGTTCCGGGCCCCGAGGGACTTGCCGCATCTCCGGATGAAATCGAAAATTTGCTACAACTTGGCGCGGTGATGATTCCTGGAGTCGCTGACGCGCGCATTCTGCGCGTCTTTTGTGGCGTTCGATCTCTATACGCACCCCAAACTGGGAACGCCTTGGGGGGGCGCGAGATCAGCCGCAGTTTTGCGCTGATCGATCACGAGAAACTGAATGGCGTACGTGGCTTCATCTCGATTGTGGGAGGCAAGCTTACTACCTATCGGATGATGGCCGCCGCGGTTTGCGATTGCGTATCAAAGAAGCTCGAAGTCGATTCGGAATGCACTACCGACAAAGTTCCGTTGCGCCCCGTCATCGACCGCAAGACTCAACATCGTGCGGCGCGCTTGTTGCCTCAACCGGTCGCCGAGAAGTTGGAGCTTCGCCTCGGGCCTGAAACAGTTCGAGTGATCGAAGCCATCGAATCGCGGCCGGAATTGGCGGAACTCGCCTGCGAATGCGAACTCGTAACTCGTGCAGAATTGGACTTTGTTCTCGGAAACTCCACCTCAGCCGCGGCCCAAACCATTCCAGACGTTGGCCGGCGCACGCGCCTTGGTTTTGGCCCCTGCCAGGGAACCTTCTGCGGTTATAAGGCAATGTTGGCGGGCTTTCAGACGCACCGCTGGTCAGCATCGCAAGCCGCTGCTGAATTCTCCGCCTACCTTCACGAGCGCTGGAAGGGGCAGTCCTTCATCCATCAAGGCAAGCAGGTCGAACAACTCGAACTTAGCCGGCAGCTATATGGCCAAGGTCCTTTTGGTGACGACCGGACAGTGTTCGTTGAGACGGGAGAGCAAGATGGATAGTCATCGTTTCGACGTGGTCGTTGTAGGTGCTGGAACCTCCGGCCTTACTGCGGCCGGGGCGGCAGCTCGCACCAATCAGAAAGTTGCACTCGTCACAACGGGGCCGGGAGGGTTTGTCCTCGGATCTGGATGCTTGCAGTCAAAGGAATTCATACATGCCCGCACATTGCCCTCAATGGGCGAGGCTATCGCGTTCTTTCAGGAAATGGCGCAGGCCGCAGGCGGTCCGCTTGAAGGAAACATCTCGGAAATGCACTATCTCCCGACCATTCTTGGTGACTTCCAAGGCGTAGCTCTTGCGCCCCGTTCTCTCTGGAACGCTGAGCCGCGCAACGGTTCCCGGACCGCGATTATTGGGATTCGCGAGCTATCGTGCTTTGACGAGAATTTCATGGCCGAGCGGATGAATGAGCAAGCGCGCAGACTGGGTTTTGCT
>DASRLI010000294.1:0-44441 GCA_035648535.1 Occallatibacter sp. | reverse complement strand
CCGCGAATCCAGGAAAGACTCGCAGATCACACTAGCCTGGACTCTAGATACTGGAGCGAATGGACCGCAAAAATCAACAATATCCCCTCCGCAGCAGTTGAAATCGTATTCATTTAGGCTGCGACGCCTCACCGCGGCCCGCGCAACCCAAAAAATTCTTTCCGGCAGACTTTTTTGTAGGTTGATTTTGCTTTATACGCGATATACTTTCTCATCCAGTCATCTAGATGACATGGACAGTCGGTCGAAACCCAAGCAACCAAGAATTTGAGGGAGGCGTGATCATGTCATGCAAATTTGTGAAATGCGTTGTTGCCCTGGTGATCGCAATAGTGTTTGTATTTGCAAGCGGTTATGCGGCCGCCCAGAGCAGCGTTTCAGGCAGTATCAGCGGAACGGTCACGGATTCGAGCGGAGCTTTGATCCAGGGAGCCAACGTCACGATCACGAACACGGACCGCGGCGTCGATGTCCGCGTTCTGACCACCAACTCCACTGGCTATTTCACCGCCGGGTCGCTGCCGCTCGGCACATACACGGTGAAGATCGCGAACGCGGGATTCAGGACAGAAACCGTGTCGGATCTCGTCCTGCATGCCGCCGACGCTCTCACCGTAAACAAGGTCCTGGTCACGGGAAGCGTGAACGAAGTGGTCAATGTTCATGCAGACGAGGCGCAGTTGAATCTTGCGAGTTCATCGTCTGAAGGTTTGATCAGCGGCGACCAGATGAATGAGCTGGTGTTGAACAACCGCAATTACGAGCAGTTCCTTCAGTTGCAGCCCGGCGTCGTCTTTGGCGGCACGACCGACCAGCTCTATGTCGGTTCCACGGCTCCTTCCGGGACCTCGAATACAGTGAACTTCTCGGTCAACGGCGGCCGTAGCACCTCGAATAACTGGACTATCGACGGCGCCGACAACGTGGATCGCGGAGCCAACCTGACGCTCCTCACCTATCCCAGCGTGGATGCCATCTCTGAAATCAAGACGTTGCGTGGTCAGTACTCTGCCCAGTTCGGACGCAGCGCTTCGGGACAGGTAGACGTCGTCACGAAATCCGGATCAAACGTATTCCACGGAAGTGCATACGAGTTCTTCCGCAACAATATTCTCAACGCCAACGCATGGGGCAACAAGTTGGTAACGCCGTTCACGCCTCGACCCATCCTTCGCTACAACGACTTCGGCGAAACCATCGGCGGACCGGTCTGGATTCCGCACATCTACAACGGGAAGAACAAGACCTTTTTCTTCTTCTCCGACGAGACGCGGCGCGTCGTGCAGTATGTCTCTGGAAATGCTCTTGTCCCTACTGCCGCCGAGATGAAGGGTGACTTCACCAGCGCCTACTATCAGCCCACCAGTACAACATGGACAACGGGACCGGTGTCCGTCTGCACGGCTTATAACACTACTACTGGGGCCTGCACCGCATACGGCTCCAAGGTCACGAACATCTCTCCAACAGCACAGGCCTACCTCAAAGACATCTACGGCCTCATCCCCCCGCCGCCTAGCGCAGCGGACATCGCGGCAGGCCTGGATCCTCACACGTTGTTTTCCACCGTGCCGAACATCTTCAACAACAATCAGGTCTTCGTTCGCATCGACCAGTCCTTTGGACAGAAGCTGAACGTCTTCTACCGCTACCTTCACGACACGTTCCCCTCGCTCTCCGGCTCTGGCACCTTCGCTGCTACCCCGATTCCGGGCATCTCCACCACCATTACGACGAATCCCGGCACGCAGCATATGGGACACGGCACTTACGTCATCTCTCCCACCCTGTTGTTCAACGCCGGCTACGCGTATTCCACCAACGCGATTTTGACCACACCCATCGGCGCTTTCACGACCGCTAAGTCCACTGACATTACTCCAACCCTGCCATACACAAATGTGCTCGGCGTCGTCCCGACCCTTTCTTTCACAACAGGGAACCCGTTTACCAACCTCGGCAGCACGGGTATCTATCACGATTACGATCGAAACCATAACGTCTTTGGCGATATCACCAAGACGCTTGGTCGCCACACGTTCATCTTCGGCGCAACCTGGAACCATTATCAAAAGCAGGAGAACTCCACCGGAGGCAATCAGGGAGGATTTACTTTTACTGCTACCAATACAGGTGTTTCCTCCGTGGTCGCTGGACTCAATCCGTCAACTACAACGGATCTGTCCTTTGCCAACTTCCTTCTCGGCGATGCGAATGCCGGATTCAGCCAGGCCTCCAACGCCATCACCGTCAATATTCTCGAGAACAACCTGGAAGGCTTTGTCCAGGACGACTGGAAGGTCTCCCCGCGCCTGTCGCTCAATCTGGGTGTGCGCTACGGTTACTATGCCCAGCCGGTCGATGGCTTCAACCGCCTGGGTAACTTCGACCCTGCCAAATACAATGCCGCGAATGCGCCCACCATTGGGACTGACGGACTGATCTGCTTCACCGCTCCGTGCAAAAACTCAAATGGGCAGGGAAGCGCCACCCCCAACGCCTCCGCCGATTATTACCAAACCGTCAACTACATCAATGGCCTGATCTTCCCAGGCGGTTTGGGTGTTCCCAACCATGCCTCTCCGTTCGGCTCCAAAGTCGGCCAGACAGACAATGCCAACTTCGCCCCGCGCGTAGGCTTTAGTTACGATGTCTACGGCGACGGCAAGACCGCGCTTCGTGGCGGCTACGGATGGTCATACGACGAGTCGGAAGTCAGCTACTACGAGACGTTGGTCTTTACCAATCCGCCCTCGGTGGTTAACTATGCGCTCTCGACCGCGGTGCTGGACAACCCAGCTGGCACTTCGGCAACCATCGCTCCTTCCACTTCACCGGCGCTCATTGAAGCTACACCACTCGCCTACCACACGCCGTATGTGCAGCAGTTCTCTCTGGACCTTCAGCAAGAGATCTCACCCACGTTCATGATCGACATCGGCTACTTCGGCACTCACGGCACCCACCTTCTGGGAAAAGTAAACGTGGATGAGCCGGTGCCCAACTCTTATATCGGTAAAATCTCGCCGACCGACGAATCCTCCAGTTGCACGTATTCCGATACCGCAGTTTATACCGGTCCCACCATTCCGGCGTACATCAGCACAGCCTGCGATCGTGGGCTCAACCAGGTCAGACCGTACAAAGGCTATGTCGGAATCGACATGGTCGAATCGATCTTCAATTCCAACTACAACGGGTTGCAAGTTAAAGCCACGAAAAAGTTCGCGGGAAAGAGCATGATCGACGCGAACTACACTTGGTCGCGCGATTTGACCAATGCACAGGCCGACTACTCCGGTGGCCCGCAGAATGCCTACAACCTCAATGCCGATTACGGGCGCGCCGCAGGCGACCGTAACGAGGTTTTCACCGTGGACGGCGTCTATGAGCTTCCCTGGATGAAGGACCAGCGCGGACTGGTTGGACACCTCGTCGGCGGATGGGAAACCTCGGGCATCCTCGCCATGAACTCGGGCCTGCCATTGACCATCACGGAGAGTTTGGGCGGCACAGTTTTCTATGGCTACACAAACCCTCTGAGCAATCAGGCAAACGGCAACGAAGCCACTGATTCCGCCGGAATCGGCATCGCAGGAAACACCTCCGCCGGCTTCAGGCCCAACCAGATTGGCAACCCCAGAAGCAGCTACGGATCGCAGATTCGCACGCGCCAACAGTGGTTTTACCGCGGCGCTTTCGCGGCGCCACTGCCTGCCGGCCTCAACCCCGGGGGACTCGGCCAGGTAGGCACCGAGAAGCGTGGAGTGGTAAGCGCTCCTGGTTTCACCCGCGTCGATTTGGGCCTGTTCCGGAATTTCAAGATTCGCGAAGGCATGAACTTCCAGCTACGCGGCGAGGCCTTCAACGTACTCAATCACACCAACCTTGGAGCACCCGGCGTAGCCTCAACAACTTCGAGCACGTTCGGCGTAATTACCTCCGCGCGCGACAACCGCATCATGCAAGTCGCAGGAAAAATCACCTTCTAACTTAAGACGTGCGGTTCCAGGTCCAGCCTCATCCTGCCCAAGAAGGATGAGGCTGGACAAAAACGATAGGCGCTCATCTCCATCTCATAGAATACGAACAGAACGGGAATTCTATTTCCATTCATCAGAGGATTTTCTGTTTCGCTGCGTCTAGCGCCCCAGCTTTGAGAATGCAGCAGCCGCAGAGGAAGTGCACGATGGGACTAAACGCTCTTGACCTGGGAGTCATCGTCGCATACCTGGCGGGCGTTACACTCTTCGGCCTCCACTTCCGGCGCAAGCAACAAACTCTGAAGAACTATTTTCTCGCCGGCAATGTGATTCCATGGTGGGCAATCTCGCTCTCCATTGTGGCCGCGGAAACCAGCACCCTTACCGTCATCAGCGTGCCAGGGATGGCGTACGACAAGGACTTCCGCTTTCTACAACTGGTCATCGGCTATTTGATCGGTCGCGTTGTCGTAAGTTTCATCTTCATCCCCCAGTACTTCCGTGGCGAATTGGTTACCGCGTACCAACTGATGGAGCGCCGCTTCGGCCAGAAGCTGCGCACCCTGACCGCCGGATTGTTTTTGGCGACGCGGGCGGCGGCTGAAGGCGTTCGCGTGTTTGCCGTGGCAATTGTGGTGCGGGTCGCGCTCGGCGGCTTGCTTACCGGGCTAAGCGACTTCCAACGAGATTTCTGCGCTATTGCCATTGTCACGCTGCTCACTCTTATCTACACATTCGAGGGCGGCATGGCAGCGGCAATCTGGACCGATGTTGTGCAGCAGACGATCTACGTTGTCGGTACCCTCGTGGGTTTCTTCACCATCCTGCACTTGGTGCCCGGCGGATGGGATACCGTGCACACCGTTGCCGGCCAGGCCGGCAAGTTTCGCGTATTTGATTATTCCTTTAACTTCACCACCACTTATACATTCTGGTCGGGTCTCATCGGTGGCGCGTTTCTGAACACCGCAACCCATGGCACCGATCAGTTGATCGTGCAGAGACTCCTTTCTGCGCGCAGCCAACGGCAATCGCAGGTCGCTCTGCTCTTGAGCGGCGTCGCCATCCTGTTTCAGTTCTCGTTGTTTCTATTGATTGGCGCCATGCTGTTCGTGTTCTATCGCATCTTTCCGCCCACCATCGCATTCACTAGAACCGACACCATCTTCCCGACATTTGTCGTCTCTCACATGCCGCACATCGTCAGTGGCCTTCTCATTTCGGCGATCCTTGCGGCCGCCATGTCAAATCTGAGTGCCGCACTCAACTCGCTCTCCTCCACCACCATCGTCGATTTCTACATGCACATTCATCCTGAATCAACTGAGAAGCGTCGCGTACAGCTTTCCCGGCTGGCGATGGTGGGATGGGCATTGCTTTTGTTCGCATTGGCGCTAATCGCTCGTCATGGCGGCAAGGTGCTTGAAGTGGGCCTGTCGATCATGTCTGTGGCTTATGGAGCGCTGCTCGGCGTCTTTCTGCTCGGAGTTCTCACGCGTACAGCAACTGAGCGCGGCGCAATGGTGGGCATGATCTGCGGATTTAGCCTCGATATCTATCTATGGCTATGCACTGACGTAGCGTTTACATGGTACGTTGTGCTGGGTACCAGTACTACATTCATCGTTGGATACTGTGCAAGTTTGATAATGCCTCGAACTAACCTGAAGTTATCGTGCTGAGGAATTGAGATGCACCTGAAAGAGCTGGAGACAGAACGCCGCAATCGAGCCACCGAGGATCTGGATACCATGTCGACTCTCGAACTGGTTGCAACCATGAACCGCGAAGATACAGTTGTGCCGCGGGCCGTCAAACGAGTTTTGCCCGAAATCGCCAAGGCTGTCGATGTGATTGCCGATTGCTTCGCCATGGGCGGCCGCCTGATTTACGTTGGCACCGGAACCAGCGGACGCATTGGCGCGCTGGACGCCGCGGAGTGCTCTCCAACCTTCGGCACCAGCCCCGAGATGGTCCGATTTCTGATTGCAGGCGGTGAAAACGCACTTGTTAAGGCTACCGAGGCCAGCGAAGACTCCGCCGAACTCGGGCTCAGCGACATGGCTGCGATGAAGCCCGGCAAGCGCGACGTCGTCGTCGGAATCGCAGCCAGCGGGCGCACTCCCTACACGATCGGCGCCCTGGAGTACGCAGTCAGGAAAGGCGCTGCAACAATTGCCATCGCCTGCAATCGAGGCTCAGCTCTTGGCAAAGTAGCCAAGGTCCGAATCGAAGTTGAAGTGGGACCCGAAGTTTTGACCGGCTCCACAAGGCTCAAGGCAGGCACCGCACAAAAGATGATTTGCAACATGCTCACGACTGGCGCCATGGTCAAGCAAGGCTATGTCTACAGCAATCTGATGGTCAACATGCACCTCACGAATGAGAAGCTCGTCGAACGAGGCATCCTGATCATCGAGACTCTCGCGCACGTCTCCCGCGAGGCGGCCCTGGAGACACTGGAGCGGGCCGACATGAGTGTACCTCTGGCACTAGTGATGTTGATAGCAAACGTGAGCAAGAGCGTGTCAGTGAAACGTCTGCGCAAGGCAAAGGGAAACGTTCGCAAGGCGATTGAGGGTTAACATGGGAATCTCTTTGAAGAAATACCGATCTTGCCGGATGCTGTTGCACATTTTTCCTGCCTTCCTCCTTATGTATATTCAGAGCCAGCTTCCGGCGCAATCGCCAATGCGCACGCCTGCCCAGGCCGCGGTAAATCAGCCAGGTTTTGAGGCAATTGACACGCTCATGCAGGATGCAGTTGCCAGGGGCAACATCCCCGGCGGCGTAGTGCTCATCGGACACAACGACAAGGTTGATTATCGCAAGGCATTTGGATCGCGCTCGCTTGAACCAACGCGAGAGCCAATGACCGTAGACACCATCTTCGACCTGGCCTCGCTCACCAAGTGCATCGCAACCACAACGTCCGTAATGCAGCTGATCTCAGAAGGTCGAGTGAGACTCAACGATCCGGTCGCGGCCTACCTACCCGAGTTCAGGCAGAATGGCAAAGAAGACATCACTGTCCGCGAGTTGTTGACCCATTTCTCCGGTCTCGCTCCTGATCTGGATTTGAATTCCCCTTGGCAAGGCCGAGATACCGCATTCGCCATGGCCATGCAGGCGCGGCCAATCTATCCGCCCGGCACGCGCTTCCTGTACAGCGACATCAATTTTGAGACTCTTGGCTTCCTGGTCGAAAAGGTCACCGGAAAAACACTGAACGAATACTCGAACGCAAAGATTTTTGCGCCATTGGGCATGAATGACACGCGCTTCCTGCCTCCCGCCGCCTGGACGCCGCGTATCGCTCCGACGCAATACGACGAGCAAGGCAAGATGTTGCGCGGCATAGTCCATGATCCGACTGCCCGTCGGATGGGCGGTGTCGCTGGCCACGCGGGCTTGTTCTCTACTGCTGACGATCTCTCAAAATTTGCGCAGGCGCTGCTGAGCGGTGACAGGATTCTCAGTCGTCTCGCCATAGAAAAAATGTCCACGCCGCAGCAGCCTGCAACCGCCCCCAGCCTCCGGGGACTTGGATGGGATATCGATTCCCCCTTCGCCAGCAATCGCGGAGAGCTGCTGCCTGTGGGGTCATTTGGGCACACCGGCTTTACAGGTACCTCGCTTTGGGTCGATCCGGTCACAGACACGTACATCATCATTCTCACCAATGCGGTGCACCCCAACGGCCACGGATCGGTTGTGTCTCTGCGCGCCCACATTGCAACCGCCGTTGTAAGGTCGCTTGACCTCACGGTCGACGAGAGCGAGAAGCTGCGGCTGGCTCGCATCACCGGATACAACGAATCGCTGATGGCTGAGCGGCGCATCAGAGGACGCAACGGCGAAGTGAGTGCGGGGATCGACGTGCTCGAGGAGCATGCATTCCGCGAGCTTCACCCCGATCCGAATCATCCTGTAAGAATTGGCCTGGTCACGAATCAGACCGCTGTCGATGCGCACGGCCAACGTACAGCCGACGTGCTCGCGCATGTTTCAGGTATTCACCTGGCGGCAATCTTCAGCCCCGAGCATGGTGTGATCGGCGTCCTCGACACTACCCAGATTGGTAACTCGACTGACGCGGCCACCGGCGCTCCCATCTTTAGCGTGTATGGTGATACGGACGCAAAGCGGCGTCCGACGCAGGAGCAACTCTCCGGCCTGGACGCGATCGTCTACGACATTCAGGACATCGGCGTGCGCTTCTACACCTACGAAAGCACGCTTGGTTATTTTCTTGAAGCAGCTGCGAAATCGGGCAAGCAAATCCTTGTGCTCGATCGTCCCAACCCCATCAGTGGCGCATATCTGCAAGGCCCCATCGCCGATGTCGGCCGCGAATCATTTGTGAGCTATTGGAAGACCCCAGTGCGCCATGGCATGACTGTCGCGGAGCTTGCGCAGATGTTCAACAGCGAGCGCGGTATCGGTGCCAAGCTGACCGTTGTGAAGATGGAAGGGTGGATGCGCGGTGACTGGTACGACTCGACCGGGATGACGTGGATCAATCCATCGCCGAATATGCGCGACCTGACCGAGGCGACTCTCTATCCGGGCCTGGGTATGATCGAAGGCACCAACGTATCTGTCGGCCGGGGAACTGACACACCTTTTGAATTGCTGGGCGCGCCATGGATTGCCCCCGCAGCCCTCGCCCAATATCTCAATGCGCGAGAAATCAGTGGAGCTCGTTTTGTTCCGCTCAGCTTCACGCCCAACGCATCAATATATATGGGTGAGAAATGCGGCGGCGTGAATATTGTTGTTACTGACCGCGATGCTCTCGACGCACCGGAGCTGGGGTTGGAACTCGCGGCCGCGCTCCATAACCTTTATCCGGACGCGTACAAGTTAGCCGCGCTAGATGGTCTGATGCGCAATAAGTCCACGCTTGACGCACTTGCCGCTGGAGAGGATCCACGCCGCATTGCAGAAGACTGGCAGGATGCTCTTGAGAGTTTCAAGACACTACGCTCGAAGTATCTTCTCTACTGATTCACAAGATGAACGCGCAACGCAACAGTGGCGTTGTCATAAATTGATCGGAGTATACGGGTGAAAATGAACTTGAGACGTCTCGGGACAAGGCCGTTGCTTGCACTCGTGCTGCTGAGCGCAATCGGCACGTCTGCAGCGGCGCCAGCGTCTGTACATCTTGACCGCAGCGGAGAAAAGTGGGCCGCATCGACGTTGCGCAAGATGACGCTCGAAGAAAAGATCGGACAAATGATCATGGTTTGGGCGCACGTTCAGTTCCTGAATGTCGATAGCCCCGAATATCTTCTGATGCAAGAGGAGATGCGCACCTATCACGTGGGAGGTTTCGGCGTAACGATTGCCGGCGAGGGCGGCATGCTGGTGAAGAGCCAGCCGCTGGAGGCTGCCCAACTGACCAATGAGCTTCAAAAGGATTCGAAGTACCCGCTTTTCTTCGCTGCAGACTTTGAGCGCGGCCTCTCGATGCGTCTCTCCGGGGCCACCGATTTTCCCGCAGCCATGGCGTTTGGCGCGGCTGGAGATAAAGAACTCGCGCGCGAGTTCGGCCGCATTTCTGCGCGCGAGTCGCGCGCCATCGGAATTCAGTGGAACTGGTTCCCCGTAGCAGACGTCAATTCCAATCCTGCCAACCCCATCATCAATACACGTTCATTCGGAGCCGACCCTGCAAGGGTGGGCGAGTTGGCGGCGGCGTACATCGCCGGCGCGCGAGGTGCGGGATTGCTGACCACCGCTAAGCACTTTCCGGGCCACGGCGATACCGATACCGACTCTCATCTAGGCCTGGCGCGCACCACCGCAAGTGTAGATCGCCTTAACTCAATGGAGCTTGTTCCTTTTCGTGCTGCCATCGCAGCCGGCGTTGACTCCGTGATGATAGGCCACATTTCGGTCCCTTCCATTGAACCCGACCCCAATCGCCCCGCCAGTATTTCGTCGCTGGTTGTGACGGACCTGCTGAAGAAACAGCTCGGCTTTCATGGATTGGTGGTGACCGACGCATTGGACATGGGAGCGCTGACGCGCGTGTTCTCCGGATCGGACGCCGAAATCTCTGGCGCTGAAGCCGTCCAAGCCATCCGCGCCGGCAACGACATGGTGCTTATTCCCGGAGACCTCGGCGGAGCTTACAACGGATTGCTCGATGCTGTGAAGCAAGGCAAACTAACGCAGGAACGCATCGACCAGAGCGTTCTGAAGATTCTGCGGATGAAAGCCTCAGTGGGTTTGAACCGGAATCGATTTGTCGATCTCGCCGCGGTAACTCACGAAGTTGCGCGGCCGGAGAGCCAGGCCATTGCTCAGAATATTGCCGACCGCGCGGTAACGCTGGTGGCCGACAAGAACAAACTGATTCCACTGACCGCCCCAGCTCCGCCAACCACGCAGCCGGCAAGTAAATCAACATCGCAAGCATCGAGTATTGTCGCCGTAATTTTTTCTGATACCGTGCGCGGCAGCGAAGGCGGACGCGCATTCGTTAGCGAACTGCGCAGGCGGGCTCCAAACGCAACCGTGTTCTATGTGGATGGAAGCAACTCCGCCGCCGTTTCACAGAATCTGCTGACCGCCGTCAATGGCACGACAAGAGTCATCGCTGTAGCCGAGTCCGTCCCAAGTCCGAGACGAACAACTCAAGGGCACGCAGGTGGTTCAGTGGGAATGGACATGGGCCCCGCGCAGTTGCTGCAAAACATCATTGACAGGGCTGGAGACCACACGGTTGTCGCGGCATTCGGCAATCCGTACATTGGCTCCGGAATAGCCGGGGTTCAAACTTACGTCTGTACATTTTCCAATACTTCGGTGTCGGCATCGAGCCTCGCTGCTGCTCTCTTTGGCGAGATACCGATTCACGGCCACCTGCCGATAGCAATTCCCGGAATGGCAAATCTTGGCGTCGGCCTCGATCGCGATTCCGTTACTGCTCGACTCGGAGTCCCAGGCAACTGACGTGCGCGGTTGCGTAAGGAGATGATTTGTTGATGGCCGCAAATCCGCTCGTTTGTTGCAGGAAGCATAAGCAATTGGCTGAATTCCGAGCGTAAAATTCATCACGAGGAAGAAAATGGTAACCTTTTCGAACTACGATATTCGTTCTCAATGCTTATCGCTGCTCAAAAGAAGCAGATCGATATCCGGCAAGATCATGCGCAGTTTTCTGCCCGTCGGCTTTTTGCTCGTCGCGCTGTTGATGCCAATTGCAAAGAGGTCGGAAGCTCAAATGTCCGTTCCCCATGCGGACTTCGTGGTAGCCAGGCCGGTCATGAATATGTATTCCAAGCCAACATCGGATAGCGACGTTGTCTCCCAGGCTCTCTACGGGACAGGCGTTCTTTCGCTCCAGAAGCAAGCAGGCTGGTACAACATCACCACCGCAGACGGATACAAGGGTTGGGCTGCGGCGGCTGATCTGAAGGGTCTTGATGGCGGAAGTTACGCTCCCGATGGCCGATCGGTACGCGCCATCGGAATGGACGTCAATATCTATCGTGATCCGGATGTCACTCGTCATGCTCCCGTGCTGAAACTTCCCTGGGAAGCGCGCCTGGAATTGGTTCCTGGAAAGACGGATGACTCCGCGCGCTGGCTCCAGATCAAGCTCGTCGATGGCGAGACAGCCTGGGTGCAGCGCGGTGACGTCAGCGCGGAATCTTCGCCGCTGACAATCGACGAGACGCTCCAACTAGCGCGGAGATTTATCGGCGTCACATATACATGGGGTGGCGTCTCCAGCCAGGGCTTCGACTGCTCAGGATTCACGCAGATGCTGGAACGTCAGCGCGGAATCGTAATGCCTCGCGATGCAGACTTGCAAGCCGCGTGGAGCGGCGTAACCGTCGTTGATCGCAAAGATCTGCGGCCGAGCGACCTGCTATTTTTTGGCGCGAGCGCCGTCAAGATCACGCACACAGGAATGTACCTTGGCCACGGCGAATTCATCCACGACACAACGCACGACCACCCCGGAGTTCAAATCAGCAAGTTGGACGACAAGCCCTGGACCACGCTTCTGGTCGGAGCACGGAGAGTCAAGTGATCAACCGTCGAGAGATGTTGAAGATTGCAGGCGCGGCAACCGCGGGCAGCATTCTACCGCCGCTGGATTTGGCTGCGCAGGAAAAGAGTGAAGTTGAATGCAGCCTGAAGCGCCTGACGCTTCGGCATACCTGGACGACGACGATGTCGTCAAGTGAATACCGCGAGACTGTCCAGTTTCAGTACCGCCGCGACGGCATTACCGGATACGGCGAAGGCGCTCCCATCATTCGCTACCAGGAATTTCCTGAGCAGGCGATGAAAGCCATTGACGCAATCAGCGGGCAAATCACCTCTCGCGATCCGCGCAAGTATCAGAAATTTCTGGCGCAGGTGCGTAGCGCACTCGGCGATCATCAACACGCCGCGATGGCAGCTGTCGATATCGCTGCCTTTGACTGGCTCGGCAAAAAGCTTGGCGTGCCACTCTACCAGTTCCTCGGCCTCGATCCTGCAGACGCGCCCATCACCGACTTTTCCATTGGCATCGATACACCGGAGATTACTCGCCAAAAGACGCGCGAGGCAGAGGATTTTCCCGTCCTGAAAGTGAAGGTTGGCTTGCAGACCGATGAGCCAACCATCGAGGCCGTGCGCAGCGTGACGAAAAAGCCGATTCGCGTGGATGCAAATGAAGGGTGGACCGATAAAGAGGAAGCCATTCGCAAGATCAACTGGCTTGAAACCCAGGGCATTGAATATATCGAGCAGCCCATGCCCGCGCACATGATTGAAGAAACGAAGTACGTGCGCAGCAAGGTCCACTTGCCCATCTTTGCCGACGAAGCCTGCACGGATATCAGCATGATTCCGCGCCTGACTGAGGCCTATGACGGAATTAATGTGAAGCTCGATAAGTCGGGGGGCATTCTTGAGGCATTGCGGTGGATCGAGGTAGCTCGCGCCGTGAAAATGAAGGTCATGCTCGGCTGCATGGTTTCCAGTTCATGCTCGGTGACGGCGGCCGCGCACTTGTCGCCACTGGTCGATTACGCGGACCTTGATGGCAACCTTCTGGTGGCCAACGATCCCTGGCTCGGCGTCCGCGTAGAGAAGGGAAGACTCATCCTTCCCAAGGGGCCAGGGCTGGGACTCGTTCCGCAACGCGGCTAACGTGCTGTGCATCAAATACGGGTACGCCGGCGCCTGCCTTCTTCTATAGTTGTGTTTGTTGCCAGTATCCGTCGCGTCACACGCGCCTTCGGATCAGCAATGGAATGGCAATGATCGAATTTTGCACCTGCTGTAATCACAAGCTCTTCAGAAAGTCAGACGTTGAGAGGGAATTCAAAATGCCGACATCGGTAACCAAAGTCTCCAAGAATAAGGCTGTCAAACCGCTGACTGGACTGAAGGCCTGGAAGGCGCTCAAAACCCACCACAAGCAGATCGGCGCTCTGCATCTGCGCGATCTCTTCGCGGCTGATCCAAAGCGCGGTGAGCAGTTGACGGTTGAGGCTATGGGCTTGTTCCTCGACTACTCGAAGAATCGCATTACCGGCGAAACCATCAAGCTGTTGATGGATCTGGCGAGGGAGTCCGGCCTCCAATCCCAAATCGACGCCATGTTTCGCGGCGACAAAATCAATATCACGGAAGGGCGAGCCGTATTGCACGTAGCCCTGCGCGCGCCCAAAGGGAGCACCATCGTTGTCGATGGCCAGAATGTAGTGCCAGAGGTCCATGCCGTTCTCGACAGAATGGCTGTCTTCTGCAACCGTGTCAGGAGCGGCGAGTGGAAGGGACACACAGGGAAGCGAATTCGCAACGTAATCAATATTGGAATCGGCGGCTCCGACCTGGGGCCGGTGATGGCCTACGAGGCGCTCAAGCATTACAGCGATCGCAACCTAACGTTCCGCTTTGTATCCAACGTAGATGAAACGGACTTTGCGGAAGCCGTCGTCGGCCTGGATCCTGCTGAGACGCTCTTCATTGTTTCTTCAAAAACCTTCACCACGCTGGAGACAATTACCAACGCCCAATCGGCCCGCGCATGGTTGGTCAAAGGTTTAGGCGGCGACGAAAATTCGGTGGCGAAGCATTTTGTCGCCGTGTCGACCAACGCCGAGGGAGTCGGCAAGTTCGGCATCGATACTGCGAACATGTTCGGGTTCTGGGACTGGGTTGGTGGGCGCTATTCCATGGATTCGGCAATCGGCCTGGCTACAATGCTGGCGATTGGGCCAGAGAATTTTCACGCCATGCTTGACGGCTTTCACCAGATGGATGAACACTTCAGGACCACGCCGTTCGAGCGCAATCTGCCCGTACTTCTTGGCTTGCTCGGCCTCTGGTACACCGACTTCTTTGGCGCGCAGACCGTGGCCGTGCTGCCTTACGAGCAATATCTGAAACGCTTTCCGGCCTACCTGCAACAGTTGACCATGGAGAGCAACGGCAAGCATGTCACCATTGCCGGAAAGGAAGTTGGTTACGACACCAGCCCAATCTATTGGGGCGAGCCGGGCACCAACGGCCAACATTCCTTCTATCAACTGATCCATCAAGGGACGAGGCTCATTCCCTGCGACTTTATCGCGTTCGGCAAATCGCTCAAGCCTATTGGCCGCCATCACGATATGCTGCTGGCAAACGTACTTGCGCAGAGTGAAGCGCTGGCATTTGGCAAAACGCTTGAGCAAGTCAAGGCTGAGGGCACGCCGGACTGGCTCGCCCCACACCGCGTTTTTGAAGGCAACCGTCCGTCGAATACCATCGTCGCCGACAGGCTCACGCCGCAAGTTCTCGGCAAGCTTGTCGCACTCTATGAGCACAGCGTGTTCACGCAGGGAATTATCTGGCAGATCAACTCCTTTGACCAATGGGGCGTCGAACTCGGCAAGGTGCTCGCACAGCGGATTATCCCAGAACTCGAAAGCCAGACCGAGCCAGCGTTGGCGCACGATAGTTCGACGAACAACCTGATTCGCCGCTACCGAAAGCTCAAGGCGGGGGCGTAACAACCGGCAAGCGTTTCAGCTAGATACCTCGCTCAGAACCCGTAAATTGGTCCCTCGTGTGGTGCCCCGTTTCTCCCGGATGAAGCATGATCGACGAGTTCCGGTCGAATATTCGCGAGCCTGATACCGAGGCGCGTCCAGGGCCCGGTAAGCAAGAAGGTCAAACGGGCACATTACATAATCCAAAGAATCTGATACGTTTATCTTCAGTAGCTGTAATTTCCGGGCCTCACGGATGTGATCTATATCCCTGCCACAGAATGCCTGATAGTCGGTGCTTGCAGTTAAGACTTGGGGTTTGTACACCATGAATTGGGACAGAAAAGGCGTGTTGCTGATGTTGGCGGTTGTGGTCCTCTGGGCCGCTGCGCCGGCGTCTGCCTGCCTGCTGGGCACCCGGCATTCGAGCCAGCCCGCTTGCTGTCGCGCCATGGCCAAGGACTGTGAAACGCCCGCGATGGGTGCGGACAGTTCATGCTGCCAGATCCACGGCAAGACCCCCGCAGTTACTCCGGTTCCGCAGTACTCCCCAGTGCAGTCGCAGGAGCTGGCCTATGTGCCGCATCAGGCTGGCGTAGAGTCTCCTGCCAATCCCGGCTCCGGATACCGGAATGCACTTGAAACGCCTCCGCCGAAGTTCCCGCCGGGCGGCGCGTTCGCACTCCGACTCTAAAACTCCCTCCTTCGCAGGCTGAATCTGAGCCTTCGTGCGTCCTTGCGCTCCCTTGCGCAATGCAAATGCACGCCAAGGTTCAAGCGCTGAATCTCCTTTGGAGGGAGTAATGAAATCTTTTCTTGCTGTACTTTGTGTTCTGGCGGCCGCTGTGTCTGCCCGCGTTTCGCGAGCGCAGACGCCTGCCGGTGGTGACGGCCTGACGATTGTTGCTGCATTGATGGATGGACAGCACGGCGAGCACCACACGGGCGACGCTTCCGGGCCGACCCTGACGCTCGAAGAAGTCGAGCGGATTGCACTTGCCGCGAATCCCGAGATTGCAGTTGCCGCCCGCAGAGTTGCAGTTGCCGAAGCACACGTCCCCACCGTTTCTACGCTCGACGATCCAATGGCTATGTATCGCGGTTGGGGAGTCCCACTGCAACAGCCGTGGAATTACAACGCCGCGCAGAACATGTTCAGCATCAGCCAGACACTGCCTGGCCGCGGAAAGCGCGCTCTGCGCACCAGCGTGGCGGAGTCGGACGTGGATGTCGCGAAAGCCAACCTGGATCAAATGCGTCTCGACATTCGAGTGCGGGTGCGCAAGGCCTTCAATGACATGCTTCGTGTAGACGACGAACTCCGAATTCACGATCAACACGTCGGTATTGCGCGCCAGGCAATTGAAGCCGCGCGCATCAAGTACACCTCCGGAAAGGTCCCGCAGCAGGACATTCTGAAGGCTCAGGTCGCGCTTACACGGTTGGCGGAACACATGATCCAGTACGATCACGACGCCGATCTCGCGCGGGCCCGCCTCAACACACTGCTCGGGCGTGACCCCAACACACCGCTCCGCGTAACCGGACAGCATGCAATACTTGCTCCGCTGCCAGAGGCAAAGAGTCTTGACGACCTGGCCCTGCAATCCCGGCCCGATCTGCTCGCAGCCGAGCGAGCGGCCGAGCGAAGCCACAGGGAGCAGGCGCTGGCAAAGAAAGCTTACGTGCCGGACTTCACTGTCTCGGCGGGTTACATGATTCAGCCGTCAGGTCAGGACATGCGCAACGCCTACATGCTTGAGGGCACGATGAACCTGCCATGGCTGAATCACCGCAAACATGACGCGGAGATTGCAGAGGCCACCGTGCAAGCCACCGAGCAGGATGCCGAACTTGCCACGCTGCGCAATGCCGCATTCGGGCAAATTCAGGAAGCGCTTGTGGAAGCAGAAGCCGCACAAAAGATGGCGCACCTGTACCACGATCAACTCCGGCCCCAGGCGGAAGTCACGCTGCAGGCGAGTGTGATTGCGTATGAAAACGACAAGACGGAATTTCTCGATCTGCTGGATAGCCAAATGTCGGTTGTCGACATCGACCTTGCCTGGTTCGCAGCTGTGGCCGACTTCGATGCGCGCCTCGCAGATCTTGAACTAGCGACAGGCACATCCTTCCCCACAGCCATTTCGGACGACCAATCTGATTCCCACGCAAGCGATTCCCACACGAACGAGGTGAAACCGTGAAGACACGAAGCTATCAGTTTGCATTGGCAGCAGCGGTTGCGGCTTGCGTTTTGCTTGCGGGCGCTCTTGGGTATGTACTCACGCATCGCAATTTCGCGGCTGCAATGGCGGCCTTGCACGCAACGCCGGAGGCAAGCGCGCAAGACCCTGTCGTAGCGCGCGGACCTGCAATGACTTCCCAGCCCACTTCACCTCCAGGGACCCCTTCGAACTCCGAGCCCGCCCTGGCGCCATTGCAGTTATCGCCGCAACGAATGCAGGAGATCGGTGTGACCACGGCGACCGTTGAAATGAAAGATGTGAACGACGATCTGAGTGTTCCTGGAAATGTCGACATCGATGAGCAGCGGCTCGCTTATGTTCAAACCCGCTTTCCTGGCTGGATTCAGGATGTTTCCGCGAATGCAACCTACCAATACGTTGACAAGGGACAGCGCCTTTTCACCATTTACAGCCCCGACCTCGTAAGCAGTGAGCAGGAATACCTGCTCGCCCGTCAGAACCAGAAGGCCTTCTCACAGGACGCTCACGGAATGGGCGCACAGGACGGCGGGTGGCTGCAGAAGGCTGCCGAGGAACGCATGCTGCAATTCGGTGTACCGGCGCAAACCATCGCTGAGCTGGAGCAGAGTGGCAAGGTGCAGCGCAACATCGCCGTCGAATCACCGGCCTCGGGCTACATCATCGAACGCAACGCCTTGCCGAACGCATACGTGCAGCCGGAAACAAAGCTGTATACAATCGCCGATCTCTCCACAGTTTGGGTTTACGCAAATGTATTTCAAAACGACGTTGGCCGGCTGAAACCCGGCGACCCCGCGCAGGTGACCGTGGATGCTTATCCCGGCCGCCACTTCAACGGCCGCATCGATCAGATCTTGCCACAGGTGGACATGACAACGCGCACCGTGCGGGTGCGCCTTGTCTTCAGCAATCCAGGTGTGGTTCTAAAGCCTGGAATGTACGTGAACGTCGCCATTGCTGTTCGGCTTGGACGGCAAATGGTGATTCCTTCTTCCGCAGTTCTGCAAACAGGCACACGGGCGATCGCATTTGTCGACCACGGCAACGGCAACCTCGAGCCACTCGTCGTTACGACAGGCCCGCAACTCGACAATTCCGTCGTCGTCCTCAGCGGACTCAAAGCCGGCGATAAAGTCGTGAGCTCCGCCAATTTCCTTGTGGACTCCGAGGCTCAGCTTCAGGCGGCTGCCGGAGCATTTGCTCCTGCCTCAGCACTGCCAGCCGCCGGCGCACCACATGCCTCCCGCATCCAAATCGACCTGAGCACCCAGCCCTCTCCGCCGCAGAAAGGCGCGAACACGGTGCAGGTCAAGCTCACCAGCAACGATGGAAAGCCGCTGTCGGGCGCGCAAGTGAGCGCCGTCTTCTTCATGCCGCCAATGCCCGCCATGGGCATGGCCGCGGAACATGCTGCAGCCGCACTTGCTGACAAGGGCAACGGACTTTATGAAGGCTCTGTTCAGCTCTCCTCGGGAGGCACCTGGCAAGTGACCGTAACCGTCCAACGCGGCGGCCACGCGGTAGCCACAAAGCAACTCAGCCTCGCCGCCACGGGAGGCATGTGATGATTTCACGCATCATCGCGTGGTGCGCACGCAATCCTTTCCTGGTTTTCACGGGAGCTATTCTTCTCGTCGTCGCGGGCTTCTGGTGCCTCCAGCGTGTCCCGCTGGACGCGCTGCCAGACATCAGTGACGTGCAGGTAATCATTCACACTTCGTGGGCCGGCGAGCCGCCGAATGTGATTGAAGACCAGGTCACGTACCCGATCGTCACCGCTTTGCTCGCGGCTCCGCACGTCAAGAATGTGCGTGCCCAAACCATGTTCGGCGATTCCTATGTCTTCGTCGTCTTTCAGGATGACACCGACCTCTACTGGGCGCGCTCCCGAGTAACCGAGTACCTGCAGCAGATCGCAGGACGGCTGCCCGTCGACGTGCATCCAGCCATTGGCCCCGATGCCACCGGCGCCGGCTGGGTCTACGAATATGCACTCGTCGATCGCAGCCACACCAAGAGCCTGGCAGATCTGCGCGCGTTGCAGGACTGGTATTTGCGCTATCAACTCGAAACCGTGCCCGGCGTAGCAGAGGTGGCCAGTATCGGCGGATTCGTACGCCAATACCAGGTAAACCTCGATCCCAAAAAACTCTTCTCTTACGGCATCTCCGCCGTCACGGTGATCGAAAAAGTCCGTCAGAGCACGAATGAAGTCGGCGGCGATGTGCTGGAGATGAGCGGAGCCGAGTACATGATCCGCGGCCTCGGCTATCTGCGCACCCTATCCGATCTCGAAAACGTTCCTGTAGCAACCAAGAACGGCACACCCGTGCTGGTGCGCGATCTGGGCACAGTCTCTTTCGGCCCTGACGAGCGCCGAGGCGCCGCCGACTGGCAGGGGCAAGGCGAAACCGTTGGCGGCATTGTCGTCATGCGCTACGGCCTTAATGCCCTCAACGTAATCGACGGCGTAAAAGCGAAGTTCAAGGAGATCGCGCCCTCGCTTCCGGCAGGGGTTGAGATCGTGACCGGTTACGATCGCTCCTGGCTTATTAATGAGTCGATACACACACTGAAGCGCGACCTCATCGCTGAAGCCATCATCGTCAGCTTCGTCAGCATGGCTTTCCTATTCCACTTCCGATCCGCTCTCGTCCCTATCTTGACGTTGCCCATCGCCGTGCTGGGTGCATTCATTCCCATGTATTACCTGCATGTCAGCTCAAACATCATGTCGCTTGGAGGACTTGCGCTGGCAGTTGGTGTGCTCATTGACGCCGCAATCGTCATGGTGGAGAACGGATATCGCCATCTCGCTGAGCGCACCGATGTTCCAGACGAAGCAGAGCGGCGCCGCATCCTTGTCCGCTCGGCGCAGCAGGTAGGCCCGGCACTCTTCTACTCGCTCATCATTATTGTCGTGTCGTTTCTGCCGGTGTTCCTGCTTGAAGCGCAGGAAGGCCGCATGTTTCGCCCGCTGGCTTGGACCAAGACGCTGTCTCTTATCTTCTCGTCGCTGCTCTCCATCACGCTGGTTCCGGCGCTCATGCCGCTCTGCCTGCGCGGCAAACTGCGTCGCGAATCAAAGAACCCCGTCGCCCGCGTCACTCAGGCAATCTATCTCCCCGTGCTGCGCTGGAGCCTGAGGCACTGGAAGCTTGTCATCGTGCTCAATCTCGCCTTCCTCGGCGCAACGATTCCTCTCTACTTCCGCCTCGGAAGCCAGTTCATGCCCGCGCTTTATGAGGGCTCCGCTCTCTACATGCCCAGCGCGCTGCCGGGCATATCGATCACGCAGGCCGTTTCTCTCATGCAGGAGCAGGACCGCATTATCCGCTCATTCCCTGAAGTCTCAACAGTCTTCGGCACGGTAGGCCGCTCCGACAGCGCTACGGACAACGCCCCTCTCGATATGTACGACACCACCATCATGCTTAAGCCTCGCGAGCAGTGGCGCCCCGGCATGACCTACGAAAAGCTGATCCACGATATGGATGAGAAGCTCCAGTTCCCGGGCCTCACCAACACCTGGACCATGCCCGTAGAGAATCGCCTCGACATGGAATTGACCGGCATCAAGACCGCCGTCGGCATCAAGATTCAAGGCCCCGATCTGTCGCACATTGAAGATATCGGAGCGCGCATGCAGCAGATCCTCTCCGGGATGCCTGAGACCAACTCCGTTTTTGCGGAGCGTGTTGCGCAAGGCTTCTATCTGAATGTCGAAGTAAACCGGCCCATAGCCGCGCGCTACGGTCTCACCGTCTCCGATGTGCAGTCGGTCATCACATCGGAGATCGGCGGAGCAGACATTGCGCAAAATGTCGAAGGCCGCGAGCGCTTCCCCATCGCCGTCCGCTATCAGCGCGGTTTCCGCGACCATCCTGAAGCCCTTTCGCAGGCTCTCATCCCAACTCCGTCCGGGGAACAGATTCCAATCAGTCAAGTAGCCCGTGTGTTCTACTCGCGCGGCCCCGCCATGATCCGCGACGAAGACGGCTCTCTGACTGGCTACGTCTACCTCAATCTCAACACGCATGATTACGGTGGCTTTGTAAATCATGCGGAGAAGCTGATCAACCAGAAGCTGGAACTTCCTGCAGGCTACACCTGGCGTTGGGCCGGTGAGTATGAATTCGAAATGCGCGCCAAGCAGCGGCTCAAAGTCATCCTGCCTATCGTCTTCTTCGTGATCTTCATGCTGCTCTATCTCGTTTTCAAATCTGCCGCTGAAGCCGCTGTACTTATCTTTCCAACGCTCTACGCAATGTCAGGCGGCCTGCTGCTGCAATGGTTGCTCGGCTATAACTTCAGCGTCGCCGTGTGGGTTGGTTATATAGCGCTCTTTGGCATCGCTGTAGAAACCGGCGTAGTAATGGTGGTGTATCTCGATGAAGCTTTCCAGCATCGCCTCGCGCAAGACGAGCCAATGACAGAGGCCGATCTATTTCACGCCGTCATTGAAGGCGCTGTCCAGAGGCTGCGGCCCAAGCTGATGACCGTAACCGCGGTCATTCTGAGCCTCGCGCCTATCCTCTGGGAAACCGGCATAGGCTCCGATGTGATGAAGCCCATCGCCGCCCCCATCGTCGGCGGAATGATCACATCCACCATCCACGTTTTGATTCTCGTTCCGGTTTTCTTCCTGCTCATCAAGCGCAGGGCTCTGCACAGAGGCCGGCTTACCGCAACTCCAGCCCCGGTAAACTCATGACCAACGGTGCACCCCAATAGCGATCACCTAAGTACCCATCTCGGGAATTCGGTCGGCAGTTAGAAACTGTGCGCCAGCCAGCCAGCGGCGTGCAGCCTTCCTCGCCGGTCTCCAGGGCGCACAGAATCCGGGGGGCACCGCGCGATGACAATTCCGAGACAATTCCAATAAATCCAATAGACAATGGCGTTTGTATTCTCAATTCCACAAAGTTTGTCGGTGGGCCGCAGTATTCAGGCGCCACCGGTGGCCCAACGGCCCAGGCTCGCATAATCGGCGTCTTTGTCGAATTGCTTTGCGCAAAAACCGCCTTGGCCATCCCCTCCCGAATCTCCGGCATCCATCTCCGACGGGGGAAAGCACGGCCGGCAGTTAGGAATAAATTTGCCACATCGAGAATAAATCCGCTCCCACAGAAATAAACTTGCCCAAGTGCTTGCCGAAATGAATTCGTATTTGCGACAATGGCTCACCGGTGCGCGTGACTTCCTTGTCTCGCTGATAGCCAGGTGAACAACTTGACCAGGTTCGAGGGGGCTGAAACCCAAAGCTTCCCGAACCATCCCCAAAGAATCTGGCCAGTGCGATGCCCTAATAACGTTCACTTGTCTGAAAAATTCAGGGTCAGGCGATATCGGCATAAGCGCAAGCCATGTGCGGCTTCCCAATGATCTCCCGACTGGCTGTGCTGTCATACGGGTATCTTGCTAGTTCATTCATGAGTTCAGGTTGAACTGAAGCAGATCAGAAGGGGTTTCCGCAATGAACCTTCCTCTTCGTTCTCTCGCCGTTTTTGCAGCAGGCCTGATGTGCCTCGAGACCTGTTTCGCCGTGAGCGCCGGCAAAGCGCCCGAGGCAGGCACTGCCCTCCTCGCTTCGCAGCAAGACGCTGCCACTGAGGCTTCGCCGGCCGCACCAAGTGAAACGGTCGTGATTCCTGGCCCCCTTCGGCCATTCCTGCGCATGGCCGGCATAAGTCAGGAGGCCACTCCGGGCGAAGTGCTGCCTATGCTGGCGCGCAATGTGTCTCTCTCCGGCTACGAGAATGACAAGCCCACCGAATACTTGATCCTGATAGATCGTTATGTGCATCTGGCCCGGGAGCTTCAGGCCGTAGCCGGGAGTGACGGCACAATCCGCGTTGCGGGTTGTGACGACGCAACGCGGCTAATCCAGGTTCTTGGTTACCAGTTTCAAAAGGGCTGCGGTCCCGGCGGCGCTACCCTGATGACTGCCGATGCGGAACGCGCGTTCCTCACCATCGACTCGGGCTTCCCCATCACCCAGCTTGAAGAAGCCCTTCAGAAAGGCACTCCCTTCAGCTATGCGTTTCCCGGTACGCCAGTGCCCGTCCTGTTTTCTGAAAAGACATGGACGGTACTCAGCGTGGCGAACAAAAAGACTGGCGGGAAAGACCTCGTCGACATCCTGCTGCACGATCGGAGTGTGGATCGCCTCTATTCCGCTATGGCCAAGAGCGATCGGCAAACAAGGATGGCCTTGATGCGCTCACCCGGCCTTAAGAGGCTGCTTCCCTATGCCGCCTTGCTTGACTTCTATGGTGGCTGGATCACCATTCGCAACGGTCAGGTAGCTGCGCCTGGCGGACCAGGCAAAGAGCAGGCCTGGAAGGATCTCGTTGGAGCCAGTCCCCAGTCGTCGGGAGAGTTTGTCATTCATCTCCTTGCCAAGGATCGCGGCTGGCTGGCGGCCTATTTTGACGCCATGTCGCGCATCGACCCGGCACAGCAGGCCCACTTCGTTGAAGGTTCTCGCCTCAACCACCTCTACGAGGCCTACCGGACGAGCGGCGCCCACGACTCTCGCACCAGCGCGTCAGAAAGCATCTTCCCAAGAAACGCCGGGCTCCTGGTTCTCTTCACTCGCTTGCAATGGCAGCCGGACGGCCAGCCCCAGGTTCCAGGAAACCTTCAAATATGGCGGGACATCCTGTCCCGCAAGCCCGATTCAAACGGCAAGCGCAATTCGGGATCAAACACCCGTGCATGGGATAGCACGGAGCAGTTGCTCGATGCATTGGTAGCCTCGTCCATTTCTGATTCCGGCATCAACCCGCTGCAGATTTATCTCATGCTGACCGCAATCGACCGCGGCAGGCCCGCGGATAGTAAGTTGTCTGAAGCAGCTGTGCGCCTGCTCGCCGACAGGTTCCCCGAGTTCAGCAGCTGGTACCCGGTCTTCGCTGAATTCCCAACCTTGGACGATGCATCGATCACTCATTTTGTCGAAACGGCTGATCGAATCAACAAGACCTCAAACCCCACTCAGCGCTCCAACGCGCTCGGTGCGTTTCAGGCCGAAATCGGGCTATGGCAGATCCTTGCGCGCCAAGGACAGATTCCTGGACGTAACCTCAATGCATCGTGGCAGGGCGCGGTTCAGCCCTACTCCTCATTCTCCACGTCAGTTCAGCTCTTTTCCGCGGCCCGTACCTCGCTCGAGTCGACTCTGGTTGCAGCCGGCGGCAACGCGCATCCTACTCAGAACGAGCTCATCGATATGCTCGCCGGTCCAACTCAAAACAATCCGGACGGTCGCCGCGCGCACCAGGAACTGGTGCGCAGAATCCGCGCCGTTATGGATGACCAGCGCCTGGTTTCCCTCGACTCCCTCATTGGCCTCTTCGATGGCTTGGAGGACATGGCACACGGAGCGCACGTCGGCGACACCTTGGTACTCCTTGCCGCCGATCTCCGAGAGTTCGAGATGCCTCGCCCCATCTTCACGGGAAGCGAAAAGTCGGCCTGGGCTCCAATCGTTTACTCCAGCCGCCACGCGGAATTGCAGGTACGAACCGATCTCACCAAGATCATTCGTTCGCAAAGCACGCCGGCCCAACTGGAAGACGCGCGCGGCCGACTCACCCCCTTCCTCCGGGACACGTTGGTTGGCTTGAATTATGCCTACTATGAGCCCCCGGGCGCGCAGGTTCTTCACAACAATCCGCTTTTCGTCCGCTCCCACGACTTCACTGCGTCGTCGGTGCAGGGCATCGAGCATGTGTGGAGCACTCCTGAACTGGTCGGCGTTGGCGTTACTGCTGGAGGCGGCGCCTATCTGCTAGGATCACTCGCCGATTTACCTTATGCTCTGGCTTCGATCGAGCAGGATTTCATTGCCCCGGCAAACATCCAGGCTTTGATCTGGAAAGAGGTTGTCCCAGAGCTTCTCGTCGGCGCAGTCCTGCCGCGGTGGTGGGATATCGGACAGGACGAATTGCACGCGGCTGCCCTTTATCAACGAACCGGCGAAGAGCTCCTGATCGCTTCGGCTTCGAATCCGCAACTCAGAGATAAGGTATTGAGCATCCTCTCTGATCGGATGACGCCCGCACGTTTGGACATGACTGCACAGGCCCTCGAGCAGCCCGATACCGCCGCTAAGCTACTTCCGCAGATGATGCCGGCAGACACTTTCTTTCTCGCTGCCGAATTTCGCAGCAAGTTCCCCGCAGAGGCTCACTGGGGAAGTGCCGGCCGCGAGTTGGATGAGCTCGCCCGCAAAGATCACTCCCATGCCAGCATGGAGCGTCTTTCGAAAGACTTTGGATTGCCGCATCTCGCCTTGGGGCAGAGTGACACCTGCACTCTTTTGAATTCCGGGATTTTCCCAGTCTCCGGCGCTTTTGATGGCCGGCTCTTTGGTGAATCCTGGGAATCCAGCAACCTCTACTGGGCGCGCCTCGCCGATGAAACCGGGTATTCTCCGGCGATGCTCAATGTCCTGGTTCCCGATCTGACGCGAAACATGGTCTCGAACATCTTCGCCACAACCATCGACGACTGGCCAGCTATATTGCGCGCCATGGAGAAAACCGGAGATCAATTCCGGGAAGGCAGGATTACCGTGCATGGCGCAGGCACGATAACAGGACACGGCAAAGGCACCACGACTGGACAAGGTGCAGGCACAGTGGCTGGGCAAGTCGCCAGTTTTCCAACTCCTGCGGCTGGAGACGGCGACCGCTAAGTGGCTTTTTCACCCGGTGCGGCTTCACGGACAAGCCGTAATGACTTGGCTATGAAGCCGCAATCCTAAGTCGGCGCATCGAACTTGGGGCGGCGGCTTTGAACTAACCCGAATCGGATTTGGCGATTCGGGAGATTCTGCGGGAACGCAGCGCAAGCGAGGAACAAACGCGATGATTCGGTCAAACAGAACTTACGCCCGCCTCGGGGTATGCGCGGGACTCATTCTCCTGATGGCTGCTGTGCCGCGCCCCTCGGCACAGGACGAGACTTCACGCTTTCGCGTAAATGTCGTCCTTGTGCAGCTCAACGCTGCCGTCACAGACAGCAAAGGAAACTATATCTCCGACCTTCGACCGGAAGACTTTGCCATCACAGAAGACAATATTCCGGAAAAGCTCGCCACCTTTGAGGAAGGTGATGAAACCGCCCGCGAACTCGGTGCGCTCCCCCCCGCGGGCAAGCCGGTCGAGGCGCCAGGCGCCGCGAATGCATCAAAGCCCGATCCGCCTTCACCGGTCCATTCGTTGGCTGGCGTCAAAGTCCCAGGATTGACCGGGGCCAATGTATTTGTCCTCTTCGACACCAGCAACTATATGTACCGCAGTTTTGTCTTCGCACAGGACGCCATCGCTGATTTCGTGCGCGCCATGCCCGATGCCAACAAGATTGCGTTCTATTCCTACAGCCGCGACCTCTCCCGCGCCGCCGCGCTCACCACCGACCGTTTTCGCGTCGTCACTGGCGTGCGCAGCACCGTTGCCGGAGACGATGCCGCGCTCTATAACTCCCTCTTGTTGACGGTCAAGGATGCCGCGCCGCTACAGGGAAGAAAGGCCATCGTGGTCTTCTCCAATGGCCCTGACAACGCCAGTTCGGTTCCTCCAGAGGATGTGGCAGAACTGGCCCAGTCGACCGGAACCATCATCTATATCGTGAGCACTCACCAGGCCGAGTCGGAGCCGGTTTCCTCCGCCGCCTTCGAACGCATGAGCAAGGCGACAGGCGGCAAGGCCTACTTTGCCCGCAATTGGCGCCAGGAAAAAGACGCCTTCGCGTCTATCAAGGATGACCTTGCGCACCTATACACGCTGAGTTACTACCCGCAAGCCAACCCCAACCGCGGCTGGCGCTCAATCAAAGTGCGCCTCGTCGGCAAGAATCTTGAAAAGCTTCGTATTCGCACTCGCGATGGATACAGCCTGATGCAGCAAGCGGAGGTTACTAACGAATCCGACTCCGCGTCCCTGTCTGTCCCCGAAGCAAAATAACTGCCCCTCCAAAACGTCCGTCTCAAAGGGCGAATCCGCAGTCCCAGGGCAGAGGCCAACGCCTCTGCCCTTCTCGTGTGAGCAGGAAACCAAGACACCCGTCCTTGACGATAAATGAGTCTTCGGTATAGAAATGCCGATGCGGGTCTTAGCCACTCATCGCTGCACACCAATCGCATAAGGGCTTCAAAGGTACACAGAATCCCTATTGCAAAATCCCTGGAGGTTTTCCATGAGGTCGATACTCGATCGCAGAGCGTTTATCCGTCTTTGTTCAGCATGTGCGGCGTTTCTTGCTCCAGCGGCCCATCCACAGGCAAAACCAGCCCCTCCGGTCAGCCGCGGTGCTGTTAAAAACAGAAAGAACTTCGTTGGCATTCAAACCCGGTCGTATGCATGGGTCGATGAAGGCATCGACCAGGTACTCGACAACATGCAGCAGAAAGGCGACGTCAACACCATCTGGGCCTACACCTTCGGTTATGGAGAAACGCGCTTGAAGAAGGGCGGCGCTATCATGCTGCCCGATCACGGCGTCTCCGGCGACTCAGTTGTGGGAGGTGTGTTCTATGACTACGATCCAAAATATTTCCAGAACACGACGCTGAAGGAATTCCGCGTGCGCGATTACGGCAAGTTCAACTTGATTGCAGACGTAGCGCCCAAGGCCAAGGCGCGCGGCATGGATTTCTTTGCCTGGGAGTTGAACAACTCCAGCCCCACACTGCTCCGCACGATACCCGGCTTCGCGGAGATTACCGAGATTGATTTGTATGGGCGCAGAACAGCGGGCCCCTGCTTCAACAATCCTGACTATCAGGCCTGGCTCACCGGCAAGGTCGAGAGCGTGCTCAGCGGCTATTCCAGCCTCGTCGACGGTTACGCGTGGGGCTCGGAACGCATGGGCCCGTTTGAGAATGTAATGGGCAGAGGTGGCAACGTCAGCTGCTTCTGCCAGTTTTGCCGCGCGAAGGCACGCGAGCGCGGCATCTCAGTAGAGCGAGCGCAGGCGGGATACCATGAACTCGTACAGCTCTACCACGCCGCCGCCCAGGATAAATGGCCGGTGGATGGCTACTTTGTCACCTTCTGGAGACTGCTGCTCAAGTACCCCGAAATTCTCAGTTGGGAGTCGCTCTGGACCGACAGCTTCCAGGAAGTCCAGGCGCAGCTGTATGGAACCTGCAAAGCAATTGCGCCGGAGAAGCCATTCGGATTTCACCTAATGCAAAGCATGACCTTCAGCCCGTTCTATCGCGCCGAGGAAGACTACGTGAAGAGAAGAGACTTCGCGGATTTCCTCAAGCCCGCGACCTATAACAATGCTGCCGGTCCGCGCATGGCTGAGTACATGCGCCAGCTGGGCCACACCATCTTCCACGACGCCGAGCCCAAGGACTTCCAGGATTTCTATTACAAGATCATGGATTACAAGGAAGCTCCGTACGATGAGCTGGCCGCAACCGGCCTTTCTGCAGACTATGTCGCACGCGAGACCAAGCGCGCTGTGACCGGTGTCGACGGACATGTAAAGATTTATCCCGGCATCGACATCGACGTGCCTACGCTCATTTCGACCGGCAAGGAGACAGAAAAGCGCACCCACCCGGACGATGTGCGCCATTCCATTCGGGCCGCTGTCGGCGCGGGTGCCGATGGTGTCGTACTATCGCGCGACTACGTAGAAATGTGGCTCGCCAATCTCTCCGCAGCCGGAGAAACACTGCGGGCGTTATACCCTCCATCGGCAACGTAGGCCACTCGGGAGGTGCTGATTACAGCCGGCCCTCCCGGCTTGCCTTTTCCTGATCGAACGCACCTTCCCACTTCGCGACAACAATCGTCGCGACGGCGCTGCCGATTACGTTCACCACAGCGCGGGCAACGTTCGTAATGCGTTCAACGCCCAGCAGCAGCACCAGACCCGCTACCGGAATCGTATGCATGGCAGCAAGCGTGGCAGCCAATGTCACAAAGCCGGCGCCGGCAACTCCCGCCGATCCTTTGGACGTAAGCATCAGCACCACAAGGATCACGATCTGTTCGCGCAGGCTAAGATGGGTGTTAGTCGCCTGCGCGATGAAGATCGCCCCCATGCTCAGGTAGATTGCTGTGCCAGTCGCGTTGAAAGTATAGCCTGCGGGCACCACCATGCCGACGATCGCCTCTTCACAGCCAAGCTGCTCCAGCTTCAACATCACAGGAGCCAGGACTGCTTCGGACGATGCCGTTCCAGCGGTAATCAGAATCTCTTCGCGAAGGTAGCGCATAAGCGCGAACAAGCTGAATCCGCAGAGTCGTGCGTTCACTCCAAGCACAACTATGACGAACAGGATCGATACGATCCAAAGCTCCGCGGTAAATTGTGCAAGCTGGACCAGGCTTGCCACGCCATACTGCCCAACCGTATAGGCCATTGCGCCGAATGCCGCTAGAGGTGCCAGGTACATCACGAACTTGACGATTCCGAACATGCCCTGTAGCAGCAGATCCAACATGTCCACCAAGGGAAGTGCCTTGTCTCTAAACTGCGCCAGCGCCAGCCCAAACAAAACTCCCAGCAAGATAATTTGCAGAATGTTGCCATTAACAAATGGCTCGCCCACGCTTGATGGAATGATCCCCAAAATGAACGACACAAATCCAGTTTGCTGAGCGCCCGTCGTATAACTCGAAATAGCTGTAGCGTCGAGTGCGGCAGCATTGATATTCATCCCCTTGCCCGGCTGCAGCACATCTACCGCAATCAGGCCAATAATCAGCGCCAGCGTCGAAACCACTTCAAAGTAGATAAGTGCCTTCGCGCCTACGCGTCCCACCTCCTTGAGATCGCCCATGCGCGCAATTCCAACCACAACGGTCGCAAAGATGATCGGAGCCAGAGTCATCCGAATTAGTTTGATGAATCCATCACCCAACGGTTTGAGCGCTACGGCAGCGTGAGGAAACACAACCCCAACGCCAATGCCAAGCAGAATCCCCACAAGTACCTGGACCCAGAGAGGGCCAAGCCATGGGCGGTGGCGTGGTGTGGAACTCAGCTTTTCGGTCCTTCCAACCGTCATCGTTACTCCGCCAGGTTCCGCATCACTCGAATCAGATCGGACTTGCCCTCAAACCCGATGCCCGGAATCTCTGGCATGGTAACGTGGCCGTTTTCCACCTTCACGCCATCCGGAAATCCGCCGAAAGGTTGGAAGAGATCGGGATAACTCTCATTGCCGCCAAGTCCAAGGCCCGCAGCAATATTCAGCGACATCTGATGTCCGCCGTGCGGAATGCAGCGGCGCGGCGACCAACCAGCTGCCTTCACCACGTCAAGCGTCCTCAAATACTCGCAAAGCCCATACGACAAAGCGCAGTCGAATTGCAGCCAATCACGATCCGGCCGCATTCCGCCATAGCGCAGCAGATTGCGCGCATCCTGGTGGCTGAAGAGGTTTTCCCCTGTAGCCATCGGACCATCGTGGTAATCAGCCAAAGCGGCTTGCAGTGCATAGTCGAGCGGATCGCCCGCCTCTTCATACCAGAACAGCGGATAGTCCTTCAGCATTCTCGCGTACGCAATCGCCGCCTCCAGATCGAACCGTCCGTTCGCATCCACTGCGAGCTGCGCGTCCTTCTTGATTTCAGCAAGGACTGCCTCAATGCGCGAGCGATCCTCCGCAATATCCGCCCCGCCAATCTTCATCTTTACGACCGTGTATCCCCGATCGAGATATGATCGCATCTCCATGCGCAAAGCATTGAGATTCTTGCCGGGATAGTAGTAGCCTCCGGCCGCATACACAAACACGCGAGGGTCTGCCTGCAATCCCCGGCTCTCCGCAAGAAGACGAAACAGCGGTTTGCCCGCGATCTTTGCCACCGCATCCCATACTGCCATGTCAATTGTTCCGACGGCTACGGAGCGTTCGCCATGTCCACCCGGCTTCTCATTGCGCATCAGCGTTCGCCAAACGCGATCTGGATCGATATTGTCCTGCGCATCATTCAGCATCGTCGCGGGATCGGCCTCATGCACGCGTGGAGCGAAACGCTCCCTGATCAGGCCGCCCTGACCGTAGCGCCCATTCGAGTTGAACCCATAGCCAATCACGGTTCTGCCGTCACGCACAACATCCGTAACCACAGCAACCAGTGACAGGGTCATCTTTGAAAAATCGATATATGCGTTCGCAATCGCGGATGCAATTGGTACAGTTACCTCACGAATTTCTGTGATGCGCATGTTACTCCCCTCTATAACTACTCTCGCAGGTCTGGTGCATTATTGTGATGCCGCACGAGCCCTTGTTACCCACGCTTCCCAAATGAAATTGTCTTTGTCCTTTTGCCATTCGTCGATTGGAACAGCCTGTAACTTCTCCCGAGGCACATTCGGCACGTCGGTAGTGAGCGCACGGACTCCTCCCTCGGAAAGTTCCGTGTGAAACTTCTCCACAATATGCGCACCGGTTTTTGCGGACCACTCGCTGATGTGCACTTCGTCCATCGACTGAATCTTGGCTTCAGTCCAATTTGGAAAACTGAGTTGACGCTGAAGCCATAGTGCCGCGGGGCGAGTTACGAAGTTCGGCCGATGCCCGGCCCCCGGAATCCAATAGGTTTCAAAGATTCCCTCAGACTTTCCACTGATAGCCTCCGTGCGCGCCTTGAGCCTTTCAAAGAACGGCTCTTCAGCGTGCACAGAAACGATCACCAGATCCTTTGTGCCGTTGATGATGAACGTCGGGCCGCGAAGCTGGTTGAGCGCATAAAGAATAGCGCCCCTATCCGGAAGAAAGTCCAACGCCTTTGAAGGACCGCTCTGGCACATGACCTTGGGGCTTAGGTCCCAATAGTCGCCCGGCCCGTCAATATTGCCGCCGCCAGAGAGGACCAATGCGTGAATACGATTGTCGAGCGCGCCCGCAATAGCAGCATGAAACGATCCCATCGAGTAAGCCGCGACCCCGATCCGCTTGGGATCAACATCGGCACGCCCGGAAAGGTAGCTGACCGCCTGGATGATGTCGGTAACCATCTGTCCGCCCATGCGCGCGGGCACTTGCTGTCCGGGTACCACAGTGTCGTGCGTGTTTGTCTCGGATTTACGGTCGCTATTCCGCTCGTCTTCGCCAATCGGATCGTATGTAACAACCACCGCCCCCGCACGAGCGTACAGAATGCCGGAATAGAACGCGTACCAGGATGTTTTGTCGCCGCTATGCCCGTTCACAATCACCAGTCCGGGCATGCGGCCTATTCTCTTCGAAGGGAGGTAAACAATGGCCGGAACGCGCATACCGTAACTGGTGCCAAAGGTCACGCGCTCTGCAACAACGCCGTCCGCCGGCGAGAATGTGCCAAAGCTCTTCGGCGCGAGCGCCGGAAGATGATCATCGATAAAGAGCGCTTGTTTGATCTGTCTCCGCCATTGATTGTACTGGGTCAATGCAGTGGGACGAGTCGCGTTTGACGCTGCTCCTGCTGCGGTCCCAAATGCAGCGAATGCCAGCATAACGGCCCGAAAATCGCGAAAGCTGCTCATAGCATTTCCCAAGTTAATGTAGCCAATGCTAACGCGACCAGCGTCGTAACGACCACACCAATCTGACATTTCGGCGTAATGAAAGCAATCAAGCGCACCTTTCCCGCGCCTCACTTGCCAGTTCTTGACAATGGTCTGACAATCAGCTTAGGATGTGTCGCGTTCTCTTATTCTCCCGGATAACGACTACCCAACCCCTTGAGGCTTCTACATGTCTTCGCTCTTCGATCGCAGAGATTTCCTCCGTCTTTGTTCCGCAAGTGCGGCGTTCCTCACTCGGGCGGCGCACCCACAGTCTAAGCCTGCAGTTGCACCTCCCGTCAACAAAAGTGGCGTAAAGAATCGGAAGAACTTCGTCGCCCTTCAGGTCAAGCCTTTCAGTTGGGTCGATGAAGGTGTCGACCAAGTCCTGGACAATCTGCAGCAGAAGGGCAACGTCAACACCATCTTTGCTTACACATTCGACTACGAGGAAACCCGGCTGAACAAGAGCGGCGAGGCCATATTGCCGGATCACGGTGTTTCCGGCGGCCCGCTCATCGGCGGAGCCTTTTACGACTACGACCCAAAATACTTTCAAGGCACCGTTCTCAAGGATTTCCGCTCCCGGGACTTTGGAAAGTTCGACGTGATCGCTGAAGTCGCGCCCAAAGCCAAGGCGCGGGGCATGGACTTTTTCGCCTGGGATTACAACAACGCCGCAATCATGGCGCCCAACATTCCCAACTTTGCCGAGGTCGCAGAGATCGATGTATACGGGCGCCCAACAACCAGCCCCTGCTTCAATAACCCTGACTATCGAGCATTCCTGACTGGGAAAATTGAGAGTCAGTTGCGCGGGTATGCCGGGCTGGTTGATGGACTCTCATGGGGTTGCGAACGGATGGGGCCGATCCACAACATGATCGGCGGCGGTTGGAGCACGAAAGGAATCTCCTGCTTCTGCCGCTACTGCCAGCAGAAGGCGCGCGACCGCGGTGTTTCAGTGGAGCGGGCCAAAACAGGGTACCGAAAACTTGACCAATTGTTCACTGCCGCGGCTCATGATCAGCGGCCCGCTGATGGCTACTTCGTCGCGTTCTGGCGACTGTTGCTTCAGAATCCAGAAATCCTGAGCTGGGAAACGCTCTGGACTGACAGCTACCACGAGGTCCGATCGGAATTGTATGGAACAGGAAAAGCCCTTGCTCCCGAGAAGCCATTCGGATTCCACATTCAACAAAACATGACCTTCAGCCCGTTCTATCGGGCCGAAGAGGACTTTTCAGAAACCGCGAGGTACTCCGACTTTCTGAAACTGGCCAGTTACAACAACTCCGGTGGTCCGCGCATGGCGGCCTTTCTCGATCGCCTCAGCGCGACCATCTTCCATGATGCAACTCCCGAAGATTTTCTCCCCTTCTACTACAAAATCATGAATTATCAGGAAGCCCCTTACGATCAACTCCATCTCACCGGCCTCTCGGCTGACTACGTTGCGCGCGAAACCAAGCGTGCGATTGCCGGATCACGGGGAGAAGTGATGATCTATCCCGGAATCGATATCGATGTGCCAACCAAATCAACAGACCATCGCACCAAACCCGATGACGTGCGCCAGGCAATACGTGACGCATTCGGCGCCGGCGCCAATGGTGTTGTCTTGTCCACCAGGTATGAAGAAATGTGGTTGGCAAATCTCTCTGCCGCCGGAGACGAGCTGCGCAGTGTATTCGCGCATTCAACAACCTGAGGGAACCCGTAATCCAGCTCAATACAACCCATCATTGAGGTGTTCATTATGAAATCGTTCTTGGATCGTAGAACTTTTCTTCGGCTTGCCTCCGCAGGCGTTGCACTTTTAACTCAGGCCGCGCACCCGCAGACAAAGGCGAAGGCTGCACCTCCCGCGAACAGGAACGCGGTGAAGAACCGCAAAAATTACGTTGCCATTCAGGTAAAGCCGTATGCGTGGCTCGATGAAGGCATTGACAAGTTGCTTGACACCATCCAGGAGAAGGGCAATGTCAACACGGTTTGGGCCTACACGTTCCAGTACGAAGGAGAGCGTCTGAGAAAAGGTGGCTTGCCTGTTCTGCCCGATCATGGAATTTCTGGCGATCCCAACGAAAAGTTCGTTGGTGGCGCCTACTATGACTACGATCCGAAGTATTTCCAGAACACAATCCTGAAGGACTTTCGCTCGCCGGACTACGGAAAATTCAACGTCATCACAGAGGTCGCTCCGAAAGCCAAAGCCCGCGGCATGGACTTCTTCGCATGGGATTACAACAACGCCTTTCCCCTCATGATGGTTAGCATGCCCAACGCCGTCGAGGTGGCGGAGATTGATGTGGACGGGCGTCGAACAACCAGCGCCTGCTTCAACCATCCCGAGTATCGGGCATTTCTCACCGGCAAAGTCGAGAGTCAGTTGAGCGGCTATTCCAGCGAAATAGATGGTTTGGCCTGGGGTTGTGAGCGCATGGGGCCGCTCCAGAACATGATTGGCGGTGGATGGAGCACGAAAGGAATCTCCTGTTTCTGCCGCTATTGCCAGGCGAAGGCCCGCGATCGGGATATCTCAGTGGAGCGGGCAAAGACCGGATACCGTCATCTCGATCAGCTCTTCACCGCAGCAGCGCAGGATCATCGGCCGGCCGATGGCTACTTTGTTTCTTTCTGGAGACTGCTGCTGCAATATCCTGAAATACTTAGCTGGGAAACACTTTGGACCGACAGCTACCAGGAGATCCGATCGGAATTGTATGGAACGGGGAAAGCGATAGCTCCCGAAAAACCATTCGGATTTCACATCATGCAAAACATGACCTTCAGTCCCTTCTATCGGGCGGAAGAGGATTATTCGAAAACCAGAAACTACGCCGACTTTCTCAAGCTAGCCACTTATAACAACGCCGCAGGCCCTCGTCTTGCGGGTTATCTCGATCGCCTCAGCCAAACTGTCTTTCATGACGCTACCCCCGAAGAGTTCCTTCCCTTCTTCTACAAGATCATGAACTACAAGGAGGGTCCATACGACCAATTGCACCTCTCCGGTCTAACCGCCGATTACGTCGCGCGAGAGACGAAGCGTGCAGTTGAAGGAGTCCAGGGAACTGTCAAGATCTATCCAGGAATCGACATAGATGTGCCCACAGCGCTCACAGACAAGCGCACCAAACCCGATGATGTGCGCCAGGCTGTGAGGGCAGCCATTGGCGCAGGTGCGGATGGTGTTGTGTTGTCTCGTGAGTACGTTGAGATGTGGCTTGCAAATCTCTCCGCTGCCGGAGACACGCTACGCGAGGTTTGGGCTAAACCAACAACCTGAGTCAACAAAACATGAACATCAAGACCAGAGCCCGACCAATGGTCGGGCTCTGGCTTTAACTCGTATGCATACTATAAGCGACAGATAAGCAATTCGCGTTCGTACACCATCTCAGGCGGTAGATGGTCGTGCAAGTCGATAAATAGTTCCTCATGTCCCATCAGTTCGCTTCGCCATGCAGTGCGTTCCACTTCCTGCAACCGGTCGAATTTTTCGTGCGCAAAGTTGAGCCCTGCCCATTCGATGTCCTCGTAGTAAGGAGTCCAGCCAATCGGTGTTTCCTTGCCGAGTGCGCGTCCATGTGCACGATCGACAATCCACTTGAGCACGCGCATGTTCTCGCTGAAACCGGGCCAGAGAAACTTCCCGTTCTCATCTTTGCGGAACCAGTTCACATGGAAGATGCGCGGCGTGGAACTCAGCGCGCGCTGCATTTTGATCCAGTGCCTGAAGTAGTCGCCCATGTGATAACCGCAAAACGGCAGCATGGCCATCGGATCGCGCCGGACTTTGCCAACCGCGCCGGAAGCAGCCGCTGTGGTCTCTGAGCCCATCGTCGCGCCAACATAGACGCCCGCACTCCAGTTAAATGCTTGGTACACAAGCGGCATCGTAGTCGATCGCCGGCCACCGAAGATGATCGCACTGATCGGCACGCCCGAAGGGTCTTCCCATGCAGCATCCATCGACGGACACTGCGAGGCCGGAACAGTGAAGCGGCCATTCGGGTGCGCTGCCGGCTTCCCGGTGTCTCTGCCGATCTCTGGAGTCCAGCGCTCGCCGCGCCAGTCCATGCACTCATTGGGCGGATCGTCCGTCATGCCCTCCCACCACACGCCGCCTTCAGGTGTTAGCGCCACATTGGTGAAGATGGTGTTCTTGCGCACCATCGCAATCGCGTTCGGGTTCGTCTTTGCGCCCGTGCCTGCTGCAACTCCGAAGAACCCGGCTTCAGGATTGATTGCGCGCAACTGTCCCTTTGCATCCGGCTTGATCCAGGCAATGTCGTCTCCAACCGTCCACACCTTCCAACCTTCGAAACCTTTTGGCGGAACCATCATCGCAAAGTTCGTCTTGCCACAGGACGAGGGAAAAGCCGCCGCGACATAAGTCTTCTCTCCCTGCGGCGATTCGACTCCGAGAATCAGCATGTGCTCGGCCATCCAACCCTCGTCGCGTGCGATATTCGACGCAATGCGCAACGCGAAGCACTTCTTACCCAAGAGTGCATTGCCGCCGTATCCCGAACCATAACTCCATATCTCGCGTGTCTCCGGAAAATGCACAATGTACTTCTCGTCGTTGCAGGGCCACGGCACATCCTTCTGGCCAGGCGCAAGGGGAGCGCCCACAGTGTGCATGCAAGGCACCACGCGCTTCTCATCCTTGTCGATCTCGGCCAGCACCGGCAATCCGATGCGCGCCATGATGCGCATACTCACCACAACGTATGGAGAGTCGGTCAGCTGCACGCCGATCTGTGACATCGGAGATCCAATCGGCCCCATGCTGAAGGCCAGCACATACATCGTCCGCCCGTGCATGCAGCCGCGGAAAAGCCCCTTCAGCTTGCGCCGCATCGCATACGGCTCTTCCCAGTTGTTAGTCGGCCCGGCACTATCTTTTGAAAGCGAGCAGATGAAGGTGCGTTCTTCCACTCGAGCAACATCCCGCGGATCCGAGCGCGCGTAAAAGCTTCCCGGCCACAGCTTCTCATTCAGTCGTGTGAATGTACCTGATGCGACCATCTCGCTGCACAGCCTGTCATATTCTTCTTGGCTGCCGTCTACCCATTGAACAGCTGCCGGCTGTGTCAGCTCTGCCATCTTCTCTACCCAGCGGATCAAGTGCTTGTTTTTGGTGGGCACTCCCACGCTGTCCGCACCTTTGGGTTTATTTGCCATTGAGCAGGTTCAATCCTTTCTTAAGGGCAACACGCCATTACTGGATGCACATTTCCCATGTTCAGTTCAGACCAGTTGCTTGTCAACGAAAACGGAACGGAGCATCCAGAACACGAGGCGTGGTGTTCGGGTATCGGTGATTGGTTTCTTCCTTAAAGCTGCAGGCCAAGCAGTCTTGACACTTACGCGTTCCCGCCCTGCGGGTTAGTGTGGGTCTTGTTGCCGTTTTCCAGGGCGTGAATTCAGGAGCTGTTATATTGCAGAGTACGATCTTAGCCTCGACGCGTCAATCCTGCTGGCCCTCCAAAGCTTCCCCGCCATCCTCAATAATTACTGCGAATCCATGCCGAAATCAATCGGCAACCGCTCGAATCCATTTCCCGTCTCGACGCACGCCTCAAGAGTTTCGACTATATTGGTTTGGTTGATCGCAAGTACGTGCCGGGCTTCTCGTAAGTCAAAGTGGAGGTTGGCAGGCTAGATCATCAGGCGAAAAGCCCTCGTTAGGAGATTACATAATGCAATCGAACCGCCGCAATTTCATCACCGCCGCTCTTGCCGGCGGCGCCGCTGCAGCCGCTCTCCCTTTTCAGGCACGAGCACAGTTTCTCAACGCCCCCCGGCACGGACTCCAAGGTACCCTCCAGGAGCGCTTCGCCAAGCTCGATGCCATTCTCAAAGAGCCCGTCTTCAAGCGCGAACTCTTTCCCGATCCCGTCATCATTCAAAGCATCGAGTTGCTGCGCAACAAGAAGGAATATCTCTGCCGTGTCCGCTCAACCGACGGCCACGAGGGCATTTCTGTCTCGAATGCGCAGCAAATGGCAGCCCTTTACCCCATGTTTGTAAAGCGCATCGCCCCCTACTTTATCGGCAAGGATGCACGCGACATCGAGCAGTTGATTCCCGCTGCCACCGTCTACGAAAGCAACTACAAGGCGCAAGGTCTCGCCATCTGGGTTCCCATTGCCACCATTGAGTTTGCCATCCTCGATATGTTCGGCAAAATGTCCAACCGTTCCATCGGTCTGCTCATCAGCGACAAAATCCATAACCCGAGCATCTCCGTCTACCAGGCCAACGGCGAGCGCGACATTACCGCCGAAGAAACAATCGAACACCTCAAGCGCGACGTAGCCATCTCCAACGCCAAAGCCATCAAGTTCAAAGTAGGCGGCCGCATGAGCCACGTTGAAACCCCTCCCGGCCGAAGCGAGAAGCTCATTCCACTTGTCCGCAAAACCTTTGGCGATCAGATGATCATCTCCGCCGACTCCAACGGTTCCTACACCGCCGCCCAGGCCATTCCCATCGGCAAGCTCATGCAGGAGTACAAGTACGCCTTCTACGAAGAGCCCGTCCCGTTCGACTGGTACGAAGAAACCAAACAGGTTGCCGACGCCCTCGAAATACCGATCGCCGGCGGCGAGCAGGAGCCGAGCACCCACAACTTCCGCTGGCTCGTCGCCAACGGCGCTCTCTCCATCGTCCAGCCGGATATGTTCTACTTCGGCGGCATGGTGCGTTGTGTGCAGGTCGCCCGCATGGCAAATGCCTTTGGCAAACAATGTATACCTCACATTTCTTCGACCGGACTCGGCTACGCTTACATGATGCATTTCGTATCCTCCATCCCCAACTCCGGCCCCTTCCATGAGTTCAAGGAGTTCAACAACGAACTCCCGTATCACTGCCCCACCTCGAGCCTCCGCAGCGACAGCAACGGAGTCATCCAGGTTCCCAGCGGGCCCGGATTCGGCGTCGATATCGACCCGGACTTCATTAAGAAAGCCGTTGTCGTTACCGCCTGACCCCCTCATGCCTGTGGCGTCTTTCCCGTTGACGCCGCAGGCAACCCACCTTCCCGCAACCCCCCGGAGATACAAAAACCATGAAGGCCTTCCTGCTCGCTCTTGCCATCGCACTGCCCGCAACCACCGCCCTTTCCCAAAGCAGCGCTATCACTGTCTGGCCCAAAGGCATGCCGCCCGGCGGAATCACGCAGAAGGTGGACTTCGGCAACCACCTGCTTGAGATTATCCACCGCGAAAAGGACGGCCGTGCGGAGCTGCACAAGACCAAGGCCGATGTCATGGTTATTCAATCCGGAACCGCCGCAATCGTATGGGGTGGAGAGATCATTGATCCCGCCCCCACGGCACCCAACGAGATCCAGGGCTCAGGCATCAAAGGTGGCCAAAAACAGGAAGTCGGCCCCGGCGACATCATCGAAATCCCCGCCGGAATCCCGCACCAGTTCATCCTCGCCCCCAGAACGCAGATTACCTACCTGGTTGTAAAAGTCGTCCAGCCCTGACTTGCATCAGGTGCCTGTCGCCCGCGTTCAACCCAGTCCGCGGTCGCGCGTCCTTTGGTTCTGTGCCCGTATATAACCGCTCCGATCGGCACTCGGAGTCATCCATTTTCCCCAGTCTCTGACAAACCCTTGACGCAGTGCATACGTGCGCATAACCCCCGTCCCAACCGGGCACAAGTGGTAAGTCTCTCAATAAAAACGCTTTAGCTGTACGGTAGCTCTTCCGCAACATCCATACGCTGCCGGCACTTTCGCCGCAGCCATCGGCCAATTCGAAACAAGAATTCGCTGTCCTTGGAGGGTGCTTGATCCCTTAAATTTTTTAATGGTATGACAGGCGGACAGGCATGCCATCTTTCCGCTTGACAGTCATTTCTTGAGGTGCGTATAAAGTTCTCGCAACTCGTATTGTGTTCTTTCTCTGGTCCTCAAGAGGTTGCCCCAAGAATCCAGGCAGATTTTTCGATAGATCACACTCCCGATATTGAGGCTAGGAAAAGAAATCCGGTCTACGAATAGCACCCAGGTTTGCCGTAGGCCAATAGCTGAGGTCCCCGTGGAAGTTTTCCGATAAACCACTGGATTCCCTCCCGTGCGCAACGCTCCAGGTCTGGCCGTGCGCTACCTGGCCCGCCGCGAGTAATGCGCTGAAGGCAGAAACCAAATCGAAAACACGACTCAACCGACCACTGAAATCTGTACTGGAGGCGAACAAATGGTTATTTCCAAAGTGGCAAAGTGGACTACGGCAATATGCCTGGTCCTCTTCCTGCACAACGTCGGCTTCGCGCAAGCGGTCAATAATGCACAAGTTCATGGCATGGTGCTCGATCAATCCGGAGCCGCGGTAGTGGGTGCCCAGATCACAGCAACGCAAAAGGAAACGGGCCAGGTGCAGGTCACGGTTAGCGGCGGAGATGGGTCCTTTGTCCTTCCCGGTCTCCCCGTCGGCGCCTATTCGCTTCAAATCAGCGCCAAGGGGTTCACTAGATACACCCAAACCGGCCTCGTCTTGCAGGTCGGACAAAATGTTCAGGTCAATATCCCGCTCACTGTTGGGAGTGTCTCCCAGGAGGTGCAGGTTTCGGCCGATGCGGCGATGATCGAAACCCAGGACACATCCATCTCTACGGTCATGGATCAGCAGCGGATCGTGGACCTGCCGCTGAACGGGAGGCAGGCGACCGACCTTATCTTGCTCTCGGCCGGTGCCGCCCAGCCACCCAACGCCTCCAGCCGCGTAGTCACGAGTCACGACTACGTGAACTCGGTAGGTGTTTCCGTTTCGGGCGGCCAAATCAACGGCAATAACTACCTGCTGGATGGCGGTGACAACAACGACTCGCACTCCAACGTCAACATGCCCTTTCCATTCCCCGATGCTCTTCAGGAGTACAACGTTCAAACGAACGGCATCTCCTCACGCTACGGTTTGCATCCCGGTTCAGTGATCAATGTTGTCGTTAAGCAGGGCGGAAACAGCTTCCATGGAGATCTGTTCGAATTTGTGCGAACTCCCAATTTGAACGCGCAGAATCGGTTTACCGTGGCGCCAGCCAGAGATTTACAACACCGCAATCAATACGGCGGTACCATCGGCGGTCCAATCTTGAGGAACAAGCTTTTCGGATTCGGGGGATACCAGGAGACAATAATCCGCAACGTTTCCGGCAGCAACACGGCATTTGTTCCCACGCAGGCGGTGCTCAATGGAGATTTCAGCGCTCTCGAGTCGGCCGCTTGCCAAACCAGTGGAAAGGCGAAGCAGTTGAAGAATCCCTCCACTGGCGCGAACTACGTAAACAACCAGATTCCGACAAGCTCATACTCTACCCCGGCGGTCAATCTCGCCAAGATCATGCTGATATCAGCAGACCCGTGCGGCAAGTTGGTGTATCCTGCATCGAATCCAAGCAATGAATACCAGGATCTCGCGCGCATCGATTGGGTGCGCACCCCTAAGAACACGATCTTTGGCCGGTACTTTATTCTCAATTACACCAATCCTGCGGTCTACACAAACAACATCCTGACCCTGAGCCGTCCGAGCGTCATCGATCGCTCCCAGTCGTTTGTTTTTGGGGACCAGATGACGATCTCTCCAACCGTCATCAACGCAGCACACTTCACGTTCTCCCGGCTTTCGGTGAATCGCTTCAATCCCACTACCATGCCTAATCCGGTTGCCTTGGGCGTGAATATGTACATCGCAGTGCCCAACTTCCTGTATATGACCATTTCCAACTACTTCAATGTCGGAGGTGGATCGAACGCACCGGCGAAGTATATTCGGAATCAGTATCAATGGTCAGACGACACCGACTGGATCAGAGGCAAACATCATTTCAGCTTCGGAGTGGAAAACATCGTTGGGCAAATGTACGCAAACAACGTTTTCGAGGCCAATGGGCTCTTTGCGTTCAATGGCCAGGCATCCGGAGACGCATTGGCCGATCTTATGCTTGGTTCTGTCTTCCAGTTCGCGGACACAGGCAGCCAGATCGGAAATTCGTGGGAAAAATACATTGGCGCCTACTTTGAGGACGCCGTTCAGTTGACCAGGACGCTCAATGTTCACGCCGGCGTGCGGTGGGAGCCGTCGCTGCCTGAAACGCAACAGTATAACTTAGGCAGCCATATCGATCTGGCAGCGTTCAAGGCCGGAACCAGGTCCACCGTTTTCACTAATGCACCTCCGGGCGTCTTCTTTTATGGCGACAAGGGCATTCCCAAGGCGTATGCAAATGGTAGCTACGATGACTTCGCACCGCGCATTGGATTTGCCTGGGATCCCACAGGAAAGGGTGTGGAGAGCATTCGCTCCTCCTATGGCATCTTCTTTGACACGCCCGAATCCTACACCAATTCAGCTTTTGCCCTCGCTCCACCTTGGGCAAACGGGCTGACCTTGTCCTCACCTGCCGGAGGTTTTCAAAATCCATACCAGGGCTATCCGGGCGGAAATCCATTCCCACTCCCCTTCCCGCCGACGAAAACTGCCACGTTCAATCAACAAGGTACGTACGTCAATCTCCCGCTCAGCCTGCACCATCCATATATGCAGCAATGGAACCTGAGCCTGGAACGGCAGTTTGGAACCGACTGGGCGCTGACTCTGAGCTACATTGGGAATAAGGCAACTCACCTGCGTGCTGGCTATGAGATGAATCCGGCAGTCTACAGTGGGGCAGCTTCGACAACAAAGAATACTGCCGCGCGTCGCGTCTTCTCCCTGGCCGATCCCGTCAACGGTCCCTACTATTCAACAATCACTATGATGAACGATGGCGTTAACACCGATTACAACGCCTTGCAGTTTTCGGCTCGGCACCGCATGAGCCATGGCTACACCTTCCTTTACAACTACACCTACTCCCACTGCTTGCAGGATACTGAAACCCTCGGCAACAAGCTGCAGGGCAACAATCAGACCGACCCGAATAACATGCGGTTTGACTACGGTCCGTGCGACTTTGACGTACGCCACAACATGAATGCCTCTTTTGTGTATGCCGGGTTCAGCTTCCCAAATCCGACCTTGAACCTGATCGCGGGTGGTTGGTCGCCCTCGTTCCTGGTCTCGTTTAACGTTGGCTACCCGTTCACAGTGCTCACCGGTACCGACAATTCCTTGACCGGAATCGGGCTCGATCGTCCCGTTGCCGTTTCAGGCGTCAACCCCTATGTGAGGAACACAACCTCCATGCAGTGGATCACGCCGTCGGCCTTCACCCCCAACTCAGGCGGCAGCTTCGGAAATGTCGGCATGAACTCCCTCGTCGGACCTCATTACACTGACGCCGACGCCAGCCTGCGCAAGCTTTTCACAACGTTCAGAGAGCAAAAGCTCGAGCTTCGCTTCGAATTCTTCAACATCTTCAACCATCCCAACCTGCAGGCCCCGGTCCTCACTGAGAGCTCAGGGAGCTTCGGTAAGATTCAAGCTGCAGGTCCGCCGCGTATCATGCAGCTTGCTGCCAAGTACACCTTCTAACCAGTTGCCTCGTTGATTAGCTCCTCGGGCACTGTTCTCCGCAATTTGGAGAATAGTGCCCGAGGAAGTCTTTTTTCTCAACGCTCTCATAAAACAAAGGACCGGATCATGAATCTCGATATCTCGCGGCGGCGGTTCGTTCAGTTGCTCGCCGCACTCTCGGCAGCGACAGGCGCGCGCACGCCAGCCCAAACCAAA
>DASRLI010000293.1:0-4493 GCA_035648535.1 Occallatibacter sp. | reverse complement strand
CGGGTGCGGGAGGAGCGGGACCAGACGGGGGTGGGCGGATCGTCGCTCGGAGGCCTGGTGGCGCTTTATCTCGGGCTCAGGTTTGCGCGGCATTTCGGCAAACTGGCGGTGCTTTCGCCCAGCGTCTGGTGGAACCACAAGAGCATTCTTGGTTACGTGAACGAGCGGGCGCCGGAGATTTGGGAGCGGCCCCGGGTTTGGCTGGATGTAGGCGACCAGGAGGGGCGGCACACACTGGAGAATGCCGAGCAGCTGAACCGGCGGCTGATGGCTGATGGCTGGAAGGCTGGCGAAACGCTTCATTTTGAACGGGTGGCGGGTGGAACCCACGACGAGGCGAGCTGGGCGCGGCGGGTTCGGCCGATGTTGAGGTTCTTGTTTCCGGCGCGGTGAGGGTGGCTGTGAGTGGCAGGAGAATGGAATCCCGCGGCCTGACAAGGCATTCCGAACGCCTAGAAAACTTGCCCAGAACCCTTTTTTCAGCGATACTTAGGTGTTGTGTCTTGTGCGGCTGGGCTCATCCGTCTGGCCCTCATTTTGGTCTGGCGCGTCCGCGCTGGCCGGGAAGACCCCAAAAAGACCGCAACAGAGCATTGGAATTTGAAAGGAACCGTATCGCCGTGGTGATGATTCGTTTGGCGCGCGTTGGCGCCCGCAAGCAGCCCTATTACCGTATCGTGGTCATTGAGAAGGACCGCGCACGCAATGGCCGTTCGATCGAAGTGGTCGGTACCTACAACCCCCGCACCAACCCGGCTTCCGTCGAGCTGAAGCATGAGCGCGTCGCCTACTGGCGCGGCGTTGGCGCAAAGATGTCTACTATCGTGGAAAAGCTGGTTACCAAGAACCCAGCGCCGGTTGCCGAAACGGCTGCGGCCTGATTTTTCCGCTTCTCCCCCAGATATGTGCGCGGGCAACCTTGCCTGCGCATACAATTGCTGACGGCGACGGGTGCGTGCTGATACTATTCGCGCACAGATTCATTGTCGCCAATTACTAAACGTATCTGGTCAGGGGCAAGAGCATGACCCAAAACGAAATGGTCGCACAAACCTCAGTAGCCGAACTGGTCCGGGAGATCGCCCAGGCCTTGGTGGATGAGCCTGCTGCTGTTGCAGTCGAATCCGTGGACCGCGATGAAAACACGGTTCTCAAGCTCAGGGTTGCGCCACAGGACGTGGGCAAGGTGATCGGCAAACAGGGACGCACCGCTCGCTCGGTGCGCACCATCCTGGGCGCCGTGAGCATGAAGCTGCACCACCGCTACACGCTCGACATCCTGGAAGAGGACGACGAAGGTTAGCATGGCGTCAGCCGAATCATCCGGCACCCCTCTCTCGCCAGATGGGACCGCGCCAGAAGAAGCTGTGCAAGCCTTGCAGTGGACTTGGCTGGCTCGCATTCGCCGCCCGCAGGGACGCAAGGGCGAGGTCTTCGCCGACATACTTACCGATTTTCCTGAAAAATTTGCTGAACGGCTGCGGCTATGGCTCCTGCCGGAAGGTACGCCTGCCAAGACTGGACGCGTCGCGGCTCCGCGCGAGGTTGAGCTCGTGAATCACTGGCTGCATAAGGGTGGCGTGGTGCTGCATTTTTCCGGAGTCGATTCGATTAGTGACGCCGCGACGCTGGCAGGGCTGATTGTGGCGATTCCGCGGGTGGAACGGGCTGCGCTTGGCGAGGACGAGACTTATATTGGCGACCTGATTGGGTGCGCGCTGGTGGATGTGGCTGGAGCAGAGCCTGTGCTGGTGGGCGAGGTCGAAGACGTGGATCGGACGGCCGGGCCGGTGGCGCTGCTGGTTGTGCACGGCGCAGGCGGCGAGATACTGGTCCCGTTTGCAAAGAGCTATCTGCGGAAAATCGACCTCAAAGCAAAGCGCGTGGAGATGGCGCTGCCTGAGGGGCTCGTCGATTTGAATGCGACGGAAAAAGCTTAGTCCAAAAAACAATTCCCTTTATTGAAATGCCAGCGGCTTCCATGCGCCGTTGTCTTTGAGAGCAAGCTGGATGGGCCGGGGCGGACCTTTGGGTGGAAGCGTCACTTCAATCCATAGCTCCTGGCCGTGCTTGAGGCTCGACGGATCTGTCGCGTGCTCCGCAATGTAGAAGTCGACCGGGGTGGCGAGATGGAAATCCTGGCACGGTGCGCCGGGCGGGGCTTCGACGGTGAGCCCTGAGGCTTGTTTTTCCTCGTCCTGAATCCAAATGGCCTGGAGTTGGTTGTCTTTCACCTTCAAGTCCGCTGGGAATCGAACGGGCTGCACGGGCCGGATGGAATAGGGGCCGGGCCGGACTGCGCCGTTGATGTCGCGCGGGAAGGTGGCGGCTTTGGCCGAGGGCAGCGTACTTTGGCAGCCATCGACAAGGAGTTGCAGGCTCAGGTAGCGGCCACGCATTGGCAGCCGCGGGTCGTAGGCCGCAGCTCGCGTCCACACGCGGGGACAGGTCAGGCGCTGGTAGAGGTATTTGGCGGTGATGGTAGAGACAATAGCCATCTGGATGAGAAGCAGTGCGACAGAGGTTTTGGAGAGCTTCATCTCGCCTCCTGAGTCGTGCGGTCTGTAGAAGCCATGCCAGCCAGGATTCGCCTTCGCATTTTTTCCAGAGCCCATCCTCCGGCGAGGAAGAGAATGCCCAGGCCGATGAGGCCAAGGGAGCGGCCGACCTCGTCAAAGATATTGCTGAAGTAGAACCATCCGACAGCCACGGCGAAGCCCACAATGCCCAGGTTGACCAGCGCCTTGGATGCCAACCGCACTCCCCACCAGCAGATGAATACCGCAAAGACCGCAACCAGCGCGTGGGCGGCAAGATTGGGTTCGTGGCGGGCGAAGGTGTAGTGGTTGTCGCCGAAAGTGTTGGTCTCGGTCCATGTGTGGTTGCACCACGGCAGCGCGATGGAAAACACCGCAGCGACGACCGGGGGAATCAATCCTCTATGGCCGTGGAAGGCGGCAATTACCAACGGCAGCGCGGCGATGACAACCCATGCCCAGACGCGCGTGCTGAAGGGCACGAATGTTTGTTGTGCGTTCCAGGAGACCCATCCTGACAGCATGAGGACAATGCTGGTGACGCTCGAAATGGCGCCGGCTGCGAAGAGAATTCCCTGCACGATCTTGCGCTGCGAGCCGACAAAAAATGTGAGGTAAAGAATGGCCCACATGAAAAGCGCGCGGCCTATGTAGATTTCCTGGCCGATGTGGTTCTCCATGTAAAACGCCAGCTCAGAGAACATCCAGGCCGGAAACAGCAGCAGCGTGAGGGTTTGTTGGGCCTCATCGTGGAGCAGAATCCAGCCGGCCAGGGCGGCCAATGCCCAAAGAAGAATCGCGGCCGGCCAGTGCTCCTGAATATTGAAGATCTGGCCGACGAGCGCGATAGCGGCGCCGGTAGAAATGGTTCCCACAGCGTGGAGCGCGGTGGAGAGGCCCTGGAAGCCTTTGCGCACAAAACCTGCGGCCAGGTGGAAGACGGCGACCATGGCGATGACGATTGCATAGCGCGCGGCGGGGCCGAGTTCATCCCAGTGGGCGGAGACAAAGAGCGCCACGCCGCAAGCGAGCAGGATGGCTCCGAGAATGAGCGCGACTATGCCTTGCCACCTCACCCCAGCGACGTCGACCTGTCGCTGGGGACCCGGATCACGCAAGCCACTGGGCTTTTCCTGTTTTTGTTCGAAGGCGCGGATGCGGGCGGCAGCCTCCGCGTCGAGTGCGCCGGCCGTTTGCCAGCGATTTAGCAGCGATTCAATATCAGCCATGGCAGTTGGGCAACATTAGAGCACATTGCGGTGGAGGGCGCGCGAAAACATCTATGATCGTGAGGTATGCGGTTTGAGATTGTTACGATTTTCCCGGGGTTCTTTGCGGGGATCTTCGAGAACGGGATTTTGCGGCGGGCGCTTGCCGAGGGGCTGGTGACGGTGGGCGTGCACGACCTGCGCACCTTCACGCACGACCGGCACCGGACGGTGGACGATCGGCCGTTTGGCGGTGGCGAGGGGATGGTGTTGAAGGCTGAGCCACTGGCTGAGGCGCTGGATTTGCTGGGGATCAAACCGAAAACGGAGCGCGAATCAGGGGGCGACGCGGCGGCCGGGACGCGGGTGATTCTGCTGTCGGCGCAGGGGCGGCGATTTACGCAGGCGATGGCACGGGAGCTGGCCGGGTTGGGAAGCGCGAAGCTCGATCGCGTGGTGCTGATCTGTGGGCGCTACGAGGGCGTGGACGAGCGCATCAACGAGCTCTACTGCGACATGGAACTCTCGATTGGGGACTACGTGCTGAGCGGTGGCGAGTTGGCCGCAGCCGTGGTGGTGGACGCTGTGATGCGGCTGATTCCAGGAGTGCTGGGCAACGAGGCTTCAGGCGAGTTTGAAAGCTTTGGCGTGGCCGATGCGGAAATTACTTCTGACACCGAGGGTGTGCCGCGATCGCAGCACGGGGCCGGGGGATTGCTCGATTATCCGCACTACACGCGGCCTGCGG
>DASRLI010000292.1:0-2993 GCA_035648535.1 Occallatibacter sp. | reverse complement strand
CGTTACTTCGCAAAGTTTCAGTTTCACCCAATGATAATGGGGTCCCCAAATGGTTGGCTTCAGTTCCCTTCGACCGCCCCCCTGCTGCCGTGCATAGATCAGGTATCCCTAAAGCCTGAAGAGGAATTGGTTCTTGATGCTCTTCGCGTGCTTGATAAGGATATTGAACGAATAGCTCCATCCTCTCCAGGGACACCTTACTATTACTCGCCAACCCAACGTGGCGGTTTTATGGTGAAAAGGAAATCAGCAGAGCAGCCAGTTCCAATCGGGAGTATGGGGGACGGAATGTGGAGAATGTTAGCGATGTCGGTCGCGATTACGCTATGCAAGGGTGGAACGCTTCTGGTAGATGAGATCGACACAGGGCTGCACCACACCACGATGTCGTCGATGTGGAAGCTGATATACAGTGCAGCGAAGCAGTTCGACGTGCAGGTATTCGCTACCACACATAGTTACGACTGCATATACAGCCTTGCGCAGCTAGCCGAGGAGAGCGATTCCGCGCATCCAATCAGCGTACAAAGAGTTGAATCCGGGCGTAGCAAGACTATACCTTTCAGCGAGCAGGAGTTGACTGTCGCCGCTGAGAGAGAAATAGAAGCAAGGTAGACGGCTTCTTGAAGGTTAAGACACGCTCCTGGCTGGTTGTCGAAGGGTACGACGATCTTTATTCGGTCGTTAGTCTAATGCGGGCACACACCGATTGGCCAGAAGATAAGTCTAACGCTCCCGTTTGGATCGATATTGGTAAAAGCGTTGACGAAATTATTGAACCAGTCTACCTGCAGACACTGTTAAAAGCTAGCAATATAGATGTCTTAGGAATACTTCTTGATGCGGAACAGAAGGATCCCGGAGCGCGGTATGGACGTATAAGGGACATATGCTCTTCGGTGTTTCCTGGACTTCCGGCCGATCTTCCGGCGGCAGGAGTAATCTCGGAACACGGCGGCAAACGCATGGGGGTCTGGGTTATGCCAGACAATGTGGCGAGAGGAGGGCTGGAGACATTCCTGCGAGCGCTGGTGCCTCCGGCGCAAGAGCCACTTTGGAACCATGCAGTTGAGTCCGCTACAAAGGCTAAACAACTGGGTGCGGAATGGCGAGATGTACATAGGCACAAAGCGTACCTATACACGTGGATGGCGTGGCACGACCCGCCGGGGCAGAATCCGGGAAGGGCGATTACCAAGAAGTGCCTAGACCCAACAGCAGGTAACGCTTCTGCGTTCGTGAGGTGGTTCAAGGAATTGTATCGACTGAAGGAAATTCAACAAGTTCTGGCATTATGAGGAACCGATCGAACCGGCTACCATCGGGAAGCGATGTTCTGGATTGCCGTCACCCTTTCCAGATGTCGGAAGGCGCTATCGAGCGACGCGTTCGGGGAAGTGCCGCAAGACCTTCCGCGGCAGCTACCGGGATCTGGTGGGCAGCCTCGGTAGTGCTTCATTTGCCGACGTCCGGCGGCGCGGTGCGCAGGTCGAGTGTTTCCTTCCGCGGGTCTGGGGAAGCGGCAGAAAGAATTATGGCGGCAAATCAGCGGATAGAAGGATGATCCCAAGAACGGCAGCTGGTGCGGTGTTTGACGTCAAACTGAGGCAGGATGCTACCGCTTGCTCACGCGCGCGGCCCTGCAGAATCAGCATATTACCGAGCCGTGGCCTTGAGGGAACGGCTACGAAAATCAACTGCTTCGCATGAAACTGTATAGCCACGACGTTGCCAAGGCCGAAGATGTCGAGGACTTAGGTACCCGAGGTCCATCTGTTTCCTGCCGAAGTCTGACAGTCAGGAGGTCTTATCGTGGAATGTGGCCGCGGCCAGGATCGCGTCCGCTAAATCTTTCGCTTCAGCGTCGCGGAGTTTGGTTCCGGCCTTGGTTACGTAGAAAACGTCGATGGCCTTCTTTGCTTCTGTGTCAACGAGGACGACTTCTATATTGGCTCCCCGTTTAGAAATCACCGAAGAAACGTCGTAGAGAAGGCCGGGGCGATCCTGCGCGATCATTTCGATGAGCGTCGCCGAGGCGGAAGCGTTGTTATCCACGTTGACCCGGGTTGCGGCCATGGCATGCGCGTCGGGCTTTACTTTGGGTCTGCGCTTCAGCAGATCGTGCAGGCTGGTCTCGCCACGAATCGCTTTGGTTACAGTGCGGACCACAGTGTCTTTGTCATCCGGATTGAGGTCGAGATTGCGGGCGGGGTCGGCAAAGGTGAAGGTATCGATCACGGTACCGCGGGCATTTGAAAAGGCCTCGGCTTTCAGGATGTTGAAGCCGAAGCTCGAAAGAGCGGCCGCGGCGGCGGAAAAAAGATAAGGGCGATCGCCCGCGACCACGGTGAGCACCCAGACAGCGGATTTGTTCAGCGAAACCTGCACTCCGCGGTATCCGCCTTCGCGTTCCAGCCGCAGGTGTTCGGCGATCTCGGCTTCGCTGTGGGTGCGGAGGTAGCGGGGCGGCAGACCTTCGAGGAACTGCACGAGCGCCGGGTTCGCGGCGAGTTCGGGCTGCCCGATGCGCGCGCTCAGTTCGCGCGTCAGTTCCGCGTAAGTCTGCGAATAAAGGTTCCAGAGAAGCTGCCTGCGCCAGGGCGTCATTGCAGTGGGATTGACCGCGCTGATATCGCCATACGTCAGCAAGGTGAGGAGTTTGAGGCGCTCGACCGTGCCGGCCTTCGCAGCCATTTCGCGGATGGAGGCCGGGTCCGAGAGATCGCGGCCATTCATCATCGCCGACATTTCGAGATGAGAAAGGATCAGGAAGGAAACCATGGCAAGATCGCGGCCGTTTATCCCGGCGCGGCGCAGCGCTGTCTCGGCCATACGGTTCGAGACGGTGACGTGCCCCTCATCCGGCGTGCCTTTGCCGACGTCGTGAAAGAGGAGCGCAGTGGCGAGGAGGTCCATGTCGTCGGCTTCGGCGGCGAGGTCGGCGAACTGATCGGCCGCTTTATTGCGAAGCGAGAGCACGGTCTGAATGGCTA
>DASRLI010000291.1:0-8483 GCA_035648535.1 Occallatibacter sp. | reverse complement strand
GGTTATGGGAGGAATGTAGGCCTTGAAGTCCACGGATGTTACATTCGTGGTTGGATTTAGCGCGACGAATGTGCGAGCTTTCAATGTTAGAGACAGAACAAGTGCGATAACAACGGTGTGTATGACGAATGAGATAGCACTCGATGTTTTGTCACGCTTGAAAACCAGTGGATCGATAGCGAATATAGGTCGCGAAGCAGCGTGGTTCGGCGCCAGCTTATTCGGAGCATTTCCACCGGGTGGGCGTGACTCAGGGGGTGGCCATGCTGAAGTACCTGCATCCTGCGCCATGCGGCTGGAACTCCTGGTAGATAGCGGAATGTTTAAGTTCGGAGTCGGGGTCGTCGTTACGAGATCGCCCATAATATTTTGCCGGAGGCAACAATCCCGGCATCTCCTCTCTTGGTTGACCACAGGTTGACTAGCAACGAGAGCGATCGGGTTCCCGGGTTCATAATTCAATCGGTCCGACCCTAAGCTTTTGCTTTACCAAATGCCCTTATCGCTTCCAGTAATTCTTTGCCCAACCACTGCTGCTGTGGCCAGCCACGGTAATAGGCTTAACCGTGCACAGTTCTGCAATTGCCGCTTCCGCATTAGACCGGCGAGCTGCGATCCGTAGAGCTTGGCGGATTGCGGCATGATCGGAACTCGCAAGAAACCGCGGCCGTAGTAGACTTCGTCCCCGCCAAAGCGCGCGGAAGATACCACGAACTGCGGCAAATCGATTCCTGTACCTCGGTAATGCTTCACATAGTCCGAGACAATTACGAGATAAGTCGCGACCCCTTCCCAAATGTCTGCATAGGTTGCCGAAGAGCGCAAATCCTCGAAGTCAATAGCGCCCGTATCCGAGAGCTCCGCAGTATCGACGATGTCGCACAACCGGAAATAGAAATGGCGGTACATACGCTGAAGCGTGGAAATCATCACACGATCCGAAACTGACGGAACTCGAAATGCGTGATCGCTAATTAGAACCAGTCGGGAACGTTTCGCGAGCCGCGAGGCAACTGCGACCTGCTCTCCAGTTTGTCCAAGACGGCCCATGTGAATCTCGACTGCCTCGGGAAGTCCGGGAATAGAAAAGTTCCATTTTCCCGCCAGGCGATCGCCCCAACTCCGAGGAGCAATCTGGGCATCGAAGCGCCTTCTCATAAGCTCAGATATGTCCTCCGAGCTTGCATTCGTGTATAGATCGAGGTCACTACCAAGATCGGGCCAGTGATCAAGGGATTTGATCACGGCGACGTCGTGTTTCTCGGACTCCAACGCTGCGCAGATATCATTGAGGAAACCCATAGCCAAGGTGATACGTGCCTGCTCGGCCGTTAGAACGCTCTGGACCCACTCGGCACGAATGTCATCCTTCGCCTCGGACATCATTTTAAGAAACACCGCCAAGCCGCGCACAATAACGTGATTCGAGTCGGCCAATGTCACTAGATATTGAAACTCTTTCCGGTTGATGTTTCGCACTTCGGATCTCAGCCCAGCCGTCCTTGCTGTGGATTCACTGTCGCCATCCTGCGGAGCCAGGAGCAGGCGGGAAAGAAGGGTCATTGATTCTTCAGGCGGAGACTGTGCGATGGGTATGATCATGTTCGGGAGATCCTCTTTGAGATTAGCGAGATGAAATTGCTACCGAAGGGATTACAGCGGGTAGGACATCTGAAGAAGAGGGCTTTTCCGGTTCCACGCTGGAAACGCCGCCGGGCGCATTATTGCGAGGTGTCAGTTCAATCGGACTGGTCTGCTTGCGACGATCCTGACTGTACTTGTCAAGCACGCCATCGACTTGGTGGTTGCTATCTGCGGCGACTGTCAAGAGCCTCTTGCCCTCGGCTGAACGCAGGGTCGCCAGACCGACTCGGGCGTTTGAATTGCCGGCCTTCCGGGCTTTGTCGTAGAAGAATTGTGCCGTTTCCAGATCGCCATCCATCTCCGCAACGTATCCGCGGTTGTTGAGCGAAAACGCGCTTGCTGGATCAAGAGAATATGCGTGAAGAAAATCTTGCCGCGCAGAGGGCCAATCGTTTTTGTTCGTGGCGGAGACCCCGCGCAAGTTGAACATGACGGCTTGTGCCTCGACAGTGTCCATCTTCTTGATCCGTCCCTCCAGTCGTTTCGCACTCTCCGCGGCCATACCGCTGACTGGCTTTCCTCTCCATGAGCGATCCAGCGTCACGACTACTGGTTCCGTGGAGTGGCGATCAGATGCTGAGCCGTAGTACTTCAACGCCGCGTCGTAGTCCCCTATTGCTTCTTCGGCTACGCCAAGATTGTTTAGCGTAAATGGATTCTGCGGATCCAGGGACAGCGTCTCTCGCAGGAGTGCAACAGCCTCGAACCCTCGATGTTCTGCTAGAAGGTCCATGGCGTCCACGTTCATTCGATTCACTCGCATGGGGACGTCTTGAAGGCTATCGAAAGCATTCTTCATCGGCTTTCCTTCAAGATGCCTCGCGTTGCTACGGTCAATCGTTGCATTGGAGCTTTGTTCAGAAGCCAGCGTATAGAACTTGTGAGCACGATCCAATTGCCCTTGTAACTCGGAAATATAGCCAAGGTTATTCAGTGTAAACGGGTCAGCTGGGTCGTAAAGATATGCCTTATAAAAAAGTGCCTCGGCTTTGTCGTACTGGTGTTTGTTTACAGCATCAACACCATCACGATTTAGGCGCTGAACGGGAGTTAGCTGGCTATGTCTTGGGATTGTGATTGCCAGACTATCTCGTGCCCAAGCATCATGCAATCCGAAAGTTACCACGATGGCAGTAAATGCAATCAGGTTAAGTAGCGTCCTGGATACTGTGCTCATATGACCTCTCGGTGCGGCCGACAAAGGAAAGTGTCAGTTAGGCACACTTATCTACTTAGATGCACCAAGCTGGACTCTGGCGCGAGTAGGCGCGCCATTATCTTGTTTCCAAACGCTACAGCAGACGACCGAAACTCACTAGACGCATCCAACTACTTATCTATCGAATTTGCAGTTAGTAAGGAGTGAGCAAAATGGGTCGATCTTTCGCGGTAGTCATACTAAGCGGGGTAGTGATTGCACAAATGTGTGCCTCAGGTGCAAAGGCAGAACAAAATGCAGGGACTCAACTAGCGCTAGCGTCTGGAAGTGCATCAGGTGAGTTGTCCGCGCTACCGGCCATACCCCGAGGAAAGAGCACCATTATCGGCGGCGAAGTTCAGAATGTGGATCCTGTGCGTGATGAGTTTCGTTTGAAAGTCTTTGGGCAGCGGTCGATGAAAATTCTGTTTGATGAGCGCACTCAGATCTATCTGGATGGTAAAAGAATTAAGCTTCACGATCTTCGCTCCAATGAGCATGGCTCGGTCCAGACAGTATTGGAAGGAACAGATGTGTTCGCGCTCAGCATCCACTTACTATCGGGATCGCCCAAAGGCGACTATCAGGGCCGTGTAGTTGACTACAACCCTGACACGAGGGAGTTAACTGTCAGTGCGGCCAAGTCTCATGAGTCAATCAAGCTGCTCGTACCCATCAATACACCCATCGTTCATCAGGGCCAAAGAGATTGGGCTTCCGCGCCCTCCGGGTTGTCAGATCTTGCCAAAGGAGCTCTGATTTCGCTCACATTTGAATCGGATAGAAAGGGTGGAGGCGTTGCGAGCCAAATTGCAATTCTAGCAAGCCCTGGGTCTGCATTTGTGTTCGGAGGAAATCTCTCCTCCCTCGATATGCACTCCGGATCATTGGTCCTTGTGGATCCTCGGGACGAGAAGAGCTACGAAGTATTCTTCGATGCCGCTCGTCTTCCAACGAGCCATACGCTCCACGAGGGAGACTATGTGAGAGTGACCGCAACGTTTGACGGCTCCCGATACGAAGCTAGCGAGATTGCAGTTGATTGAGCTCTCAAGGCAGTGGTGCCCCGCGATTTTGTCGGCTTCTTCGGCGTCCCGGTCTGGTTCGGCACCAGGAACAAATCTGTTGCCTTGCAGGCCGATCCACCTCGCGCAGTAAGGGCGCCGCGGAGCATTCGGCGTGCCTTGTGCAGTTGAGACTTAGTGTTGCCGCGTGTGCATTTGAGCATGGAGGCAATTTCGCCGTGATCGAAACCGTCGATGTCATGAAGGAGAAAGATGCTGCGATAACCGGGCGCCATAGTAGCAACGGCGCGATCGATGTCCAGACGGTCGACAACTCCAGCTTGCATCAAGTCACGAGCACCGAAGCTCTTGCCGGCGCGCTCTTCAGGGACGTCCTCCATCAGATGATCGAGCGAGACAACAGACAGTGAGTGCTTGCGCAAGTGCATCAATACAGTATTAACGGCCAAGCGATGAAGCCAGGTGGTGAATGCCGAGTCGCCACGAAAGGATGTGATCTTGCGGTGGACCTGAAGAAACGTCTCTTGCATGAGGTCTTCGGCGAGCGCGAAATCTCGCACCATGCGCATGCAAATTGCGAAGACCCGCCTCTTGTGTTGCAGGTAGAGTTCTGAGAAGGCGTCGTGGTCGCCAGCCTGGGCGCGTACCACAGCGTCGGTCTGCCGGCGTCTGCCTTGTGCCTGGGGAGGGGTGCACCCCAAAGCAGGTACGCACGTTGAGTCGAGCAACGAAATAGGAAAGGTCGAGGTGGTCATGTGCCTCCATCGTGGACTTGGTAGCTACCCTTTGGGCCCTGATACTCGTTGTGGGGCTCTGCTTGCGCAAAGGGGTTAGGTAGACAGTTGAGTTTGAAGAGCAACCGTTGGAAAGAGTTGCGCTACTCCAGCGCATTGTTTCGTTTTTGCATGTGACAGGCCAGAACGAGTTTAGGCGACAGGATTGTCAATGCCGAGCTTGCCCGAGTTAGGACTAAGTTTCCCATTTAACTTGCTAGCGGTCTGAGCTAAATTGCTCGCAAACGGGAAGCAATCAAATCGCCGTTCGCTCTTGAGGCTGTGTAAATAGGGGTCATTGCTCGTATATAACCGGAACACTTTCCCCATCCCAAATCCCTCCGCTCCATCGGCGAAACTGACCATTGGAAACGCCGCGGTCAATATTGGACAGCAAAGCTCGCGAAGTGCGCGCCACACTGACCATTGATTGGCACGCCATTGACCCCAGCCTGCCGGATTGTCCGGCGTGCAACCTCGAGTGAAGCCGACAACATCAAGAGGATGCATCATAACCGCCGTGCAAATTAGTCGGAGAAAATCGCGGAGAGAGATGAAACTTCTCAAAGGAATAGGAACTGGACTGTGCGTTACCGTGCTCTGTCTTGTCGCGACCCCGAAAGCAAAGGCCGGCGAGCAGGATAGCAAGACTGTTGTCAACTTTGCAGTACCTGTCGAAGTTCCGGGCGTTGGCGCCCAGACTCTACCAGCAGGCACGTACCTCTTCAAGGCTCTCGACTCCTCCCCGGATCGGGACATCATCCAGATTTCCAATCAGGACGGTACTCATGTGTTCGCCACCTTCCTTGGAGTCCCTAATTCCCGTTTGAAGGCTCCGGATCTGATTACGGTAATGTTTAGCAATCGTCCCGCCGCGGATCCTCAAGCTCTGAAGGCCTGGTACTATCCGGGCCGTATGTGGGGCGACCAGATTGTTTATGAGAAAACCAGGGCCACCCAACTTGCCAAGGAAACCAACGAGTCGGTGCTCTCCACCTCTGGAGTTCTGGCCACTTCGTCCGTCGATGTTCTAAAATCGGCGACAATTGAGGCAGTTAACCCAGGCGGAGGAACAGTTGCTTTAGCCCAGGTTGTGGACGCTCCTCCCGTGGCCGCTCCCGCGCTTGCTGTTGCTGCGGAACCCGCTATTTCAGCCGTACCTGTTGTTGCAGCAACGCCTATGGCTGCAGCGGGGCCCGCAATTGCAGTCGCATCCCCGCCCGCAACAGAGACAATGGTCGCAACTGCAGATCCGCTTCCACCGGCGCCTATTGCTGTAACCGGGCCTCCTTCCACACCAGCGTCAACTGTGACAGCAGAGCCAACCGCTGCACCAGCGCCTATTGCTGCGCCAGAGCCAGTTGCTGTAACAGAACCGCCGACTGCGGTACAGCCCGCTGTCTCAACTTCACCTGCAGTGGCCGTGGAATCCTTGCCTAAGACAGCCAGTCTTCTGCCTTTGATCGGGTTGGTCGGATTGCTCCTGCTGGGCGCTGGTTTCCTCCTGTCGAACCTCCTGAAGCGGAGAGCGTAAGTCAACTGAAGGGTGAAGTGTTCCACAATTGCTGCACCCGGGAACCATTGTTTTGCAGTGGCATTGTCCCTGAGAAAATGTTGCCGCGCACGTAAATGAGAAGGGTATGGAAATTGTGAAACCGCTCTAAATCGCACGGCATTTTACGCGACCTGGAATCGATGGCACAAAAGGAGGCGGTACGCGAGTATTGCCTCCTTTATCCGTCCGTTCGCATCCGCGTTCCAGCAAAGCAACGGTTTCAGAGCTTGTTGAAAGGCTGGGCGGATTACTGAAATGACCGAATCCGCAAAAGGCACGAGAAGGGAAGCCGGCGGATATCCCGCCGCCTATAGCGCTTCTTGCGGCGGTGGCAAGGGAACCCGACTATGATGCCTGCAATTGAGAAGCAGTGGTTATCGATGCATGGCCGGGCGTTCTTTCGCTGGACGCAAAGGCTGCTATTCATTACAGGTGCACTTGCAGTTTCCTATGTCGCGCTGACTCTCTTCTACGCAAAGTTCTACCAGGAAGCTGCAGGCAATGTTCTTGAAAAGCAGATTTCTGATCAAGAACAACACAAAGGGATCCTGTCAACGATCGTGGCCGGACAAGGCGATGTTCTTGGCCGCATTGAGATTCCGAGGCTGGGAATGAAGGTGGCAATTCTTGAGGGCACTACAGCGCAGACTCTGCGACTTGGTGTTGGACACATCAAAGGCACGGCCATTCCCGGACAGCTTGGAAACATCGGAATCGCGGGACATCGCGATACTTTCTTCCGCGCTCTCAAGGACATTCGCACCAATGACAAGATTTTGATTCAGACTGCAGCGGGTCTTTCAAGCTACGAGGTGGACAAGGTGCAGATTGTCGCTCCTGACGACACAGGTGTTCTCGGCCCTTCGGCCGGATCTGCAATCACGCTCGTGACCTGCTACCCATTCCAGTTTATCGGCGGAGCTCCGGAACGATTTGTAGTGCACGCGCACAAGGAATAATCTCCGTCATAGACCCATAGACCCGAAAGCCAGTTCTGGCCCTAGATTCCGGTCCGGGCCTTGGCAAGGGAAGTGCGAATAACTTTCGTTTTGGCGCGGGGCATAGAAAGACTCCTGAGGTTCAGCGCTGCTGGGCGTGTGCGTCAATCTTCCGTGCAATCCTGGCATGGCGGTCGTGTCTCCGCCAATAGGACACGGCGCAGTCCCCCACCGACGAACCATAGACGCTTCGGCAGCAGGCTGAGAACAGCAAACTGCTCATAGCTTTCCGCGATCTTCGCGTGCGGTGTTGGTGCGGGGAAGCTCTTGGATAAAGAATTTCGGGGGTGAACAATGAATGTGCAGCCCGCTCCTGCCTCGGACAGCAAGACCTGATTTCCTGAACCTGTCCATGAAAATGCGAACCTGCAACCGCGTTGTCCTTGGCATTTCTGTGAGCGTTTCCAGATTGACTCTGGAGGATACAGTCTTGGGTTTGCCGTCCCTGCCGAAACTGGCCAACAGCAGCATAGTGCGAGCTACTTTAATTTCGCCGGAGTCGAAAAGTTGGTCCACCAAATCCTCCCGCCAAGAACGTCCAAAGCAGCTTTCTTGCCGAACCTCGAAACCATAATGTGCCCAACTCGCCCTGCCTGGATGGAGAAGACTGCGACGGCAGCGTCTCCCAACGCAAAGGGACCTCACAACTCTCGGCGCGCATTTCCTGCACTAGAGGTCGGCTACTGAAACTTCCTATTTAATTTGAAGGATTTCAAACATCTTTTCTGCTCTGTTTTGCTCACTTTTCCCTCGGACAGCTGACTGTCATAATCCTGGTTTTCAGGTCGAGGCCGACATTCACCGCTTGTTGCAAAACAATGCCGCTCTTCGAATCAGTGTGAATCTGCCGTCCTCGTGGGAGAAACCACCTCGAAATTGGCTTCCTCGGCTGCAAGTGAACTGCCTCCGATCCAGACCGTGTAATGAGTCGGTTCGATTGTGGGCTTGCTTTCCAGGTTGAAGAAGGAAAGTTCGTTGAAGCCCAGATGGAAGCTCATTTTTCTCGATTCGCCTGGAGCAAGGGTGACGCGCAGAAATCCCTTGAGGCTTCGGACCGGCTGCTCAATGCTTGCCCCCAGGTTGCGCACGTAGCACTGAACAACTTCCGTAGCGGTTCGGCTGCCTGTGTTGGTCACAATCGCCGTCGCATCGAGGAGAGGTGTAGTTCGGTTCGCGAGCGCCTGCGGCAGCGGGATGCTGCTCTTCGATACATGAACGTCCGTGTAGGAGAAACTGGAGTAGGAGAGTCCGTACCCGAACGGAAACAGCGCGCTGTTGGGGACATCAATA
>DASRLI010000290.1:0-14316 GCA_035648535.1 Occallatibacter sp. | reverse complement strand
AAAAAGCCTCTAGTCACAAGGATTTTGCGCCAATGATACGCCATCTTTGCAGCCGACTACAACAATGGGAACTGAAAGGCCCAGGATTAAGAGGTGTGCGTCACCAGTGCCGGAGCGGGCCGGCGCGTAGAATTCCTTTTCCGGCTCGTGTTTAGGAGGATTGACGATGGACGGCAGACAGCTTCGTACGCTGTTCAAGCAGTTTAACGAGGAGTATTGGGGTGGCAGATTGCCAGCTTACTCAATCCGAATCGTCGCGAGAATGACTTCGCTCGGCGAATGGGGTCGATGGCTAAAGAAGAGAAGGTTGATCCAGATTTTACGTGGGCTATCCGATGAAGACATGATCTCCACGCTGCTTCACGAGATGGCGCATGCAGCTACCAACGGTGGTCATGGCATGCCGTGGAAGAAAGACATGATTCGGCTTCGTTCGGCCGGTGCTCCTCTTGCGAATACTGATCGGGTGATCCGACTCGACGACGGCTACGGGAAACCGATCAGCAGGAACCAATTTCGATGCTCGATGCAGGACCTGTTCTTGGATGCCCCGGAATTTACCCTTTCCGGCGCCCTTAGATATTTCATCCGCACCGAGGGTGGACCACCGACCATTGCGGCATTTCTCAGGAAGTACCCGTGGGCACGAACCGTTTTCAATGTCGAGAAGAGAGAACAGGCCGAAGAGCAAAAACGACGGATCGATTTCTTCGCTTTGCTCGGCAAATAAACCGAACGCCAGAAAGGGCACAAGGCCTTGCTCTAGCCGCCTCGGCTTCCGGGAACAACAACAATGGCACCAGGCGAATCCAGCAAGACCCTGACGCCGCAACCCGTGGGGCAGTCTTCGACTGCTCCACATCACACGAACACCTGCCCACATCGCCGGAATGCCTGCCCAGACCCAACGTAATGCCTGCCCACATCCGGCGGAATCCACCATCGTGCCCTCGGAAAAGCAAGAAACGAAATGATGCTACTGGATATTTATTTACCCTTTTCTTGACTCATGTGGGCAACCTGAATACTGTAAGACTCAACCAGCGTCGCTTCGCTCCGACGCCTGCCCGCATCACCGGAATCAGGTGCCCACTTCACCGGAATACGCACTAGATAGAAAATGGCATGAATCAGCATCAATTGGGCTCGATCTAAAGCCGCATTTAAGCGATTGAGAATAGTACTGCTCACCACTCCATTGCGAAGCGTATGAAATGTGCGGAGAGCGCTTCGGGTGCGAGGGGTCGGCAGTTCAAATCTGCCCGTCCCGACCATTAAGTCTCCAGAGTTAAGCAGTTTATGCCGACGTTCATCGTCGACATTCTTCTTCCATCTCTCCAATTATGTCGTAATTGTGACGCTATCAAGCGCAGCTACGGCTTTGCGTTTGGCTTATTGGCGGATATGAGAATGACGCGTCAGCATCTCACGGCTGATGTGTCCGGCGCTTGACATGATGATTTGTTCGCATGCTTCGGACGAATCCGCGAATTTGGTACCGATTCATCCCGCCAGATCACTGCTGAACGACTTGTCCGCTGAATAAATCTATCGCATCAACGGTCGCCCACCTTGCCTCCATCCTCCAATCAATCTCTCGAGATTCTGTCGAAGATCACGGCTGCGCAGGGCCGGCACCATGCGCTGCATTTTCCGATTCGGCAAGCGACATCTTGTGCTTCCTGGTGAAGGGGCGGACCATATCCGGGAGGAACTCCTTGACCACGCTGAATCCGACGTTTGTTCCCATCGTGATGCCGAAGCTCATAGCGGCGTCACCGGCGGATTTCTGACTTGATGGAAGCCAGGTTCGGGCCAGGAATGCCCCTGCCGCCACACCACCTACCTGTGAAATTGAAAAGCGCCGCGCTCCGTCATCATGGCGTGCCATGACACCGCTACTGAGGGCATAACCCGTACGCTGCCAGAAACTCTGCTTGCCTGAGTTGAAATAGCGATTATCCTCATGCAATGCACTGTCTAATCCGTAAGTGACCGTACGCTGGATGGAATACTGCGAGAGGATATTGGCGAGCCGTTTGCCGTAGCCCGATGCCCCCTGTTCCCATTCTTCAGGCTTGTCCTTTGCTTGATCAATTCCTGCGGAAGCCGCGCACCGGACGAAACTAAGCGGATTCACCATGCTCCTCAAATAGAGCCGGTTGCGTTCGGTCTGGGTCAAGGGACGAAATTCCTTTGCTTTGTCCGTGCCCGCCATGTTGAACAGATTAAAAACGTTATTAACAAAGTTGGGGCTGTGTTGCCTCGGAATGGCTTCAGCATTCTCCTGCGCGGCGCCCGATGCGTCCTGTGCATCAACTGCCGACGATACCGCAATTGCCAGGAACAACATCCATGTACGAGAGAACAAGGCAGGCCCTTTCCAGTTTCTTTCCCCAGAGAGCCTAGCGCAGCGAATCCCTGGACGCAACGGATGAATTAACAGGTTTGCAGTTGAAGTTGGCTACCCGATCCCGTTTTGGGGTGCGAGGGGTCGGCAGTTCAGCCCCGCGCCACGTAGATCCCAGACATTGCGTGCTTGCCCCATTTCCAACTGGGCCCACCCCTACGAGAGAAGGTGATGCCCGCAAGGGTGAGCCCTCCAAGGTTGGGAATAGGGCACTCATGAAACGGTGCCAAGATCATTGTGCAGTCCCGCCACAATTGGCGGATATGGGGAACAGTCGGACTAGACGTGTGATTTCGTTTCCTGTCTCGACTCTTGCTTTGCATCGCCCCTTACTTCTTTCGGGACCTCGATGACTCCGAGTTGCAACATCATTGTCGCGAGGTTCCAGTTCGCATACGCTTCGGCGATCTTCGAACCTTCGAGCCGGTGGATGTAGGTGCCATCGATAGTCACCTTGCGGTTGGTGGGCTGCATGCCGAGGAACGGGCCCTTGTGGGTTCCGCGGGCTGTCCAGTGCACGACGACTTCGTTACGTTCGGCGATGGTGTCATCGGCGGTGATTTTTAGATCGGGAAATGCCTTGCGGATTGTCTCGATGTAGGTTTTGATGTTCTGGATCCCAGGGTTCATGTTGGGGAACACTGGATCGTGGAAGCGGACTTGGTCTGCGAGGAGCTCGGATACCTTGTTGAGGTTTCCTTGGTTCCAGCACTCCTCTACAAACCTCTGGACGATTTGCTTGTTTTCATCGGGTGACCTGCTCTGTTGAACCATGGCGCACCCTCCTTTCCATGGCCAGGAATTATAGACCCGATCTCGTAGGGATTGAAGCGTCTACCGAGCGTTATTTGTGGAATACTTGCTAAGTGGTCTATTCTATTGCCGTCTCGGGAGAATCACCGGCAATGGAGAAATTGGGCCGATATGGTCCAATTTTGGCCATTTAAACCATCGGCGACAAACCAAGAGTTGGCCATTTCAGCTACCGTCACGTGCCCAACAAGCACCTCAGTTCATGCTAAGAGCTGTTATCGACAGTTAAGGATGAATCATTCGGATACGGTAGGACGGGGCGTGAGTCTTCCGCGATAGATGACGTTGCCAGCGAGAGCGCGATTAGAAGTCGTCCTCCTTGCTCTCAGACAGCAGGCTTTGCTCGTCAGCGGGAACCAGGTGAACCAGGCGGTCGACGGTGTAGGGTGTGGGGTGCTGGCTGGTGTAATAGTGGCGCACCTGGAGCTCGCCCAGGAGGCCAATGGCGAGCATCTGAATGCCGGAGACGATGAGCACCGAGCCGATGACGAACATGGGTCCGTGGTGGCGCATCAGGTCCATCTGTGGGTTAACGATCTTCATTCCTGCCAGGAGGACCGCCATGAAGATACCCCCCATGATGCCCAACATGCCAAACCTGCCAAAGAACTGAAGCGGACGGCTCATGTACCGGAGCAAGAAGCGGATGGTCAGGAGGTCAAGAAAGACGCGGAAGGTTCGACCGATGCCATAGTGGCTCTTGCCCCACTCGCGGTTGATGTTGTGGATGGGAATCTCGGAGATGGAAGCTCCATACCAACTGGCGAGGGCGGGAATGAAGCGGTGCATCTCGCCGTAGAGCGGAATGTGGTGGATGACCTCGCGGCGATAGGCTTTGAAGGTGGTGCCAAAGTCATGAATGTCGACGCCAGAAAGCTTGGCCATCAGCCAGTTGGCGCAGCGTGACGGGATGCGCCGCATAACGAAGCTATCGACGCGATCCTTGCGCCAGCCCGAGACCACGTCGTACCCCTCGTTGAGCCTTTCGATGAAGGCGGGAATGTCGTTGGGGTCGTGCTGAAGATCGCCGTCCATGGCCAAAATGAACTCGCCAGTGGCATGGTCGAACCCGGCAGCGAGTGCCGAGGTCTGGCCAAAGTTGCGGCGCAGCTTCACCACGAGCACGCGGCTGTCAACCGCAGCAATTTTCTCCAGCAGCTTGTAGGTACCGTCCTTGGAGCCGTCGTCGACCAGCACCATTTCAAAGGTGCCTCCCACCTGTTCCATGACTTGCTTGAGGTGCGCATAAAGAACAGTGAGGTTTTCTTCCTCATTGTGGAGGGGAATCACGATGGAGTATTTCGGCATGATGTTTAGATGGACGGAAAGCTGATGGTGCAAGACTACGTAGACTCATAAAGATTTCATAAGGATGTTGCTTCTATGGCGCGCCACTCCAGTTCGAGGTTGTAGGGTCAGATGTTGGTAAATCACCGAGGCGCGGATCGAGCGTGAGGGGAGCAAATTCCTGAGTTCCGGACGTATCACCGGCCATCCGTAAATAACTCTCCGGCTATTAATCGCGTCGATATTAGCTGCGGAATAATTTCCGGATCGGCGACGATCCTCCCAGAACCCACAAAAACGCACTCCATCTCAGTGAACGAGTTGGCCTGTATTGCCAGTCGATTAACTTGAACCAGCCTCTCCCAAAAACCAATCGCGGAAGCATCGTCGACGAACGTCCCTGAGCACTGCGCTTGATAGGGTGAACTGCGGCGATCATCTCTTCTCGGCCGATGGATGGTCTGCCCTAACGAACTCGATCGTTCCCTTATCGAAGTCGATTTTGCCTGTAACTCGGAAGGATCGTTCCCGAATCCTGCCTCGTGACCGACACAGCGGGTCTGTCGCCTCATCAGACGACTATCGATGCAGAGTCCTGGTGTGTGCACTGCTGCTCAAGCAGTCGATATAGGCGGCAGCCGCAGCCAGCCGCACAGGCAGCTTGGGATCATTCAGCAAGGTCGCGATGGCCTCGGAGTCCGCTGACCGGTGAAAGTTGCCCAACACCTTCACCGCTGCCGCGCGCACTCCGGGGTCTTTGTCGTCGAGAGCAAATTTCATCTGATCGCGGACGCCTTCGGTCTTGTTCTCTGCAAGAAGATCGATGGCTTGAATGCGCCCCAAGTCCGAGCCGTTTTTGCGCGCGTATTCGACCGCGCTAATGGAGAATCCAAAAGGTCCAAGCACCAGTCCCGCAGCGGTCACGACGCCGATCTTCTCCAAAGCCGATGGGCTATGCAGGGTACGGGAGATATCGTGCTCCACTCCGTGAATCAAGGATGGATTCGCTTTGCGGTCTCCCGCGGCAATGGCTGCCAGGATGTCTTCGCCGCTCTTGTCTGCGAACTGCTTCCAGAGCGTCGTGGCCGCCGCGAAGACCACCTCCGGCTCGGCATCATCGAGGAGCTTTCTCACCGGCTCAATCAGCGAGTGCGACTTGGTCTTGCCTGCCGCGAGAATAGCCGCCGTACGCACATCCAGATTCGGGTCCTTCATGGCGGCCGCGATCAACCCGTCCGCGCGTCTACTCCATCCCAGACTACTCAAGGCATCGAGCGCCTGCGTGCGGGTTTCGGTGTGCTTGGCATCCTGCACGCTGTCAGTGAGCGACTGCCAACTCCGTTTGATCGTCTCCGCAGGTGTTTCAGCGGCCGTCTGCGCAACCGTAGAGGCTGCGGATGCCGGGACGGACTGACTGCCATTTCCCGCCGCAGCAGGGGGCGGGTTCTCTTGCGCAAGGGCGTTGCCGGCACAAAGTGAAATTGCGAGCAAGATCTTCAGAATGCTGCGAGTCGCGAGCGATTGCGCGTGCGTCATCTGCGTATTGTAGGGCCTGGACACGGTCCAGGTCTCCGGCAGATTCGCGCAAGAGCAATCCGGGCAACGTCCGGATTGCCGGCTAGAACGAAGCCGCACGCGCTCGACGGAGATGCGACTTGCTCTCTCCTGTCGCGTAATATCAGCTGTGACCGGCCCGTAAGAGCCGCGCAACGGCATTCCGGCCAGATTACCGCCCACCATTCCCTTACCATACCGCCGCTCTATACTAATCAACATCCAATCGAAGAGGAGAGACACAATGTCGGAAACAGTGGTGGGCCGGGCCGGCGAACAGATCGCCGAAACAGCGCGTACGGCATCGCGCCTGACGTCTGCGATGGCGGATGCAGTTGAAGAGGGCTTGGGAGGAGCGCGGCGCGTTGCGAAACAGGCCGGTGATGCGGCGGAAGAGTTCTTTGACGATACAACCAAGCGCCTGGGGCGGCATCCGGTGGAAACGGTCGTCGGGTCCGTCGCGGTGGGCATCGTCGTCGGAGTTGTGATCGGGTGGTTAATCTCCCGCAAGTAGGTCCGTCAATCGACAGGGAGTTCGGGTCGAATCACCGCCAATCCGGAAATTACCAGTTGATCAACATTCCACATACCCGGTGCCGGATGCAGCCAAGCCGTAAATAGGCTTAAATTCACGCCAGACGGTAAACTGGTAAGACGGGTCACGCAGACTAGACCGTTCTGAGGCATGTCTGCCCTCGAAAAGCCTCTTCCCTGCGCGCGCAGCCCCGATTGGAGACAAGTTTTGCCGACGTATCGCAGATCGGTTGTGCCCAGAAAGGCAGGCGCGGAAGCGCTGCCGCTGGTGGCCATTGTTGGCCGGCCCAACGTGGGCAAATCCACTCTGTTCAATCGGCTTACGCACAGCCGCCGCTCCATTGTGGGCGATGAGCCGGGCATTACGCGTGACCGCATCTACGGGGAATATGAGTGGTCCGGGCGGCAGTTTCGCCTCGTTGACACGGGCGGAATTGTGCCCGACGATCCAGAACTGATCCCCACCGAAATCTATAACCAGGCCAAAGTTGCGCTGCAGGAAGCTGACGCGATGGTGCTGGTGGTGGATGCGCGCACCGAGTTGGCTAGTCCCGACTACGACCTGGTAAAGCTGCTGATTCGCGGTGGAAAGCCTGTGTTTCTGGCCGTCAACAAGGTCGAGGGCGAAGCGATGTCCCTGGCCGCGGAAAACTTTCGCCAGCTTGGGCTCCGCAACGTGTATCCCATCAGCTCGGAGCACGCGCTCGGAATTGGCGAGTTGCTGGATGCAATTTCTGACGCGATTCCGGCGCCCGCTGAAGCCGTGCTGACGGAGGAAGAAGCAGCCGCCGCGCAAGAGGCTGAGGACGCAGGGGCTGAGGAGGCTGAAATCTCCGAGGGAGGACCGGTTGCACCGGAAGCCCGCGATGAAGAGTCGCATCCGCGCAATCGAACTCACGGCGAGTTCGAGCAGCACGAGACTTCGGTGGCGATTATCGGCCGGCCCAACGTGGGCAAATCCACGCTGCTGAACGCGCTGACGGGCACCTCGCGAGCGATTGTTTCGCCCATTGCCGGCACTACGCGCGATGCGGTCGATGAAGTGGTCGAGTTCGAAGGTCAGCAACTGCGCTTTGTCGACACCGCAGGAATCAGGCGCAAAGGCAAGACCCACCTGATGGCTGAAAAGATGAGCGTGGTCATGGCCAGGCGGCATCTTGAAGCAGCGGACGTGGCGCTGCTGGTGCTTGACGCCACTGAAGGCGTGACCGGCGCGGACGCGACCATTGGCGGTTACGCGCACGAGAGCGGGCGAAGCGTCATCATCATCGTGAACAAGTGGGACGCCATCACGACCGGGCGCACAGACGGCAAGCCGCCGGCAGACCGCGATGTGTTTGAAAAGCAACTGCGCTCGGCGCTCAAGTACCTGAACTATGCGTCAGTGATATTTCTCTCCGCGCTTGAAGCCATGGGGCCCGATAGAAAAGGAATGGCCCGGGTGCTGAACGAAGTAAAGGCCGTGGCAGCGGAGCGGCGCAAGCGCGTCACGACGGGGCAGATGAATCGCTTCCTCGAAAAGGTCGATTTCCAGCGCGCGCCGGTGCCGATGGCCAAGCGGATTCGGATCTTCTATATGACGCAGGCAGCTGTGGCGCCACCCACGTTTGTGCTCTTTACCGACCGCGACATCAAGCTGCACTTCGCCTTCGAACGCTTCCTTGAAAACCAGATTCGCGAGGCCTTCGGCTTCAAGGGAACGCCAATCTGGTTCAAGGTCAGGGCGCGGAACGAGAAGAAGGAAGGGTAAGACTGCATAAATGATCGCGATCAATTGGGGAACTTCGAACTTTCGCGCATACAAGCTGGATGCTGCCGGAAACGTCGAAGCCGAGAGATCGTCTGCACGCGGTGCTGTCGGGGTGCCGTCGGAAAAGTTCCTCGACGCTCTCATGACCGAAGTCGGCGACTGGGTCCGGGACGGGGAAAGAAAAGTCCTGATGTCGGGCATGGTGGGCGCGCGCAATGGATGGAAAGAAGCCCTTTACGTTTCGGTGCCTGCGACCTTTGACCAGGTGGTCGATGGAGTTATCCGGCTGGAAGTGAAGTCATTGGACGCGCGCATTGTGCCTGGCCTTATCGGAGCCGATGAGTGCGAAGTCCCCGAAGTGATGCGGGGAGAAGAGACAGAGATCTTTGGCTGCCAGAGCGAGATAGCGAGTCATACCCGCCTGTGTCTTCCCGGAACCCACACGAAGTGGGTGCGAATGCAGAGCGGAAGAATTGCAGCTTTCTCCACATCGATGACCGGCGATCTCTACAAGGCGGTCCGCGAAAGCACGATTCTCCGCACCTGCACACAGCACGAGCCCACAGACAACGATGCCTTTCTGCTCGGCGTGGCGCGTTCAAAACAGCAAGGGGAACTTGCCCATCATCTCTTTGGCGTGAGGACGCTGGTTCTTACCGGCGCAATGCAGGAGTCCTCGGCCTCGTCGTATTTGTCCGGACTCATGATTGGGCACGAAGTAAATGCGATGACGCAGAAGGGCGAGTCCGTTCATCTGATCGGTGATCCCGCGCTGTGTTCGCTCTATGCAAAAGCCATGCGCAAGTCTCGCGTGAATTCATCGGTTGAGCCCGCTGGTGCTGCATTGCGTGGCCTGGTACGAATCGCCGGGAGCCTGAAATGGTAATGCACGAGCGACATGCCCTTCACGAATGCCCAGTTCTGCGCGAATGGTTGGCCAGATGTCCGCTGATCGCAATTCTCCGCGGGATTGAAACCGCCGAAGTCGACGAAGTCTTCTCCGCGCTGCTCGCCGCGGGAATTGTTATCGCCGAGATCCCACTCAATTCTCCCCATCCGCTGGCAAGCATCAAGCGGGCCGCCGAATTATTTTCCGGCAAAATGCTGGTGGGCGCCGGAACGGTCACACAGGTTTCTGAAGTAGAGGGCGTACGCGCCGCCGGCGCAAAACTCATCGTCTCTCCACACGCTGATGCGGAGATCGTGCGAGAAGCAAAGCGCCTAAACCTGATTTCGGTGCCCGGCATCGGCACAGCCACCGAAGCCTTTGCGATGCTGCATGCCGGGGCCGACGCGCTGAAGCTCTTCCCGGCCGATGTGATGGGCACTCGAATGTTGACGGGACTGAAGGCGGTCTTGCCGAAGGGCACGATCATGGTGCCCGTCGGGGGAGTCGATGCGGAGACCATTCCAGCGTGGCGCGATGCCGGTGCTGGCGGATACGGTATCGGCTCTTCCTTGTATAAGCCAGGTACTTCGGCGGCCCAAGTTGGAGCGCGGGCCCGGCAGCTTCTGGAAAGCTTGCGTCAGCCGTGAAGGGAAGGCCTTGCATCAGCGGGTTTGCGATGGAGGTGCTCGGAAGGATTGAGGGACTGAGAGGGCAATGTTAATCGCAAGGTAACTGACGGATAGGCGACATTACCGGCCAATCGCTGCCCATTTTGATTCAGGTGTTCGAGAGTCGTTTTATTTGGGCGAGGATCTTGGAGAGGCGATTGGAGAGTCGCTTGAAGCAAGAGCGCATGTCGCCGTTGGGGAGTGAGCGGCGGAACATTTCCATGAGATGTTGAGCAGTGAATAAGGCATCGCGGATGGCATCGAGGCCGGTGTGTGCGGGCGATGCTGTTTTTGCTAATGGCGTCAGATGCCTTGGGTGCGCTTGAGCGAGATAGAACTCGCGCTGGAGGTCGGTGAGGGCCACATCGACATAGCGCATGGTCATCTTGGGCTCGGAGTGGCCGAGCAACTTCATCAGGATGGGGAAGCTGACACCGGAGCGCAGCATCTCGGTGGCATAGGTGTGTCGTGTCTGATGGGGGACGATGTTGGTGGGAAGGCCAAGGGAGTGGCAGACCAGATGCAGGTAATCGCGGAGCTGACGAACCAGCGCGACTTTGCTTCCCGGTCGAGCCAGGAGCCACTTGTCGGCGGGTAGGGAGTCGAGAGAACGGAAAAAGCGTAGGCGCTGTACGAGTTCACAGACGAAGCCATCGACAGGGACCATGCGCTCGGTCTGGAGTTTTCCCAGGGGTACATGGATGGCCCACTGGCCTGGAGCGATGGAGCGAAGGCAGTCGTGGGATAAGTCGATGCATTCGCCGATGCGCATGCCGGTGTGGCGGAGCAGCAGGAAGACATTACCGCCCAGGTCATTGCGGCGGCGGAACTCCTGCTGGAGAAGTTGGTCCTGCTCGACGGACAGTGGCCTGGGCAGCCGCTGCGGGGTACGAGGAAGGTCGACGCGCTGGATCAGATGGGCCAGCTCGGCACGCTGTTCAGTCCAGGCCAGATCACAGAGCAGTGAGCGCAGCGCGATAAGCAGATTGATATAGGACGCGGTTGAAAGAGGCGGTGTCTGCGCGCGCAGGTGCGCCATCCATGCCAGGATGTGGGGATCGCGGCGCAACTGATCCAGTTGTCTGACCTGGGGGTGATGAGCGCCGAGATAGGTTAGGAAGTTGCGCACCGTGCCGCGGTAGTGACGCGCGGTTTCTGAACTCAGTGCGGCACAGAAGGAGTTGACAGCGCTCGCGAAGGCCGGTGCCAGGGGATGATCGAGGGGAGGACGACGTCTTCTCATGATGCATTCCCTGGTAGCGGGCGGATGCACTGGGCGACGGCGTGCGTGTACTCGAGGTAGACGTCCTGCGGCGTGACATGGATGTAGCGCAGGGTGGTTTCGATGTCGGCGTGACCCATCAGCTGCATCAGGGCGGGCAGGCTCATTCCTGCGCGCACCATGTCGCAGGCAAAAGTATGTCTGAAGCGGTGCGGGTTGGCGATCTCTACGCCGGTGGTGCGGCGATGATGGCGGAACAGGGAGCGTAATCCGGCCGGAGTCATGCGTTGTCCGCGGGCGGGTCCCTTGAGCACGACGAACAGTGCCGCCGAGCAGGGATCGGGGCGTTCCAGACGCAGGTAGTGATCGATCAGTTGCGTAGTTTCCGGCGCCAGAGGAGGCAGGCGAAGCTTGTTGCCTTTTCCACGCACCCGCAGTTGGCCTTCGGACAACAACACGTCGTCGCGGTTTAAGGCCATCACTTCGGCAGAGCGCAGGCCATGCATGAGCATCAGGCCCACGATGGCCAGGTCGCGGGCGGTGCGGAAGCTTCGCCAGAAGCGAGTCACTTCCTCGATGGACAAGGGAACGATGTTGAGCCTGGGCTCTCTGACGCGCAGCCTGCTCATCGCCACCCGGGGACGGCTCAGACCCATGGGCTTGCGCTGCAGATAAGCCTGATGATAACCGTGCGCGATCTGGCAGGGAGCATCGGGGAACTCATTGCGGACGGCGCAGTCGGCATCCGCAACCCGGTCATTGATCGTGGAAGCGGCGGGCCGCGGTTCGAGGCCGGACTGGAAGCGAAGGTATTCGAGCAAGGTCGATTCGGTGAGATTCTTCAACGCAAGTTCGCTGGTGTGATGCTCATGATGCCACCAGCGAACGAAGTGCAGCAGGTTGTAAGCGTAGGTGCGCAGGCTGGTGTTGGCTATGTGGCGGACGTACTCGCGGTCGAGATACCGATTGACCCAGCCAACTTCCCGTCCAGTGGCCTGTTCGACCACACGGAACGGACTGTGCGCTCCGGCGGAGCTGCGCTGATGGATGACCTTAAACTTCATGACTGTGCGGCCTCCAGGAGAGACTGGAACCGGCGTGCGTCTCCGCCCTCGACGAAGAAGGAGTTGGGATCGTGCCCTTCAGGCAGGAGCACGCGGCGGCCACAGAGTCCTTGCTCACTGAGACGATGGGCCAGTTGCTCTGCGGCCTGCTGGCCACTCAGGTTGGCATCGACGTCGAAGGTGAGATAGACCGTGCGTGGGCCATCACAGAGTTGGCGGAACTGGACGTCGTTGAGATGGGTTCCCAACGAACAGGTCACGTTGTGGAAACCCGCCTGCCGCAGCACGGCATAGTCGAACAGGCCCTCGACAAGAATCACCTCGGAGTCGTGCCGCACCTTGTCCCAGCCATACAAGCCCCCCTTGCTGCCGGGCAGGAAGCGATGGGCGAAGGCGGCGCTGATACTGCGGCCGTAGAGGTTGATGATGCGGTCGCCTTGGCACAACGGAAAGACGATGCGCTGATAGAGAGCATCCGCACCCTGTGCGTTGACCAGACCCACTCTTCGCAACAGTTCGAAGGAGTAACCTTGCGCTGTGAGATGACGGCGCAGGCTGCCGCCGACAGCATAACCGATGCCCAGTTCGCGGATCAGAGCAAGATCGTAAACTCCGCGCTGGCCGAGATAGCGCATCGCATCGGGACACAGATCGAGATGCTGCTGATAGAAGGCAGCAGCCTGCTCGAGTACAACTGCCGAGTCGATAACGGGGGATGTCGGTTGCTCAAGACAGGCAAGGCTCTGACGGAAAGACACGCGGCGAGATAACTCGACGAAGCGGATCAGATCCCCGCCCTGGCCGCAGCCGTGACAGTAGAAGACGTTCTTGCGCGTGTTGACATAGAACGAGGGCTGGGACTCTTCATGCAGCGGACAGAGTCCAACGAGCTCGGATCGACCCGCAGGTGATCCCTTCCAGTTGTGCTGCCGCAGATACTCCAGCAGCGGCAATCGCCGCTTGAGTGCTTCAACGTCTTCGCCCACAGCGCCTTTTCCGCCTCCGGAGCCCAGCGTAGGAGCAAGCTGCCGATGTTCCAAGGCAAGGATGGTGGGTAAAGAACTTTTTTCTCAGAGACGCAAAGGACGGAGTGTCGCGATGACCGGAGTGATCCAGTGATGAACCGCCGCTTGGTCCTGCGGCCGTTCAGAAGCTGCCAGCCAGTGGGTCACTCGCGCAACGGTCTGGCGGATAAAGGAATGGGCTGGTTGGGATCGATCGAGGTCCTTCGACCAGCGGCGAATCGTGGAGGAATCCGGCTGGCAATCGGAATCCTTGAACTTCGGCACCGCCTTTTCCCACGAGCAGTGATCCACAAAGCACAACAGCAATGCGTCGCAGCGCGCCAGCAAGCTGTAATGCGTGTAAGGGAGTGAAAACACCGGCAGAAAGGTGAACGTCCGTCCGCACTTCACGCAGAGACCCCGGCGTATCCCGATCCAGTCATGATGCTCGTCGTGAGCCTGTTTGCGGCGACGCCCGTGACCGATGATCGAATCGCTGTCACAAACCGGACAATGGCGTAAGATGATTTCGTCCGAGTCTTCCGCCCAGCCGGTTCGAAGCTTGTCCGGCGGGACGCGGACTGGGACAAAGAGGATCGTTACCTCACACGGGTTCCGCTTCCTGCTCCGATCCGCCAAGATGCTGGCAGGAAGCGGGGCCCCGCCTCCTGAAGAAAACTCCAACTGAAAGAAAATATACCTTCTTACTCAAGGCTCCGCAGTCCGATCTAAATTTATTGGCCGGTAAGATCCGACAATCCACTCCCAACCGGCTAATCAGCAGTTGCCGAATCAGCTCGGCGTGAGATACCAATGTCGCAAGGGGCCAGCAAGAGGGAGTGTTGAACATGATGACGAACCGCGCTTCGGGTGTTCGTACATACAGAGGAATCCTGTTACTCGTTGTACTGGTGAGCCTCCTTGCTCAGCTTCATGCCGAGGACGGAAGCTGCAAAACGCAATCTGTTCCCGTTTCGGGGTCGATCTGGGGCCAGATTCCTCCACCTCGGGACGGCGTCACCGTGACCTACTACGACGATGCCATCGTGTGGGTCGGACTGAATCACACCTACGCGGTTTCCCAGAGTCTGACTCACCGCTGGCGAAGCTTCATTCCCTGG
>DASRLI010000289.1:0-2678 GCA_035648535.1 Occallatibacter sp. | reverse complement strand
CGGACAGCGCACGCCGCGCGCTGTAACGCAATCGTGTTTCCCCGTGATCTTGACGGCACAACCCAGTGGCTTCACCTCAGACATAAAGGCAGCGGCAATGTCGGCTACGAGGTCCTCCTGCACTATCGGACGAGCAGCCAGAGCCTGAACGAGGCGAGGAATCTTGGAAATGCCTACGATGCTTCCATCGGGAATATAGCCGAAATCCACCCTGCCACTATAAATGAGCAGATGATGAGGGCACAGGGAGAAGAACTCGATGCCAGAAACAACAATCAGTTCACGGTTGCAGGAGCTGAAGGTTTTTAGGATCTCAGCAGGCTTAACACGGCTTCCCCGTGTGAATTCGCGGTAGAACTTTGCCACTCTCTTCGGGGTGTCGCGAAAATGCTGCGAGCTGATATCCAATCCCAATTCCAGCAGGAGCATCGCGACGATTGACTCCAATCGATCCTCACTGGGGTTCGCAGAGCCGGCATGGTTTGGGATCATCTGGAGTTCAGAGGGCACTAATCCGCCATCGTCCATCTGCAGCAGACTGTGTCCATCCCCGTTTCCATTACCATTACTCCGCACTAATTGCCCCCTGTCCGTGGTCTGAGGTTCAAATCCCGTCTGCGCTGCCCTGTGGATCGGTAGAGATCTTCAACTGCTCGCGCGGCTTTTACCTAAATTGCACTAAAGAAGCTCCTAGAACAAACTCGACGATCCGTTCAACGTAGGTGATAAATACCTTCACCCATGCTTTCTAGCTTCTGCCGAAGCTGCTTCGCCCGCAATGAGCCGGTCATACTATTGCGCACGATGAACGTACTCAAACCAGAGATCACCGATTTGACACTACCCAACGAGATTGGATCCTCCGCTGACCGCAAGACTCTTTACGTCCCGATTAGCGCACTGAAGATATATGTGATGAATCTTGACGCGGGATCGCCCCCACTATCTTCAGAGCGTAGTTTCCTAAACGGCTGCTGGCTGTGTAACCGGTTCGACGGGTAGGCCTAGCGCCCGCTGACGTAGCGACTCGAAGAGCACGCTCGACAAGTAACGCTCGCCAAAGTCGGGTAACACCGCGACAATCAACTTACCCGCGTTTTCAGGTCGCGCCGCGACCTTGAGTGCCGCAACCACTGCAGCCCCCGAGGAAATGCCCACGAACAGTCCTCCCCCAAGCGGAATCCGGCGAGCCATTTCAATCGCCTCATCGTTGGTCACCTGAATTACTTCGTCATATAGGTGCGTATCCAGTACGTTAGGCACAAAACCTCCTCCCAGACCCTGAATCTTGCGCGCACCGGGCTTGCCGCCCGAAAGTACGGCACTATCGCTGGGCTCAACGGCGATGGCCTTGAATCCCGGTTTACGCTCCTTAACGTACCTGGAAACACCGGTAATCGTGCCCCCGGTACCTACGCCGGAGACAAGAATATCCACTTTGCCATCAGTATCGTCGCAGATTTCCGGGCCAGTCGTGGTGTAGTGGATGTCTGGATTCGCGGGGTTGTCACACTCCGCAAGATGAATCCATTCGGGGTCTCGCTCAGGACCTGATCGGCCTTGGCGATGACAACAGGCCTTATTTAGGACCTTATTTGGCGAGAAGCCGGAGTGGCGCTCAGCAGCCTTATTCCAGGGGTGAATCTCCCCGTCATCTGAAATGACGAAAACGGCGTCCGTAGTCCGCTCAAACATTGTAGATAACTCGCCTTCAAGCATTGTCGAGATCCACTCTACGCAGACTTCTCCCTATTCCCTGTCTGAACTATGAGAACCATTGCCAATGACTTTTGTCACAGACGAGCAGAACACCCGCCCGTATGCTTAATCAGAGAGGTTCTTCATTATGGCCTATGTAATTGCGGAACCCTGTATTGGAACGAAGGACACTGCCTGCGTGGATGCTTGCCCAGTGGACTGCATTCATCCTGGAAAGAAAGAATCGTCATTTGATTCAGCGGAGCAGCTGTATATCGATCCGGTGGAGTGCATTGACTGCGGCGCGTGCGTGCCGGCCTGCCCCGTATCTGCCATTTTTGCGCTCGACGACCTCCCGGACAAATGGAAGCACTTTGCCGAGATCAACGCGAAGCACTACGGACACTGAGGAAAGAATGCGAAGAATCGACTATCAAGGGATTGCACCAAAAGCGGTCTCCACCATGCTCGAGATGCAACGGTATGTGGACCAGTGCAGTCTCGAAAGACCGCTGCTCGAACTGGCAAAGTTGCGAGCATCTCAAATCAACGGTTGCGCCTATTGCGTGGACATGCACAGTAAGGATCTGCGCGCATTAGGTGAATCGGAGCAACGACTCTACGCAGTCGTTGTTTGGCGCGAAGCACCTTTCTTCAATGATCGTGAACGTGCCGCTCTTGCGTGGACGGAGGCGGTCACTCTCGTGTCGGAAACCGGAGTACCGGATGATGTCTACGAGAATGCGAGAAGTCAATTCAACGAGAAGGAATTGGTCGACCTGACGATGGCTGTTATTGCAATTAATGGTTGGAATCGGCTCGCAATCAGTTTTAGGGCAGTTGCGGGAAGCTATCAGCCGCCCTCACCAGTTGGCGGCTCCGAAGCGAAAGCAGATTCGTAGCAGAAGGATAACTTGGACGTGGAGGAGTTTTGTCCAATGGGGCAACAGGTGACCCGCTTTGAACTCATTGAGTTTCGT
>DASRLI010000288.1:0-3496 GCA_035648535.1 Occallatibacter sp. | reverse complement strand
GGCCAGGTTCATCTTGGCAAGGCGAATCGTGGTGGCCGTCTTTTCCTGGCCGTAGAAGGTGACTCTGTGGGCGGTGTCCTTGCCGAGGCTCTCGATGAAGTGGCTGGTCTGGACGAACATCCCACCGGAGCCGCAGGCGGGGTCTTCTGTGGCACTGTCCGTTATGTGGCCTGCGTCCTCATCGGAGCCTCTATTCGTGACCGCACCCGTTTCTTGCGCAACATAATACCGCTCCGTACCGTGGAACCTCCATCCTTTAACAACCATGGAGGTTCACGATGTTCGATCAATTATCCAGACAACCCGCAGGCCGTTTTGATTCCTGGTTTGCGGAGTTCGACAATTACATGCTCAACGAGAGAGGACTGTCGGCTGCCACAAGACGGGGTCGCCGCTCAGTCATCACCCGTTTTCTCAACAGAATGGTGGCCGCCGGCGATTCGCCGACCGTTGTCACTATCGGGGACGTTGACGCGTTCCTTCAATCGCTCGGCGAGGAGGGCGGTCATTCGCGAGCGACATTACAGATGGTCGCCGGTTGCTTGCGCGCCTTCTGCCGGTACGGCGCAACGCGCGGTTGGTGCTGTGACGGCCTGGCCGAGGCCATCAAAAGCCCCCGCGTCTATTCATTGGCTTCATTACCGTCCGGTCCATCGTGGGAAGACGTAAAGCGGTTGCTTGCTCTGGCCGAAGGCAACAAGCCAACGGACATCCGGGCACGGGCGATCCTCATGCTGTTGGCCATCTATGGCCTCCGCGCCGGTGAAGTTAAGCAACTGCGCCTGGATGACTTTGATTGGCAGCGAGAACTATTGTTAGTGGCGAGTTCCAAAACACGGAAGAAACGGATTTTCCCGCTCTCGCGACCCGTGGGCGATGCCGTTTTGCTCTATATCAAAGAGGCACGTCCATGCACCCGGCACCGAGAAGTGTTTCTGACACTGGATGGCCGTCCTCTGAAGGATATCTACATGATTGTCAGCCCCCGCCTTCGTCGGCTGCAAACGGATATTCCCCATCATGGGCCACACGCCTTGCGCCACGCGTGCGCAACGCATTTGCTCGCTGAGGGTTGCTCGCTGAAACAGATCGGGGATCAGCTTGGACATCAGGACCCAGATGCTACCCGCATCTACGCCAAAGCGGACATCTCCGGTCTTCGGAAGGTGGGCGATGTCGATCTGGGAGGACTCCTATGAATCTCCAATCCTTGATCGAGCAATTCATCGCGTACCGTCGGTCGCTGGGTGAACAATGGCCAGCAAACTGCCACCTCGACAGTTTTGGGCGCTTCATTGGCGCGGACGTCGACGTCGCTGATGTATCTCCCGAACAGGTGAACAGCTTCCTGGCAGGTGCCGGGCCGATTACTCTCACTTGGCATATCAAGCTCAGCGGGCTCCGCAGCTTTTATCAATATGCCGTCAGCCGAGGGCATCTGGCGAAAGCGCCTTTGCCGACAGTTTTACCAAAACGCCCGCCCACCTTTGTGCCGCATGTTTACTCTCAGGAGGAGCTGTGCCGCCTGCTACAAGCCGCCAAACGTTTTGACCGGCCATTGTCCCTGGAGCCGGGAGCGCTGCATCTCATGCTGCTGGTGCTGTATGGCACGGGATTGCGTGTGAGCGAACTCATTGGTCTGGATCGGACGGACGTAGATCTTGCGGAGGGCTTGATGAAGGTGCGCCAGAGCAAGTTTGGCAAGACGCGCCTTGTCCCGTTTGGGCCGCAACTGCAGAAGGTCTTGGTCGAATACGCTAAGCGGCGTCCGGCATCCGGCGACGACGGGGCTCCGTTTTTTGCGACGCGTCTTCGTGGTCGAGTGAAGGCGGACACGCTTCAACACAATTACCGAATACTTTGTAATCAAACCGGTATTCGCCGCACCGACGGGGCGCGTCACCAGCCACGGATACACGATCTGCGGCACAGCTTCGCCGTTCATCGGCTTACCTCCTGGTATCGGCAGGGCGCTGATGTGCAGAAACTGCTCCCCTTACTGTCCGTTTATCTCGGCCATGTCCATATCCGGGCCACGCAAGTGTACCTGAGCATGACCCCGGAACTTTTGCAGGAGGCGGGAAATCGCTTCGAACAATACGCCGCGAAGGAGGTCTGCCATGGCTGATACAAATCTGCTGAGCCCCTGGATTCGTCGATTCCTGATGGAATATCTGATCGGTGAACGCAATCTTGCTCCCAACACGCAAAAAAGCTACCGCGACACCCTTCGGATGCTGCTGCCCTTTGCGGCGCGAGAGGCTGGCAAGCCCATTGACCGCCTGGAAGTGATCGACCTATCGAGCGAGCGAATACGCGCGTTCTTGCTGGAACTCGAAGAAAAGCGAAAATGCAGCGTAGCGACGCGAAACCAGCGGCTCGCCGGGATACACTCTCTGGCGCGTTTCATCAGTCTGCACAGTCCGGAACATGTCCAATGGTGCGGCGAACTGAGAAACATCCCGGTGAAGAAAACCTCCCGTCCTCTCGTTACTTATCTGGAGAAAGAGGAAATGGATGCTCTCCTGGCGGCGCCGGATCAAATGACGGAGCAAGGCCGCCGCGATCATGCAGTGCTCTTGTTCTTATACAACACCGGCGCGCGCGCCGACGAAGTGGCGCATGTCCAGGTCGGCGATCTCATGCTCGGCCGCTCACCACGACGCGATGGCGCTTCTGTGCTCATTCACGGCAAAGGCAACAAGCAGCGTCGCTGTCCGCTCTGGGCACGAACGGCGACGTTGCTTGCGGGGTTGGTGACTGGCCGTGAGCCTGAAGCGCACGCCTTTTTGAATCGCCGTGGCGCACCATTGACTCGCTTCGGCATTTACACGCTGGTTGAACGCTACGCCGCCGTCGTGTCCCGCACCAATCCAGAAATCGCAAAAAAGCGTTTGAGCCCGCACACGATCCGGCATACAACAGCAACTCACCTGCTGCGGGCCGGCGTGGACATCAACACCATCCGGGCATGGCTCGGCCATGTTTCATTGACCACTACCAATATCTACGCCGAGGTCGATCTGCAAATGAAGGCCCAGGCGTTAGCCCTCTGTGAAATCAAACCCGGCAAAGGGCAGAAGCCGTGGCGCGCGGATGCCGAACTGATGGCGTTCCTACAAGCGCTGTGAGCCGACCTCGTTATGTGGTGTCCAACCGGAACATAAGGCCACAATCCCTGGACAATCGGAGCGGACACCACATAACGGACAGCGCCACAGAAGATCCCTTCGCGGGCTCTGGAAGCACGTTGCTCGCTGCGAAGATATTGGGTCGCCGGTACATTGGCATCGAGCTCGATGGCGAATATGTGAAAACCGCCAAACGGCGGCTGTGAGCGCGAGGACCGGGGCAATTCGAGATGTATTCTTCCTGGTAGTATGCATCCACTTCACGCCGACCTTCACCACGAGGGTCGGCTTTTTTTGTTATCCCCACCACTGGGCTTCTGCACTCCTGTGCTGCGTCTTATAATTTCTGAATCCCTCCATGCAGA
>DASRLI010000287.1:0-3294 GCA_035648535.1 Occallatibacter sp. | reverse complement strand
GTGTGGATGGCGCTCGAAGCCGGCCCCGCCGGAACGATTCGCCGCTGTCACCCGCATGATCCCTCGTGGCAGAACTGGCCCGTCATCGAACATGCCATCATCGGCAACATCGTTCCGGATTTTCCACTCATCAATAAGTCCTTCAACCTCTCCTACAGCGGCCATGACCTGTAGCGCACCCCATGCTAAAAACACTGCGTCAGATTGCATCGCTGGGCATCGTCTCCGAGCCGCCTCCACAGGCGGACGAGAGCTTGCGCATTCGCGACGGCCTGCAAGATCACATTCGGGCCGTGCTCGGCCGTGCGCTGTGCATCCGCCACGTCGACGCAGGCTCTTGCAACGGCTGCGAACTCGAGATCCATGCCCTCAGCAATCCCCTCTACAATCTTGAAGGGCTCGGTATTCGATTCGTCGCAAGTCCCCGGCACGCCGATCTGCTGCTGGTCACCGGGCCGGTCTCAAAACACATGGAGGGGGCGTTGCGCCGAACCTATGCGGCCACACCCGATCCGAAGCTCGTGGTGGCCCTGGGCGATTGCGGCTGCACCGGCGGTATCTTTGGTGAGAACTACGCCAGTTGCGGACGCGTCTCGAACGTCATCCCCGTCGACGCGGCGGTACCGGGCTGCCCGCCGAGCCCGACGCGCATTCTCCAGGGCATCCTCACCGCTCTGTCGCGGTCACCTGCACACATGACAGGCACCGGTGAGCCACCATGAGGGCAGGATTGCCGCGCCTGCTGACGATGGAAAGTCAGTTCCCGGAACGACACAGCATGCTGCACCTGCTCGAGCCGCCCGGCAGCTGCCAGAAGGCACTGTGGAAGCGGCTGTTCGACGGAACCTATGACAAGCCGTTTATCGTCGATAGCGGGCTGTGGCGATTTCTGCATTTCGACTTCGACACGGTACAAAGCGTCATGCAACTGGCGGATCCGGACAAACTAAGTCTTGCCTACACGCGCAAGATGATGGCGTTCCTGCTCTTCAATCGCACACCCGAACGCATCCTGTTACTCGGCTTGGGCGGCGGCTCGCTCGCGAAGTTCTGCTATCGGCGTCTACCCCGTGCGCTCGTCACGGTTGTCGAGGTGAATCCCGATATCATCACGCTGCGCGACGAATTCCGAATTCCCCCAGACGATGAACGCTTTCGCGTGATCCGTGCGGACGGCCGGGCTTACGTGGCACATCTGCCGCCGCGCAAGGATGTGATTCTGGTCGACGCGTGCGATCGGCGGGGAACCGCACCGCAGCTGGATGCCATTGAGTTTTACCAAAACGCCCACCACTGCCTCTCAAGTCGAGGTGTGTTCGTCATCAACGTCTGTGGCGATATGCGTTACCGCGCAGCGCACATGGGGAAAATACGCGACGTATCTGACGCCGAAATCATGAGATTGCAGGTCAGAACGGACGGCAACATCATTGTGCTTGCGTTCAAGGAACATCGTTCCCAGATCGATTGGGAACACTTGGAGACCACTGCGGCCGATCTCAAGCGCTATTTTGGTCTCGATTTTCCGAAATACGTGCGACGCATCGCGCTCGACTGGAGGTCGCGCGGATGGCAGCGCGTGTCGTCTTAGGACGCCGTGGAGAGTCGAATTGCCTCATATCAAATTTCACTACTGTCCGGTTAAGAATCGAATAGAAACAGCTGGTTAGGCGAAACGAGTCGTTGCGAGTCATCCGGGAGTTCAGCAAGTGTCTGTTGCAGCGTGATTTTCTCGAACAGCGTGACGGAGAGAATCTGTAGAAGCGTATGCGACGAGGCGTCCAATCCGAGTTCCTTCTTGATGATGGCGACGAGCACGTAGACGGACACGGCGATCCACACTTGGGTCTTCACCGCATCCTCGGACGTACCATAGAAACGTTTGATGCGAAGGTGCTGCTTGATCCATTTGAAGAAGAGCTGTCGGGTAAGGGACTGGCGCAGCGCCGCGCTGTGGCGCGGCCCGTTTCCAGTCCCTCCCCATAGGAACTGCTCAGGCGGTTTTCCCGCAAGCAGCTCGCCCAGTGGGATTCCTCGAAAGGCTTATGGGTCGTCGCGGTCATGACGGTGACTTTCACGTCGGCTTCCCGAGGCCCGGAAGTGGATGGAGTTTCCAATCCCAGTACAACCCGAGAACCCCGTAGAGATACTCGTTACTCCATCGCCGCCAGCCGATACTGCACTTTCGCCGGCGCTTGCGCCGCGTCAGGAGCGTGCGAATCTTCATTTCCATGTAGTCGCGCACCTCGCTGAAGGCACGACTGGAGTTACCCACCCGGAAATACTCGACCCAGCCGGCGATAACGACGTTGATGCGCATGACGATTTCGGCAGCGGTCAATGCCCCGCCACTCGCAATGGTGTCACGAATCTTCGCCTTGATCGCCTTGCGAGCTTTCTTCTTCGGGATCATGTAAACGGAGTATCCGTCCTTCTTCCGCCTGCACTTGCGTCGCAGGTCAAAACCCAAGAACCCGAAGGCTTCGCCCTTCAGCGTATCCACGATTTTGGTCTTCTCTCGATTCAGCGCTACCCCGAGCGGGATGAGCTGTTCTTCGAGCCGCTGCAGAGCGCGTTCCGCCCAGCCTCGTTTGGTGCGGTAGCCGCTGACGGTGATGACAATGTCATCGGCAAACCGATGGTAGTTCACCGCCTCGTAGGGTCCCTGTGCCGTCTTGCGGCGGATCGCGTCGAACATCCAGTCGATCTCGTTCAAGTAGATATTGGCCGCCAACGGGCTGAAAGGGCCGCCTTGCGGCACCCCGATCCTGCCTGCGACCTTGATGATCTGCTTGATGAGATGCATGACCTCGGGGTCCTGGATGCGCTTTGCGATCTTGTCCAACAAAATGCCTCTATTGAATTCTGAGTGGGCCATCGGACAATAGCAGGAGGGTGATTTCCGAGGATAGAGCATGACGAGTGACCGGCTGTTCGAGGCGGCGTTGGGGATTAGCGCACCGTGGCACGTAACCGGTACGGACTTTGATGTGGCGCAGCGGCTGCTGAAGATTCGGGTGGACTTTGAGGTGGGTAGCCGATTTGCCGTTGCGGGAGAGCCGGGAATGCACCCTGTCCACGACACGGTGGAGAAGAACTATCGGCATCTGAATTTCTTCCAGCACGAATGCCATCTTCAGGTGCGGGTACCGCGGGTCAAGCTGCCTGACGGAAGCGTACGGCAGGTAGAAGCGCAGTGGACCGGGAAGCTCTCGGGCTTCACTTTGCTGTTCGAGGCGCTGGTGCTGGCGCTGAGCCGGGAGATGTCCTTCAGTGCCGTGGCGCGCATTACAG
>DASRLI010000286.1:0-2486 GCA_035648535.1 Occallatibacter sp. | reverse complement strand
AAATGCAGCCCGTAAGGCTGCCTTCGATGTGGCCGATCACGGCTGCGAGTTCGGCAGCATCCTGGGCGACGACAATCAGAGTGGCGTTGCCGAAAGCCTCGCGCTGCAACTCGGCGGGCGCCGCGCAGAACTGGGTCGCCGTGGCGCGCAGGAGAGTGTTGGCATAGCGGCAGGATGGGCCTTCGACGGTGCTTCCGCCGGTGACGAGCTGGGCGCCCGCGGTGTTGAGGGCGATGACGGCATCGTGCAGTTGATTGCGACCGTTGGCTGAAAGCAGAGGCTGCGGCGGGCGCTGGTTGAAGAGGGCTGCGACACCCTCGATCATCGCCTCGGCATCGGGGCCCGCCGAGAGGACCACGACGTTGGGGCTGGTGCAGAATTGACCCGAGCCGGCGAGAGAACTGTCGGCCAGTTCGCGGATAAGCTCCTCGCGTCGTTCAGCCAGTGCGCCGGGAAGAAACACGACCGGATTGATGCTGGACATTTCCAGGTAGATCGGCTTCCCCGCCCCTTCCGCGGCGCGCTTGAGGTGGAGACCGGCGGTGCGGCTGCCGGTAAATCCAACCGCACCCACCCGGGAATCGCTGACCAGCTTCAGTCCATCCTCGTTGCTGAGGTGGTAGAGCATCTGGACCGTGGCGCGCGGCAGACCGGTCTCCTCGACAGCCTTCTGCGCCTGTTGGGCAAGCAGCATCGACGTGTGCGGGTGCAGCGGATGGGCCTTGGCGATGACGGGATTTCCGGCGGCGACGGCAGCCGCGAAGTCTCCGCCACTGACGCCGTTGAAGGCGAAGGGGAAGTTGTTCGGGCCGAAGACGACGACCGGGCCAATCGGAGCGTAGCAGGAACGGATGTTGCGTTCGAGATCCAGTGTGGCGCGCCGCCACGAGCCCTCGCGAGCGGCCGCTGCGGCCTGGCGGAGCTGGTTGGTAGTGCGGGGAAGCTCAACATCCTTGAGGCGCGGAGCGACGGGCAGACCAGTCTCGGCAGCGGCGGTTTCGTTGATGGCGTCAGCGGCAGCTTCGATGTTGCGAGCGTAGGCTTCGAGGAAGTCGGCGAGGCCGTCAGGCGACAACGTGCGGAGTTCGGCTGCCGCCTCGGCGGACGCGGCGAGCGCGGCGTCGCAGTCGGCCCAGTCGCTGATGGGAAACTCCAGCGCCCGTGCTTCGCCAGTGGAGGGATTGTTTGCGTGGAAGGTGAATATGCCTTGCGCCGAGCGCCACTCTCCGTCGATCAGTACGGGTGCGATGTCCATAAGACATCTTTTCACAGCGCAGGTTGGAGGAAATCAAATCTCGAAATCGGGCGGCTGATCTCGCACAAAATACTTTATTGGTGCCCGGAGGGGGACTTGAACCCCCACGACCGTTTCTGGTCTGCGGATTTTAAGTCCGCTGTGTCTCTTTGTAAGTATCTAACATATAAAGAGTTACGTTTGCAGAAATGTGGACTGTGTAAGTTTATGTGTAAATTTTGCCGCTTTCCCATCATCGCACAACTTCCCTTTTGGGCAGTGCTTGGCATTTCAAGAGCCGAGAGAGGGGTGAACCGCACGGCTGGGCAGGCTCAGAGGCTCAATCCAATGTCCATGCCCTGGCTCTTTTCCTGCTTGGGAGTCTCGGCTAGCCTTGAGGCAACGGAGCAAGGCAGCGCGCTTGGTCGTGGCTCCTGACAAGCCCTCGTCCTTGAAAAGCGTCTTGCATCCGGCCCGCTTCAAGCCAGCGAGCTGCAAGGCCGCACTCTGGTCGTCAGTCGATACGCAGGCATAGCCGTATTTCATGGTTTAATCACGGCCCTGACATTTGACCCATGCAAGCCCTTGAAAACGCGGGGCGGCGGTCGTGGGTCAAAACTTACCCTTTATGAAACGTGAAAGCGGTCTGGAAAGCTAGAGCTGCCCGACAAGGACAAAATTGCGGGTAGGGCCAACGGCCTTGGCTGCCTCGGTGTATGCAAGCAAATAAGCAACGAATTCCTTTGTGCCTATCGGCGGGATCAGGGTCAGTAGCTCATGATTTGGCGGGAGCCTGGGGCTGGCACAAAGGTCCATGTGGTCCAGCGCATATTCATAGCTGCCGCCGTTTTTAGCGGACATACCGGTCCATTTAGTAAGCGGGACTAGGCCGGTTGGATTAAGAGGGAGTCGGTCGAGTTGTTGTAGAGATGGGTCGATAAGATGTGTGTGGCCCAACTTCATCGCTAATGCGATTGTCCGATCGAGGCGCTCGAATACCGGCTGTTTTTTACCCGGAAAGTGAAAACCTTCCTCTTTCCAGCGGTTGAGAACTACGCGGGACTCTTGGTCCATCTCGTACTGTGTGCCTGTCGCAATGGGCGTCTCTACACTGACCTTGCCCTCAGAATGCGTATCCCATAACGGTTAGGAAATTGGTAGTCGTGGAGGCTGTGGGAAAGTTGGAAAGCGTTCTTTGCTTTCCTGCTTTTCCATAGCCTGCTTTCGCTGGCGCCGGGTGGCCAGTTCTGTC
>DASRLI010000285.1:0-2789 GCA_035648535.1 Occallatibacter sp. | reverse complement strand
GCCAGGAACCTCTATGCAGGCTGCGGCCTGGATCGTCTGCACCACCGCCGCCTTCATAACCGCGCGTAACCGCCAAATCGTCCAACATCGCCAATGGATGGCTCGCTCCTATGCAGTCACGTTTACCTTCGTCTCCAGCCGCGTGCTCAATCTCTGGCCCCGCTATTGGAGCCATCTTGGCGATACTCTCGCTGCTGTCGGCGTGATCGCTTTCACGCTCGCTTCCCTGCTTGTTGTGGACCTAGCCCTCGACTGGCGCGAGCTCACCACTCGTCATCCTTGATGGTCGCCTTGGTGCTCCACAAGGTAATGGTCATGCCCAAAGCCACTGGAGACGCCAAGTTCAAAAGTGAGCGTGGCAGAGCCGCTGGCTTAGGGCTCACGTCCCACTTGCATGCCTCGTTAACAGCCATTATTGGAAGCTTCAAAGTGAGATTACTTCCGAATGCGTCGTGATTCAGGACGTATTTCGCTTTCGATCGAGTAAACTAGGCTAAATCACAGACATGCAGCTCTCTGCCAGGCGCGCAAGACTGGTCCTTGTCGGGAAAACTGATTCGATTCGTCCAATGGAGAAAGAATGAAAGCTATTGCGTATTGCATCGCGGTCGCATTCCTGGCGATGACCCTCTATGCCCAGCAGGCCGTCGTTTATGAGGGTGGCCGTTTAATCATCGGCGATGGGAGCGCGGCGATTGAGAACGGCGCGTTTGTCGTCATAAACGGGCATATTACTGCGATTGGCCGAACGATTAAGCTACCTGCGGGCGTAACCCATGTGAACCTGGCCGGCAAGACCGTGATGCCAGCGATGATCAACGTACACGTTCACATCGGCTATGAAAAATACACCAGCTGGGGTGCGCAGAACTATACGGCCGAGAATGTGCTCGACCACTTGCAGCGGGAGGCGTTTTACGGCACCGCCGTCACTCAATCGGTTGGCAGCAGCCCGCTCGATGCATCGGTCCAATTTCAGCGCGACCAACAAGCTGGCAAGTTTCCACTGGCTTCGCGCTTCCTCTTCACTCCGGGCTACGCACCGCCCAACGGCGGTCCGGACGAAGTTCTGCGTGAAGCGACCAACCTACTGCACGTCATCAATGAAGTCTCGACTGCCCAGGAAGCCCGCGACTCAATTCAGAAGATGGCGGGTCGAGGAATCAAAGCCGTTAAGATCTGGGTGGACGACCGGCGCGGCACCTATCCAAAGATGACACCAGAGGTTTACAGCGCAATCATCGACGAGGCGCACAAGCACGGAATGATCGTTCACGTCCATGCCACAACGCTGCTGGATCAGAAGGCAGTCGTGCGGGCAGGGGCTGACGTGCTGGTTCACTTGGTACAGAACGAAAAGCTGGACGACGAGTATCTTGCCCTACTCAAGGAAAAGAAGCCTTACTGGGCCACCGTGATCTCTCTCGGAGATCCAACCGCAGTATGCGAACACGATCCATTCTTCGAGCAGGCCATGCCTGCGGCGGTGATCACCAAAATTCGCGCCACCATGGAGCGGCGTCCGCTATCGGCAAGCTGCGGTCCGCCGTCCCCCAACGCGGCCATTCGCGAAGCGATTATTGCGTACAATTTCCCGAGGATGATCAAGGCGGGGGCGCGCATAGTGCTGGGCACGGATACGGGCATTGAGCCGGGCCACACCTTCGGCTCGGGTGAACATGTCGAATTGGCACGATGGGTACAGCTTGGATTGACAGCGTCAGAGGCAATTACGGCTGCAACCCAACGGCCAGCAGAACTGCTAGGGCTGAAGGACATGGGGACGCTCGAAGTGGGCAAGCGCGCCGACTTCATCGTGCTCGACGCGAACCCGCTTGAGAATGTCCTCAACACGCGCAGAATTTCGAGTGTCTACCTGGACGGGGCTAAATTCGACCGCGAAGCAGTGCTCACGCGCTGGAGGAAGGCGGACGTGGGACGGTAGATCGCTGGGAGCCATATCGCCAGAAACGCTTAGCGCATCGGGTTTCCCGATGGTCGTCAATCCGGAAGGTGTCCATTTGTGTTCCTGATAATTGCCATTATCGGAATCCAACTGAGTTGCCGAGTGCGTTTAAGAATAAACGAAAGTTTAAGCGTATGATCGTGGCAAACGCTCGATTGTACGGCAGGTTGCAACTGCTCAGTCAATGGGCCTTCTCGGGGGGAAGCTCAATTGGAGCATCGGTCATTTCTTTGAAACATTCCGGCTCGTCCACACTCTAATTTCCCATTAGGGTGCATTTGCGTTCCCCGTCGAACGCCTATCGCTCGGCTTGGGCTTTAGGGGAATATCGCGAACAGTGAAGCGGTAGTACTCTAGAGAAAATGGCAACCAAAAGCTTCCGTTTAAACCAGGAAACGTCAGGAACCGTGGCTGCAGAGGGTCATCGCTCGTTTGTCAAACTGCCCGAAGGCAGTGAGATTGCGTTTATCGGACCAGTTGCTGAACATCCCGAAATGGTGGAGGTTAGTTGGCAGGGGCAATCAGTATGGATATTTGCAATTGACTTTGAGGCCCGTACTAAAGAGCAAGCGCTGACGAAAGCCGCGTCAGTTGGTGCTATTGGGCCGGAACCTGACAATAATCGGACCGAAGCGCCTGCCAAAACAGCTCAGAACCCCACTCCAAGAGTTAGACGTTTCAATTCTGCTGGCAGGGAACTGTCTGATCGGTAGCGATTGTTGTTGCCGCTTAACGGAAATGCCGCGCTACTTCGATCGGCCATTTGATGGGCAACGCGACGCAGAAAATCACAAGCCCCAAAGTGAGCACAAGAAACACTAGA
>DASRLI010000284.1:0-9459 GCA_035648535.1 Occallatibacter sp. | reverse complement strand
ACGGAAAGCTCTATCCGTATAACACCGTCAATACGCCGGGCGTGTTTCCGCTTGCAGTCGCGGCAAACGCATCCAATCTGTTCGTTGTAGACACCTACCAGCCGCTGCCAACCTGCTCCACCGCGGCCCCGTGCTCTGGTTCCATTGCCGTCTTTCCCCTCACCGCTGCCACCAGCAAACTCCCTGTTTCGCTTGGATCGCCGGCACCCAATCCGAACACCAGCGGCAACTACTGGGCGCTCACGCTGGCCGGCAAGCCTGCCGACGTGATTGTGCCCACCGGAGTCAACGTTCTGGCTTCGGGTACGTTCGTCTACATCAGCGCATACGACTCCTCAGTCGCCCCCAATGCAGGCTATGTTTTCGGCTTCTCAGTTGGCTCTGGCGGCGTGCTCACGCCGTTGGCCGGTTCGCCCTTTGCCGCCGGCATTTTGCCGTCGGCAATTGCAAGCGATGCGTCCAGCAAGTATGTTTACGTAACCGACTCCACGAGCAGCAATGTCCGGGGCTTCTCGGTTGCATCCGGGCAATTGACTCCGCTCGCCGGCAGCCCGTTCCCGACCGGCAATGCACCCTCCGCGATCGTGGTCGATCCGTCGTTCAGTTACACCTATGTCACAAATTCAACTGACTCCTCGATTTCGGCCTACTCCATGAGCAATGGCGTGCTCACCCGTATCGGCAGTTACCCGACGGGGTTGCAGCCGGTGGCCATCGGAATCGATCCGTCGACCAACCATTTTCTTTACACCGCCAACTTTCTTGGCAACGACGTCTCCGGCTTTCAGTTGAGTCAGACCGCCGGCACGCTTCTGGTTTCGCAATTCTCTCCGTTCCCGTCGAATAATCAGCCAACAGCCATCGCCGCGATTCCGCACAATGGCACAGGCGCCGGCGTGCACTAGTGAGAGTCTGAAATCGCCCCAGCGCCCGAAACGGTGCTGGGATCGCATAACCGGGAATGGAGTGTCCCGAAACCACAGCACTCCAGTCGACGCGACCTCAAGGAGCGGCGACCTTGGCCACATCTCAACGGGGCGTTGAATCCCCGGTTTTGCCATAGCAACACCCCGTACCGGCCTTTTACAATATCTACGGGGCAACCTAAACGAGTTTTCCTGGGGCTAGAACCTGATGGCCCACAACGAAGGAAGCGCATGAAGTTCAGCAAATTGAGCCAGCTGTTTCTGGTCTCTACGGTCGGCCTTCTGGTGGCCACACTTTTGACAGCCTGCCAGCTTGTCACCATCGACTATGTTTTCGTTGCCGACTCAGTCGGCTCCGGAACCGGGAGCGCAGGACAGATTGAAACCTACGCGGTGGATTCCCAGTCCGGCGCGCTGCGCGTGGACGATCCGGCAGTCCCCTCCGGCGGCGTGGGCCCGGTTGCCTTGGCCGTCACCGCCAACTTCTATCACCTCTACGTAGCGAATGCGGCCAGCAAAAACGTGGTGCATTTCTCTATCGCAACCAATGGGGTGCTGTCCAAGCAGGAGACGATCACTCTTAGCGCCGCTCCAGTTGCCCTGGCCGTAAACTCCGCCAGCAACTACCTGTATGTTGTCTCCGGAACCACTACCACCGCGCTCACCGAGTATCCTCTCTCGAATCTGGGCGTAATCGGCACCGCGACTTCACAACAGAACCTGACCGTTCCCGCCTTCCCGGGTGATTCAATCGTGCCCACAGCGGTAACCGTGCTGGCCAACAACAATAACGTCTATGTAGCGACCTACGATGCTTCCGCCTACAATCCCGGCGGAACGCCAACAAGCCCGGCCAATCCCGGATGGGTCTTCGGCTTTTCCGTCGGTACGGGTGGCGCGTTGACGGCAACCGGAGGCAGTCCTTACAAGGCCGGCGTCAAGCCTACCGGTATCTCCGGCGATCCCGTCAACCGGTTTATCTATGTCACCGACTTCGCCTCCAACGAGTTGATCGGCTACTCGATTCAGACCGGCGGCGTTCTCAACTTCCTGGTCAACGGTCCCTTTAAGACCGGCAATGAGCCCTCCGCCCTTGTGGTCGATCCGCGCGGCATTTACATTTACGTTTCCGACTCGCTGGATTCGTCGATTACGGGCTACAACATCGCTCTGCCAACCGGAACACCCTCGGCCATCGTCAACAGCAACAGCAGCCTGGTCTACGCAACGGATACCCAGCCGGTAGCCATCGCGCTCGATCCGGCGCTGGGCCGCTTCGTGTATACCGCCAACCGACTGGGCAATTCGATCTCCGGCTTCCGCCTGGATCCCAATACAGGCGTGGTAACCACCACACAGGCCACTCCGTATCCGACCGGCGCAAATCCAACCGCGCTGGTAATTGTTCCCCACGGCAACCACTCGGTACAGTCGGTCACTCCGTAACAGTGGGCAGTGATCAGTGAACAGTAAAAAGCCCGGCCGCGAAGGCTGGGCTTTTTGCTGGCCGAAGACGCCGGTCTATCTATCGAAGAATTCATAAATCCAGCGTCATTCCACCTGCCGCCGGTTCCACGAAGCCTGCCTGATACCTCAGCATCCCAGATCTTCGCAGCTATCTCCACACGTGCATCCATGACCGCAGCAGGCGCTGGGCCGGTTTTTCGACCAGGTGCAAAGCGGCCACCGCCATCGCAATCAACACCACGTAACTGATCCATGGATCGAAGCGGGCCAGGCCCAGCCGATCCAGCACATGCGTATCGTGAATCAGGTTCCAGAAATTGAAGTGGAGAAGGTAAAGGCAATAACTGGCCTCGCCGACAAAGACCAGCGGACGCCAGCTGAGCGCATAGGCCAGCCGGTTGTTGCCCGCAAGTCCCAGGATGATGCAGCCGAACAGCGGCATCAGCAGGCCATCGTGAACAATTGGATAGGGCACAAGCGGCCCCATTTCGAGAATGCCAAATGTGACGACTAATCCTGTCACCCCGAGAATCAGCCGCAGGCGGCTGGACCTTCCAATCATCTCGTCAAGGCTGGCCAGCAAAACCCCGAAAAAGAAACTCGCCATGTGCGGCAACGGCGTATATTTCAGCGCCTGCAACCACGGGCCCCAGCTCCAGCGGTCGGGATGCGGAATGCCGTCCGGATTGAACGCGATGTAAAGCACTCCCGGAACCATGCCCAGCATCCAAACGACCGCCATGGTGACCAGGTGCGGCGCAACCCGGGCGGGCTTCTTCCAGCGCGCCATCCACGGAAAGAGCAGGTAATAGAACGCCTCTGCCGACATGGTCCAGGCGGGCGTGTTCAGAAATGTGGCGATGGAGGGAATCCATCCCTGCAGCAGCAGCGGCGACAGCACCATGCCGGTCCAAAACATGGCATGCGTGTGGGCCGCGTACTCGGCCGGCACCACATGCCAGCTCAGCAGCAGGCTGAGCAGGTATACGGGATAGAGCCGCGTGAAGCGCGCCTCCCAGAAGCGCACTTTATCCAGCTCTCCCGATCGCGCCCGGTCAGCGTAGTTATAGGCCAGCACAAACCCCGAAAGCAAAATGAAAAAGCTGACCGAGGCAAAGCCTGCATTGACTACCGGCGCGAGGAAGCCAAACCACTGGGGATTGGAAAAATGAAAGAAGACGATGTTGATGGCCGCGAAGGTGCGCAAGCCTGTAAGTGCATTCAGCCGGGCTGGCTTCTTGATCTCCACGCGATGTTAGACGTCTCCAAAAGGCAGCTTCCAGCTTTTAGCTCGCGTCCGCCTGAGCCAAAAACCTGTAGCTGGGAGCTTGCAGCTAGAAGCTAAGAGCTGTCTTTACGCCGTAACCAGCGAGCCGACCTTTTCGCCCATCACGACTCGCCGGATATTCCCTGGCTGGTTCATGTTGAAGATGATCATTGGCAGGTTGTTGTCTTTACACAGGCTCACTGCGGTCAGGTCCATCACCTTGAGTCCCTGGCGCAGGATCTCCATGTAAGTAATCTCGTCGTACTTGACGGCATCTTTGAACAGCACCGGGTCGGCGTTGTAGACGCCTTCCACTTTTGTGCCCTTCAGCAGCACGTCGGCCTTGATCTCCATGGCGCGGAGGCTGGCTGCGGTGTCGGAGGAGAAGAACGGGTTCCCAATGCCGGCGGCAAAGATCACAATACGGCCTTTTTCAAGGTGGCGCACGGCGCGCCGGCGAATGTAAGGCTCGGCCAGCTGATTCATGAAAACGGCACTCATCACGCGGCACTGTACGCCGCGCTTTTCAAGCGAGTCCTGCAAAGCAATGGCGTTGATCACGGTGGAGAGCATGCCCATGCTGTCGGCGCTCACCCGATCCATCTCCCGGGCCTGTCCTTCAACACCGCGGAAAATGTTGCCTCCGCCCACCACAATGCCAACTTCCACGCCCAGGGCGTGAATTTCAGCCAGCTCGCCGGCAATTTCCGACACTTTTTCGGCGTCAAGGCCGAAACCGCGCTGCCCTGCCAGCGCCTCACCTGAAAGCTTGAGAACGATCCGCTTATACATATCTTTCCGAGTATCGCATAACAGCCTGAGCGGAGGGATTAACGGCCTCCCAGGCACAGGTATTACCAGCTTTCGCCAACCCCGAATTGCGATTTATCAGGAAGAACCCAGAGAACTACGATGCCGTGGAATTAGCTTCAGCATCTTTCCTGAATTGACTCGCGGCCACGCCGATTTCAAATCAGGAATTTACATCTGGGATTTCGTGTTCCGGATTGTCGGCTAACCCCCGCCTTCTGCCTAGACTTACCTTGTCGACAGTTGAGCGATGGGCGTTGAACGGCAGGCAAGCGATGGTGGTCAGGACGCAAAGCAAGGGACTGGAAATCACCGGGTTGCAGGTCGGCGCAAACAACGTCCGGCGGTATTTCCCCAAAGACGCAACAGTCGTCGAGTTGCAGCTCGATCATCTTCAGATTCAGTGCTGGCTTGAGCCTGATTTCTGGCAGGGCCAGCCTGAGATTCGCGATCCCCGGCTGGGCGCGTGGCTGGAGTCAAAGAATTTCCATGTAAGGCCGAGCCGGGAACCGATTCCGCTGGCAATGATCCCGAATGGGAAGAACTGCTTTCGGCTGCGGCTCATTGCGTGGAACGGACATGCACGGAACAAACCGGTGTCTGACCCCTTCAACCCTGCCTGAGGCCTGCGTAACCACGGCATCCTCGCCTGTTTCTGAGCCCACCGGCCATTTTGTCTAAAGCGGTTCCACAATTGCTGTACCCTGAAGCCACTGCCGTCCAGTGGCATTTTCCTTAAGAAAATGCCACCTCGCACGATGCTAGAAAGGGCGCGTGAATTGTGGAACCGCTCTAGTTTGACCAATTCGAGTTGATAGACTCGAAATGCAATGAGTGCAATCCAGACCATTTTCCAACTTCAAACGACAATCGAGCGGCATTTTGCCGCCGGACCGGCCGCCGTCGGTGACCCCGACGCGATGGCTGCCTTCCTTTCCCTGCGCGCGGCCCTCGAGAGCGGCGAAGTACGCTCCGCCTCTCCAGACCCTGCCTCTGCGACCGGCTGGCGCGTGAATGCCTGGGTGAAGCAGGGCATTCTGCTTGGCTTCCGCCTTGGGGCCCTGGAAGAACAGCCCGCCGGGGGGCTTTCGTTCGTAGACAAGCACACCTACCCGGTGCAGCATTTTGACGCAAGCGACGGGGTACGCGTGGTTCCAGGCGGTTCATCCATCCGCTCGGGAGCGTACGTGGCGCGGGGCGTGGTCTGCATGCCGCCCATGTACATCAATGCTGGAGCGTACGTGGACGAGGGCACGATGGTGGACTCGCACGCGCTGGTCGGCTCCTGCGCGCAGATCGGCAAGCGGGTGCACCTGAGCGCGGCTGCGCAGATTGGCGGCGTGCTGGAGCCGGTAAACGCCGGCCCGGTGGTGATTGAAGACGACGTGCTGGTGGGCGGCAATTGCGGCGTCTATGAAGGCACCATTGTTCGCAAGGGCGCGGTGCTCGCCGCGGGAACCATTTTGACCCGGGGCACCCCGGTCTTCAACCTGGTGAGCGGCGAGGTTCTGCGTGCCACCGACGAGCAGCCGCTGATCGTCCCTGAGAACGCTGTGGTCGTACCCGGCTCGCGCGGGGTGACCAAGGGCAAGGGGCAGGAGTGGGGGCTGAGCCTCTACGCCGCCGTCATCGTGAAGTACCGCGACGACAAGACCAGCCTGAGCACCACCCTCGAAGACCTGCTGCGATAGGCGCTGGAGTTCCTTTCTCTTAGCTCCGACGCTGAGCAACAGTGAGCATTCGTGCCACTGCTATGTCCGGTACCCTATCTCTGTCTCAGTACTAATACGCTGGGAAGCCCTAAGAAGCAAAGGAGATAGAAGCCATGACTCTCAATCGGTTGGTAGTACCGGCACTTTCCCTTTTCCTCGGCGCCACAGGATTTTGCATGGCCCAGGCATCCGGCCAATCCCAGGAGACGCCGCGCCTCACTGCCTATGCCCAGGATCGCGGCAACTGGGATGCCCCTCCGCAGGAATTGCAGGAGATTCAACGCAAGGGTTTCCAGGATGGCATTGAAGGCGCGCGCAAGGATTTCGACAATCACCGCCAACCGGACGTGAACAATCGCGACGAGTACCGTGATCCCCGCCTTCCGCGCGAACAGCGGGAAGCCTATCGTGATGGCTTTCGGCGCGGCTATGAACGGGGTGTTTCTCACCTGACGGGCGGAAATCAAGAGCCGGTTGGTCAGACTGAACAGCAAATGCGTCAGCCTGATCAGCAGATGCGTGGACCCGGCCAGCAAATGCGCCAGCCAGACCAGCAAATGCGCGACGGCGACCAGGGCGGCCCGTATATGGGCCAGGGAATGGGCAGCGATATCCAGCGCCGTGGCTTTCAGGATGGAATGCAAGCCGCCCGCAAAGATCTCGACAACCACCGCCGGCCAAACGTGGACAATCGCGATGAGTACCGTCATCCGAGTGTTCCGCGCGGCTTGCGTGACCAGTACCGTGAAGCCTTCAGGCGTGGCTATGACCGAGGCATGTCTCAGATGATGGGTGGATCCGACCGCCGCTAAGGTTGCCGATCCGGGCCTATTCGAACGGCTTTACCTGGGCAGCCTGGCTGGGCCCCCAGTCTGCCCAGGGAGATCTCCGCCACATAGTAGTTCTCGCCCCGGATGGGGCAGCCGGCTAGGCGGCGCAGCATGGCGAGCTGGCCTACGTGGGTGAGAGCATCGGCCACCGGCCCCTGAAAAAGCCGCTCAAGAGGCGCGTGGATCCGCTCTCCGGACGTTAGATACGCGTCAAACGCCTCGAGTGCGGCGAAGAACCGGAGCTGCTCCTCAGGCCATGGCAGCGGCTGGGAGTTATGCCAGCGCTGCTTGCCTTCGGCCATGCTCAGCGCCCAGTCAAACAGATCGCCCATGTGGGCCAGGATTTGCGTAGGCTGCCGGCCGGCCTCGTCGAAGGTGGCAAAGGTCTCCGGGGCGTCTTCAAGGGCTCGAGCAGCTCGATAAGCCAGGGTGGCCAGGGTGTGGCGGAATAGTTCACGATCAGAATTCATAAGGGAAAACTATAGCGCAAAAGGGCTTCCGGGCGATTAGGCGCTGGGGGTGTTTCTCTGATAAACTTGAAGTTCTGAGTTCAACAGCAGGAAGAGACCATGTCCATACATCCAGTAATGCAGCGCCTGGCCGACAAGCTGAAGCGCACCGATTTGCCCGCGTTTGTCCCCGGCGACCAGGTTCGCGTCCAGGTCAAGATCAAGGAAGGCGATAAAGAGCGCCTCCAGGCCTTCGAAGGCCTCGTCATCGCCATCAACAAAGGACCCCAGGGTACCTTTACCGTGCGCAAGATGAGCTTTGGGCAGGGGGTGGAGCGCATCTTCCCCTTCAACTCCAAGGTCATCGACAAGATCGAGAAGATCCGCAGCTACAAGGTGCGGCGCGCCAAGCTGTTCTACATTCGCGGACTGCGCGGCAAGGCCGCTCGTCTGCGCGAAGTGGACCGCGAAACTGGCAAGGTTCGCGCGTAAGCTCTCTCACCAAGGGCGTCCCTTTTTCAGCAAAATCCCCAGCCCATCCGGCTGGGGATTTTGCTTTTTGAGAGCCCAATCTATCCACGATAGCCCCGTGCCCCATCCTTGCTGTCATTCTGAGCGAAGTCGAAGAATCTGCTTCTTGCAATCCGCCGCAAGGATGGGAAGCCACGAATTCCATCATTGGCAGCCTCCTCAAAATATACTGGCGACATGGCAATAGTCTGCGGTTGGACGCTGGAAGAGGCTGCGCGCGGGCGCGGAGCACTGCGCATTGCCGGGATCGACGAGGTGGGGCGCGGGCCGCTGTTCGGGCCGGTCGTCGCTGCGGCAGTGATTCTTCCAAAAGGCTGCCGTCTGCCAGGTCTGACGGACTCGAAAAAGCTCTCCGAAAAAAAGCGCAACGAGCTTGACCGCGAGATTCGTTTGAATGCCGTTGCGTGGGCCATTGCAGCGGTGGATGCGGAGACCATCGACCGGATCAATATTCGCCGTGCGTCACTCGAGGCGATGCGGCGGGCTGTTGCGCAACTCGCCCTGAGCCCGGACTTTCTGCTCATCGATGGGCGCGACACGATTGAGTGGGATTGCCCGCAGCAAGCCGTCATCCAGGGCGATGCGACCAGTTTTTCAATTGCCGCCGCAAGCGTGCTGGCCAAGGTGCACCGCGACCGGCTGCTGGTGGAACTGGACAGCGAATACCCCGGTTACGGCCTCGCGCGGCACAAAGGCTACTGCTCGCCGGAACACATGGCGGCGTTGGAGTTGCTGGGGCCTACGCCAATGCACCGCAAGACCTATCAGCCCGTAGCGCAGGCCTCGCTACGGTTCGACTGATCTCCACGTTGCCGCGAATGCTAATTCAATCCGCGCGGGTCGCGACCGCGACACGCGCCTTGCGGCGCTGGTTCCAGGCCAGCAGCGGCCTCACCCCCAGCAGCACCAGAATCACCAGCGTGTACGGAGCAGGCTCCAATACCCCTGTCTTCACCTTCCACCAGTAGTGCACCATGGCGGTAATCGCGGCCAGGTACACCAGCATATGCAGGCGGTTCCAATTCTTGCCGCCCAGCTTGCGGATTGACCATGTGGTGGATGTGGCGGCGAGCGGCAGCAGCAGCAGCCACGTAGTAACGCCCATGATGATGAACCGCCGCTTGGTAATGTCGGTCTTGATAGTGGTCAGGTCGAAGCCCGCGTATAGTCCCAGCCAGGTGAGCATGTGCAGCGTGGCATAGAAGAACACAAACAGCCCCAGCAGCCGCCTGAACTTGATGAGCCAACTGAGCCGGGGTGACAGCGCGCGCACTGGAGAAATCGCAAGCCCGCCCGCCAAAAGCCACAGAGCCGTCAACCCGGTAATGGAAGCAAGTTCTGCCGTCGGATCCGGCCCAAGCGTATTGGTCACTGCCTCGTAAACCGCTATCCCAAGCGGCGTCAGGCAGCCAATCCATACCAACGTCTTGAGAACAATTAAAGTCGAGCGTTTCATGATTTCCTATT
>DASRLI010000283.1:0-9193 GCA_035648535.1 Occallatibacter sp. | reverse complement strand
CTTTACGACGGCAATCAGGACTATCAGACCGATTACTGAGACCAGCGCGGCGATAAGTAAGAAGATACTGTGAGAATCGATCACGGGCATAACTCCGGTGCTGCTGAAGTTATAAGTGCTGAACGGAAGAATGGGTGGAGGTTGGCTAAGTTGATGTTCACTTGCCGGGGTCCTTATAGGCGACGCAGTCGATCTCTACTTTGCAATCGACGACCATGCTGGATACGACGCAGGAGCGTGCTGGAGGATTGGCGCCGAAGTATTCTTTAAAAACCGAATTGAAGGAGGAGAAATCGCGCGGATCGTCAAGCCAGACACCGCAGCGGACCACGTGTTCGGGGCCGTAGCCGGCTTCTTTCAGGATCGACAACAGATTTGCGATTGCCTGGCGGGATTGGACGATGATGTTACCCGCGACTAACTCGCCATTAACCATCGGAGTTTGGCCGGAGACATAGAGCCAGCCGTCGGCTTCAACCGCGCGCGCGAAAGGGAGATGCTGGCCACCGGTGCCTTTGCCGCCTTCGACGCCGTATCGTTTGATGCTCATGCTGCGCTCCTTTCGGTTGGTGCAATGCTAACTCTTCGGTACGAGATTCTGACTGACAGTGTCCCGAATAATCTTTTGGCTGGAAAATCTCTCAACAAATTCACGTGCGTATACCTGCATTCCCTCAGGGGCTAAAGCCCATTCCGATTTGGCTGAGTTGGCGGCGCGGCTGAAGCCGCGCCCTTTCAAAGCTTCGACCTTTTCTGATTTGGTTGATCGGTTAAAGCCGCGCCTTTCATAACGGCGAATTGTTAAGAGGCTATTGAATCCATTTTGTCTGGCCGCGGGGCAGAAAGCGGCCGGCGCGACTTCCGGTTGCTCCTTTGGCAGTATAGGAGAGGACGCCATTCACCCACACGGCGGCGATTCCTTTTGCGGGGCTGATGGGGTCGGAAAAAGTGGCGGTGTCGAGAATGGTCTCCGGATCGAAGAGGACCAGGTCGGCGGCATAGTCTCTGCGTATGAGTCCGCGTCCGGCGAGACCGAATCGTTGCGCGGGCATTCCAGTCATCTTGTGAATTGCGTTGGGGAGCGAGAAGAGTTTTTCTTCGCGGCAATAACGGCCGAGAACGCGCGGAAAGGTTCCCCAGAGGCGGGGATGGGGGCGCGGATCATTTGGTAAACCGTCGGACCCGATCATGGTTGCAGGGTGGCTTAGGATGCGACGCATGTCTTCTTCAGAGATGCTGTGATAGATGGCTCCGGCGGGTTTTAGTTGCTGCGCTGCTTCAAGCTGAGTTACGCTCCAACCTTCGGCGATCTGCTCGAGAGTTTGCCCGGCGACTTCCGGATGGGGCGTGCTCCAGGTGATGGTAATTTTGACGCGCTCATCGACCTGGCGCAGGTCGAGCGTGCTAGAACCGGCCGCGTAGGGATAGCAATCGCACCCGGCTGACTGGGTGCGTTGCGCTGTTTCGAGGGCTTGCAAAACTTCGGCGCTGCGTCCCCAGTTGGCAATGCCGGCGCACTTGAGATGAGAGACAACGACCGGCACATGATTCATGCGGCCGATCTTGAAGGCCTCGTCCATGGCGTCGAGAATCTTCTCGGTTTCGTTACGCATGTGGGTGGTGTATACGGCGCCCGCAGCTGCCAGTGGCTGCGCCAGAGACATCACTTCCTCAGTGGTGGCGGAGTTGGCAGAGAGATAGGCTAGGCCGGAGCTCAGACCGAGGGCGCCGCCTTCGAGAGCTTCTTGAAGTTGGCCGCGCATGGCATTGATTTCATGCTCAGTTGCGGTGCGGTCGAGGTGGTCCATGTGGTTGTTGCGCAGGGCGGTATGGCCGATGAGTGCGCCGACGTTTATGGCGGGCTTGGCCTCGCGGACTGCGTCAATATAGGAGGCAAATGTTGGAAAACGGAAGTCCTCCGCGTCGCCGAGGAGGTTCATGGGGTCAGGTGGCTCGCCGCGCAGCACGACTGGTGAGGCGCTGATGCCGCAGTTGCCGACGATAACGGTGGTGACGCCCTGAGAGAGCTTTGGGAGCATGGCCGGTGTGCGGATTACGGCGGTATCGTCGTGGGTGTGGACGTCGATGAAGCCGGGAGAGAGCGCGAGGCCATCCGCGTCAATCGTTTCGGCAGCTTTGTACGCGAGGTTGGGGCCGATGGCGCAGATTTGATCTCCGCGGATAGCTACGTCTGCTAGTTCAGGTGCGGCACCGCTGCCGTCCAGGACTCTTGCTTTTCGGATTAGAATGTCGCAACTGGTCATTACCGCTCCGCCAGGATATAGGCTATATGCATTGAGTGTTCTACATATAGCCCGAATGCACTATGCGCACTTCATCCATCGCATCCATCATATTGAATCGTAGCGGAGGTCCCATTCGATGAGCCAGTCAGGAATCGCACACACGGCCGGATTTTCGGCAATTTCGCCTTTGAACAAGGGGCTTGGCCTGCTTGGTGACGCGCTTGAGCCGGAGGAAATTGCGGCGATGGGCTGGAATCTGCTCAAGGAAGATATCAGCCTGCCTTGCGCGGTTCTATATGAGGACAAGCTGCGGCACAACCTGGAATGGATGCGGCAATTCATCAGCGCATACGGCTTACAACTGGCGCCGCACGGCAAGACAACGATGGCTCCCAAACTATTTCAGATGCAATTGGACTCGGGGGCGTGGGGAATAACGCTGGCCACTGCACACCAGACGATGGTTGCATGGAAGCACGGGGTGCGGCGTGTGCTGATGGCGAACCAATTGACTGGCAAGCAAAACATGGCGATCATCGCGCACCTGCTCGCGGATCCCGAATTTGAATACTACTGCCTGGTCGACTCGGCTGAGCAGGTGGAGCAGTTGGGCGCATTTTTTGCGGGGCGAGGCCGGCGCCTGAATGTGCTGCTGGAATTGGGTGTGATGGGTGGCCGCACGGGCGTGCGCGACGCGAGGCAGGAGGAGGCAGTGCTGAGGGCGCTGGGCCGCTGGCGCCACTCCGTCGCTCTTTGCGGTGTGGAGATGTACGAGGGCGTTCTCGACGAGGAGCCGGCAATTCGCGCGTTTCTGCAAAGGGCGGTTGACACGACGCTCAGGCTCATCGCGGAATCGCGATTCGAGCATGCGCCGGTTCTGCTTTCGGGAGCTGGTTCTGCGTGGTACGACGTTGTCGCGGAGGAGTTTTCTGCTGTGCACTTTGGGAGTGGGGTGGAAATTGTTTTGCGGCCGGGGTGCTACCTGACGCACGACGTGGGTTCGTACAAGAAGGCGCAGGCGAGAATTCTTGGGTCGAATCCGATTGCGCAGAAGATGCAATCAGGCTTGGAGCCGGCGCTGCAGGTTTGGGCTTACGTGCAATCGATTCCGGAAGCGAGCAAGGCTATTGTCACGCTGGGGAAGCGGGATGCGGCTTTCGACTCGGGGTTGCCGACGCCGGCGCTGCACTACAGGCCGGGAGAGGCGGCGCCCAAGCCGGCTCCTTCGCATTGGACCTTGACGAAGATGATGGATCAGCACGCGTATATGCAGATTGCAGGGCAGGACGAAGTTCGCGTTGGCGACATGATCGGGTTCGATATCTCGCACCCGTGCCTGACGTTTGATAAGTGGCGCGTTCTGCCGGTGCTGAATGCGGAGTATCAGGTTGTGGATGTGGTGCAGACGTTTTTTTGAGAAGGGGCAGCGAGTTAGAGCGGTTTCGATTCACGTGTTGCCATCTGAAGATCATGCGAGGTGGCATTTTCTTGAGGAAAATGCCACTTGGAGTCTACGTTTCTGTAAAGAGCAGAATCGAAACCGCTGTAGCCGGCGAGCGCGGTGGTCGGGCGCAACACGCGATCGAGTTGCTTATTCTCCTGTTCCTTTATTGCACGCTCGCATTGCCCCGTCACGCAGCATCATAGATGCTCTCACACAATACATTTCACGTTTTACTTTCATAGTGCGTCCGTCGTCTACCGATATCTTGCGCGGGGGGTAGTCCAGCATGAATAATGAGAGGCGCTTTCGATCGGGTTTGAAGGTGTGCAGTAAAGCGGGGAGATGCGATGAGCAAGCGCGGATGCAAGACGACGAAGGTGGCGATTGGCGTGGCGATCACGGCGGTGTTGCTATGCGTATCTGCAAACCTGCGGGCGCAAAAGGCGACTGTCATTCCGCTGTCGCCGATGGGCTGGTCTTCGTGGAACAGCTTTTCGAACACCGTTGATTCGCAGGTTATTGTGGATCAGGCCAAGGCGATGATTGCTACCGGGATGCACAAGGTGGGCTATCAATACATCAATATTGATGAGGGTTGGTGGCTTGGCCAGCGCGATGAGCATGGCAACATTGTTGTCGATCCGAAGGCTTGGCCGGCTCTCGCTCCAGGCGAACGCGCTGGGGAAATGTCGAACATCGTCCGCTATATTCACGGACTCGGACTGAAAGCCGGCATCTACACAGATGCTGGCAGGGATGGGTGTGGCACATTTTCACCGGACCTTGGGCCCGGCTATCCGAACGAAGGAAGCGAAGGACATTATCAGCAGGACTTTCTGCAGTTCGCGAAGTGGGGATTCGATTATGTGAAGGTGGACTGGTGCGGCGGCAACAAGGAGAACCTCGATCCCGCAGTTCAGTATGCCGAGATTGCGAGAGCAATTGCCAGGGCGGAGGCCATCACCGGGCATCGGCTGTACTATTCGATTTGCAATTGGGGCAAACAGAGCCCGTGGACCTGGGCGCCGAATGTTGGCGGCGTGACAGCCGACATCTGGCGAACCAGTGGGGATATTGTCGCTCCGATAGTGGCGGGGAGCAAGAACGCTGGCCGCAGAGCAAGCTTCAAAAAGATGCTATCCAACTTCGACCAGGGGATTCATCCTGAGGCGCAGCACACGGGCTTCTATAACGATCCGGACATGATGGTTATCGGGATGCCGGGGCTGACCGATGCCGAGAACCGCGTGCATATGAGCCTCTGGGCGATCTCGGGCGCACCACTGCTTGTGGGTGCCGACTTCACCCAGCTGAGCGATGCGACGCTGGCCACGCTCACCAATCCTGCGGTGATTGCCATCGATCAGGATGCGCTGGGGCTACAGGCAGTAAAGGTGCGAGAAGAAGTTGGAGGCCTTGAGGTCTGGTCGAAGCGCCTTTCGAAGCCGGGCGAGCGCGCCGTGCTGCTGCTGAATCGAGCCGATGAAGCATCGTCGATCGTCGTATCGCCAATCACAGTGTCATGGAAAGACCTTGGACTGGCCGGTTCATCGGCGACGGTGAGCGACCCGTGGGCAGGGAAGGATCTCGGAAGTTTCGACGAACACTACACCGCAACAGTGCCGCGAGGAGACGCGGTCTTGCTTATCGTTCGCGGCACAGAGGCGAAATCGAATCGAATCTTGCCATCGCCTACAACCAAGGCAACGCACGAGGGCAGCGGCGCCACTCAAAGCGAACAGACATTCAGCATCAAGGCTTCCGCCTGCGACCAGCCATTTGCGGCCGTGCAGATCGAGTACAAGAACCCCGACGCATCCCTTCGCATCGCCGAACTCCACGTGAACGAACAAGATGCGACACGAATCGCGTTTCCTCGCACGGGCGCTGCGGAGGGCTCCGTCTGGATTCAGGTGCGACTGAGCGAGGCAGGAACCGGTGCCGGGGCGAGCAGCAGTCTGAGATTCTCATCGGGCAGCGGCCAGGCTTCTAAGATCGACTCCATCTTCCTGCATCCAAATGAGATCTGCGGAGGAAACGGGTCGGGGACGCAATAGCGGCCGAGAAAACTAATATTTGCGTTTCTCCCACCTTCCGGCTAACATAATTTCATGGACGGTATGACCTGTTGTCGCTTCTGTACGCAGTTTCGCGCGCACAGGTAACCTGGGTCTGAAAGTCCGATCGTAAATCCAAGTTTCCCCGATTGCCCGCGATACAGCCAAGCTGTCGCGGGTTTTCTGTTCCCGCCGAAGAATGCATCACAAGCAAAGGAAGAAATGACCCAAGCTGCTGAAGTAAAAGAGACGAAAGCCCAGCGTGCCGAGCGCCTCAAGCGCGAAAAGAACCCATGGGAGGCCTTCAACGAGGTGCGCGAATTCGCTCGCACCGGCCGCTCCAGCGTTGTCCCCGAGTGGGCCTCTACCTACTTCAAGTGGTGGGGTATCTATACGCAGGGCGACGGAATAGGCGCCGTCGGCGGCAAGGGCGGAGAAGGCCTGGCTTCCGATTGGTTCATGATGCGCATCGGCATTCCCAACGGCATAATGTCTGCCAGCCAGCTTCGCGCCATCGGTGGAATTACGCGCAAGTATGCTCGCAACCTGGCCGACATTACCGTGCGCCAGAACATTCAGCTTCACTGGCTCAGCATCGAATCGCTACCTGAAGTTGTTGACGCTCTGAACGCCATCGGCCTCTCGCCGAAAGGCGCCTGCGGCGACGTAGTGCGTAATGTAACCGGTTGCCCGCTGGCCGGAGTGGCAGCCGATGAGCTGATTGATGCTTCGCCCATCGCCATCGAGATTGCACATCTGCTAACGGCCAATCCCGAGTTCTACAATCTGCCGCGCAAGTTCAAGATCTGTGCGACAGGATGCCCCTCGTGGTGCAGCTATCCGGAGATCAACGACGTTGGCCTTACAGCCGTGAAGCACAACGGTGAAGTGGGCTACTCGTTGCGCGTTGGCGGAGGCCTCTCGAACGAGCCGCATCTTGCCGTCCGTCTCGATGCTTTCGTTCTTCCGCATCAGGCCGTGCGCGTTGCAGAGGCTGTAACCGAGATCTTCCGTGACCAGCAGGGGCTGCGCGAAAGCCGCGAACGCGCCCGGCTCAAATATCTGTTTATGAAGGAAGGCTGGACTGCGGAGAGCTTTCTTACCGAGCTCCAGTCGAGGCTGGACTTCAAGCTGTTGCCGGGCGTTCCCGAACAGGTGCCCGACGACATTCTCCGCGACCACGCGGGCATTCATCCTCAGCGGCAGCCGGGCGTGAGCTATGTAGGAGCGTCAGTGCTTCGCGGCCGCCTGACGGGCGAGCAGTTGGAGGCCGCGGCTGATTTGGCCGAGCGCTTCGGCAGTGGTGCTCTGCGCGCAACCGTCTCACAGAACCTGGTATTCATCGACATCCCCAACAACAAGACTGCGGAGCTGGCGCGGGAGCTGAACCAGATCGGTCTTCAGGTGGATGGCTCCAACTTCTGGCGCGGCGCCGTTGCCTGCACCGGCACCGAGTTCTGCAAGCTCGCTATCACGGAGACAAAGGGCTTCACGCGCTGGCTTGTGGATGAGCTTGAAGAGCGTCTGCCACAATTCGATCAGCAGCTCAAGCTGCATGTGACCGGCTGCCCCAACGGCTGCGGTCAGCATTGGATTGCGGATATTGGGCTCGAGGGCAAGAAGATCAAGCATGAAGGCAAGCTGACCGATGCGTACTACTTCTGCCTGGGCGGAGCAGTGGGGCAGCACGCAGCTGTCTCGCGGCCCGTGGGTTATCGCAGCCCGGCGGCGCTGGTTCCGGAGGCGATTGAGCGCTTGTTGCGCCACTACCTGGCCGGCCGCCAGCCCGAAGAGAACCTTCGCGCATGGTTCGGCCGCCACTCCAACGACGAACTCCGCGCCCAACTTGCTGGCGAGACTCTGGCGCCGGTGGAACGCGACTTGCCCGCTGGTCGCGTGCCGCATGGAGCGGCGGATTGAGGATGAATAATCTATGAGCCTTCTACCGATCTTTCTCAAGCTTGACGGCCGGCCCTGCCTGTTGGTGGGTGCGGGCAATGTCGCGCTGGACAAGATTGGTTCGCTGCTCAAGACAGGGATCAGACTGCGCGTTGTCGCGCCCGAGGCCAGGACTGAGATCCAGCAGTTGGCTCTGGAAGGAAAGCTCGAATGGGTTCAGCGTCCGTTTGAGGCCGCGGACCTCGATGGCAACTTCCTGGTGATTACAGCGACCGATTCTCCCGAGGTAAACCGCGCCGTTTACGAGGGAGCGTTGGAGCGCAACATTCTTTGCAACAGCGTAGACGACATTCCAAATTGCGATTTCTTTTTCGGCTCGGTGGTGAACCGCGGCGACTTGCAGATCGCCATCTCGACTGCTGGAGAAAGCCCCGCCTTTGCGCAGCGCCTGCGTCGCGAGATCGATGAGCAACTGCCGGATGATCTGGGCCCTTGGCTGGAAAGCCTCGGAAAACTGCGCCGCGAAGTTCTGGCCACTCATCCTCCTGGCGAGGAGCGGAAATTGTTGCTGCACCAGCTTGCGCAGCGGCAAGTGTGCGAATCGCGCTCTTGCCCGTCGCGCATGTTGGCCGTCGCGCCGCAAGCGAGGCAGGGAAGCGAGAGCGCCGGAACTGAACATGGCCAGGTTGCGTTGGTGGGAGCTGGTCCCGGAGATCCAGAGCTGCTCACTGTGAAGGCGGTGCGCCTGATCCAGACCGCCGATGTTGTTCTTCACGACGACCTTGTTCCAGAGGCGATTCTCGATCTAGCGTCGCCTTCGGCGGAGATCGTCAACGTAGGCAAGAGGTGCGGCACCAAGACCATCACGCAGGACCAGATCAACGTGCTGATGATCGAGCATGCACGCGAGAATCGGAGCGTGGTCCGCCTCAAGAGCGGCGATCCGCTTTTGTTTGGCCGAGCGGCTGAAGAGATTGCGGCCCTCACGGAAGCAGGCGTTTCTTTTGAAGTCGTCCCCGGAGTCTCCGCAGCCTTTGCTGCCGCTGCTGCCATCGGTTGTTCGCTCACGGATCGCGACCTGGCGTCGAACGTCATCTTCTCAACAGGGCATCATGCGCAGTCGCACAACCGCGCTGCACTGCCAGCTCTGGAAGATGCGACGCGCGTGGTTTACATGCCTGGACGCGATCTTCGTTTGTTGGCAGAAGAGTGGCTCCTGGAAGGCCTGCCGGCGGATCTGCCCTGCGCCGTAGTTTCGCGGGCCGCGCAACCGGATCAACAGGTCGTACACACGACGCTTGGCGCGCTCGGCGAGACCGAGCCGGCGGCGGCCCCCAGCCTCTTGATCGCCGGATGGGCAGTAAAAGAACGCGTCGCACAGCTTCGGCTGGATTCAGATTCCACGCTCGCATCGGCATAGATCTCCCATGGGACTTGTCCTCCATGCGAGCCAGCTATGCCTTCATTTTTCCGGAGAGTAAATTTCTTGTTTTCAGGAGGTTGCGGCGAATATTTCGTCGCAAGTGATTGATTATAAACGTCTTACT
>DASRLI010000282.1:0-3098 GCA_035648535.1 Occallatibacter sp. | reverse complement strand
TCTCGATGGCACTTCAAGAGGCAGAGCCGCCGCAGGCATCGATGCAGTCGGGGCGGCGATGGGGACTCTGGGGCTGATTGCATTCGCAATACTGATTTGGCGCTTCCTGCCCAGTCACTCCAGTCCGGCCATCCTTACCATTGCGGGGCTGGCATGGCTCGCAATTTCCGTCCTGGCCTGGCGGATCCGTAAAGCCATGAAGAAATTGAAAGCGGCTAGGCGGCGAAAGGTCACTCAGCTCTTTACGCAATACCGCTAAACGGAGGGCTTCAAACACCCTCGTCCACTCATCGCCAGGCCAGTGTGCTGGTCAGCAATCGCCACTAGGTCAGAGACCACCAACAGAAAGTTCCCGTTAAAGGTTGCTGCGACCTCTTCCGAAAAACAGAAAGAGAATCACGATTAGCAGGATAAGGCTGACGCCGCCCCCGCCGTAGTAGCCGACGCCAGGGCCCATGTAGTAGCCGCCACCACCGAACAGGAGCACGAGAACAATGAGAATCACTATCAATCGCATGCGCGGAAGTTTAGCACATAAGGTCGGCTCAGGTCAGGCCGTTTTCCGCCCTGATGGAATTTTGGCGAGGCACAGGTCGGAATTGCTCATCTGGGCGTGCGCACCGAGCTCCTGCACGGAGCCATCATCCTGAGATTGGTCATTTCGCGTTAGGCGTAACGCGCTTTTCGTCAAACCTACAGCGGTGTAGAACGGAAGTGCGATTTTGACCAACTCAGAGGACGCGGCGTGTTTAGAATGGGTTCTACATTGGCGGTCGCGTCCCTTTCGGAGTGACTGCACACGGTATCCCGATCGGGCCTTTGCAGTTTGACCGATTGGAAGCTGTCCCGGCCGCCGGATGTACATCCCGTACTCCAGGGGAATGTCGGCAACACTACCGAAGAGGTTCTGATGGCGGATAAAATGGCCACACTGATACGTCGAGAAGAAGTTGCGGAAGGTACAATGGCCTTTCACTTCGAGAAACCGTCAGGATTCAGTTTCAGAGCGGGCCAGTTCGCCGATGTGACCCTCACTGCTCCACTGGAAACTGACGCCGAGGGGAACACCCGCACATTTTCCATCGCGAGCCCTCCCTTTGCAAATGAGTTAGTTTTCACCACACGCATGCGTGATACCGCTTTCAAGCGCTCGCTGAAGGAAGTGACGTTAACCGCGGAAGTGAAGATAAGCCCAGCCGCAGGCTCCTTCACCCTGCACAAGAACCTGGCAAAGCCAGCCATATTCCTTGCAGGCGGAATCGGAATCACACCATTTCTTAGCATGGTGCAACAGGCAGACCGGGACAGGTTGTCGCAAAAGTTATACCTGTTCTATTCCAATCGGCGGCCTGAAGACGCTGCTTTCCTGGACACCCTGAGGACTTTGGAGACGACAAATCCCAATTTCCGCTTGATCTGCACCATGACAGAAATGTCGAAATCCAAGAAACAATGGAAGGGCGAGACGGCTCCGATAGACAAGGAGATGTTGTGCAGGCATTTGGCCAACCTGCAAGGACCCATCTACTACATTGCCGGGCCGCCGACTATGGTGACGGCCATGCGCGAGACGCTTGTGAGTGCTGGGGTCGAAGAGAACGACATTCGAACAGATGAGTTTGTTGGCTACTGAGCTATCGCGCCTGCGTGTCGCCAAAAAGCGAACGATGGCCGTGAGTTCCAAGCGTATTCAAAACCGACAAATCCCTCTTTGTTTCAGACGGCAAGCCTTCGTGGAACTCCTGCTGTTCTGCCTTCACCGGGGTTGAGCCTCTGCACCTTCACGTCCCACGCAAGACCAAGCATCCGGAGTGCGGAAATTCCATACCAGTTGATGTCGAGTTCGCACCAGGTCAAGCCATGACGAGCTCTCACGCCGATACAAGACACCGGGCCTGTCTTTGGACGATTTAAGCCCTCGTGGGTTCAGGCGTTTGCCTCGCAACGGCACTTGTTTTCTCGGCGGCTTCCATGGAGTACTCTTGAGCCCTCGAACTCAGCTCTTCCGCGGTTTCGTGATCGCCCCGGTGGTGCGCGACTGCGGCGGCCGTATGGGCGTCGCGTCAGGGGCGGTGGTTGGCTGGATGATGAAGCGAAGGTAGATTGAAGCAGCGCCAGGAACGGCGCCGGCGGCCATGTGAAACCAAACTCGCCGGCGCAGTCGCCTACTACCTTCCGTGATCGCCCGCTACTCTGCCGGCTTCTTGGAGAGAGTTTTCGCTCCGTCCAGGTGCTTCTGCAGCGTAGGCAGCGTTGCGGTTGCATAGGCCTTCACGTCTGCGCTTTGCGCATCAGAGGATTCCTTGGTGTAGACTCCGATCGCCTTAGTGTGTCCCGCAATCATCGTTTGAACGTAGCGGGAGTCGAAGGCCGCACCCTTCAGCTTTTCAAATGGCGCAATCATCTTGTTGTGGGCGGCATCGAGCCCCGTCGGGACCGTGAGACCAGCCTTCGCGGCCAGAGTGCCGAGCTGCTGATAATCGGCTGTGTGATCGGTAACCAGCATCTGGGCATAGGTCTTGACATCCTGGCTTGAGCCCTGGTCTGCAGCCATTTGTCCCAGGTGGGCTTCCATCATGTCAGTTTGCGCGGCCATGTTGATGAAGTCTTGGTCCGTCATGGCAGCGTCCTTGGCGGCGTGTTCCTTCTGTGCCAGCGCGGGCAGGCAGCAAAGAGTCAGACAACAAATGGCTGAAAGGATACGTTTCATCCGGAATCTCCTTTTTCGGGTCCGATTCGCTTGGATTATACCGCTCCTGAGCGGTGTTGCATGACCGAAGCTGCATTTGCAATCGAAAAACAGGGCGATTCCGTGCCGCCCTGGACTCGCTTACGTGATCGAGTGCCCTCCTCGTCGATTTTACACACACCATTTCCTTCTCCTTTGTCCTCCGCGATTAGGTTTACCGGCATTGCGATCAGTCGTTCAGTTTGCCGGAAGCGGCAACAGCGCGATCCTGCGCAACATCGCCGAGAACCGTACTCTCGTCAGGTGTCCTTCCTCCAGCATCAGCCAGTAATACCGCGCATGCTTTACCAGTCGTCCGCCCGTCTTCACCAACCGCTGCTGCAAACTGGTCAGAGACCAGTCTGAGATG
>DASRLI010000281.1:0-8230 GCA_035648535.1 Occallatibacter sp. | reverse complement strand
GGATGGGGCACCCGAAGTTGTGTTAACACTCAACTCGAAAATGCACTAAGATTTGCGGGGTAAGATCAGCGGAATAAAACGTACTACATTCCGCTTGCGGGGAACGTGCCCACTGCTTCGCCCTCTGCTACGTGGTGGCCGGCCAGCACGATGGCGTGGCTGGCGATGCGGGCGCGGGGGGCAATTCTGGTCGGCACCAGTGTGATCTTCTCGAAATCTTCCGGATCGTGCGATGTGGAGAAGATTCGCGAGAAGGAGCCGATGACGGCGCCGTTGCCAACGGTGAGGCCGCCGCGGTCGTTCAGCAGGGCTCCCTGGCGGATGATGACTCCGTCGCCGATGGACAGGTTGTACCCAAAGGTGAGATCGACGCCGTGGTAGATTTTGACGCCTGAGCCGAGATGGTCGAAGATGTGGCGGCCAAGCATGCAGCGGAAACGCAGGCCCAGCCAGTGGTTGAGGCCGATGGGTGAGCGGTCGAACATCTTCCAGAACCAGAGCAGCGGCTTGCGTTTGGCGAAGCGCTCGCGGTCGGTGTCGGGAAAATACTCCGCCTCAAGGGTCACGTTGGCGGGGTCGAGCGAGAGCGCGAGAATTGTGCCGGGCAACTCCGAGGTCAGACTGATGGTGGACTTGCCGCCGTGCGGGCGGCCCAGGTAGAGCTGGTGAAGCTGGTCGCGCACGATCTCCGACCGCCGTTCCGGGGAACTGTGGCGGATGAGTTCGTCGTCCAGAAACTGGAGCCAGCGGCGATAGACTTCTTCTGCTTCGGGCGCAGGATGCGGAACGATATTAGTAGACCCCATACGGTAGGAAGATACACCACGCGAGCGGATTGCATCGAGTTGACGGGATCTGGCAGAGGCCCGCGATTAAAAAATTCGGTTCACGATGACAGTTGAAGGTCGTGGTATCCCACCCTTTCCGCAGAAAGAAACGGAAAGGATGGGGCACGGGGCTTTGTTGGGCTACCAAGAAGAACCCCGCTTGAGGTTGGATCCAAGCGGGGTTCGCGATTGTTGCAAAATGTGTGGATCAGGTTCCGATCTTATTTCCGTCCCTGAATGGTCTTCGGGTTGATGCCGGCTTTCTTAAGGGCTCGCTTGGAGGCGATCTCGTGCATCTCTTTGCCAATGTGGGACTGGTTGATGGAGACCTGAATGGCCAGGTTGATGATGTTGCTGGTGCCCCAGTAGAGTGCCAGGCCCGAGGCGTAGTGCCACAACATGAAGCCGAAGAAGATGGGCATCATGAAGGCCATCATGCGGCGCTGTGCCGGGTCCATGCCGGGAGACGGCGTTATGTACTGGGTGAAAAACATGGTGAGGATGATGAGGATGGGGAGGATGTGCAGCGGGTCGGGGTTGGACAGGTCGGTGAGCCAGTACCAGTGCGCCTGGCGCAACTCGACCGCATTCTGCAGAACGCGGAAGTAGGCAAAGAACAACGGCATCTGCAAGAGCAAGGGCAGGCAGCCGCCGTACATGTTGACGCCCTCGGTCTTGTAGAGCGCCATCATCTCAGTGTTCATTTCCGACCGCTTGGGGTCGTTGACTTTGAGATGGGCGTAGCGCTTCTTGATGTTTTCAACCTTGGGCTGAATGCGCATCATCTTCAGCGAGGACTTCATCATCATGAAGCGCGTGGGCAGCAGCACCAGACTGAAGATCACGGTGAACAGGATGATTGCCCATCCCCAGTTGCCGATGCCGTGCAGCACCATGAAGCGCAGAACCAGGTAGAGCGGCTTGGCGATAATGGTCCACCAGCCGAACTGGATCAGCGGCTCAAGCGACTGACCGGTGGCCTTGCCGTCGGGGCCGATGGCATGAATGGATGCAAGAGTGTCGGTAGCCTTGGGGCCGGCAAAAATGCGGAGGTGTGTCGATCCGCTGGTGTCGCCGACTGCCAGGCCGATTACGTCGGCAGGACTCTTTTGACTGCTGGGGTCGCTGAGGTTGCCGGGCACGTCGAGGGTGCTGTGCAGCGTGACGACGGATGTCCGTTCGGGATTGTCGGGCAGGAACGCGGCGGCAAAATAGAGATCCATGATTGCCGCATAGTTGTAGGGCTGGTCGAGGGTAGCGTTGCCGCTCACCTTTTTGGCGGCTACCGAATCCTGTTTGCCGTCGATGGACCAGGCGAACTGCGCGGAGGCTGAAGTGCGCACCTGCGACCGGGTGAGAGACGAGGGGAGGAACTCTTCCATGTCGCCAAGGCCAGCGGGCCACTGAACCAGCGCGCGGACCGGCACGCCATTACGCTTGACCGACGTGTTGACAGTGACCACGTAGCTGGAATCGAAGGTGAACGTTTTTACGACGTCGAGTCCGTTGGCGGCGTAGTGGTAAGTGATTGAGTTGGGAGCCAGCACCTCGCCCGTGGCCGAAGGCGGCGCGCCCTGCACCGTTACCTGGTAGAGCGCATCGTTTACCTGGACGGTGAGCGCGGGCTCATAGGTATACAGCGAAAGCGGGTAACCGTAGCGCTCCGAAGCCTGGGGCTGCACCATGTCCAGCGGCTTGCCGGCGGTGTCGATGTATTTCTTCAGAATCCACTGCTTTACGCGCGCGCCGCGATTGGTGAAGACGATCTTGTATAACTCGTTCTCTACCGTGGTGTCGGTAACGATGGCTGCGGCGACGGACGGGGTTGCAGACGCTGCCTGTGCGGATGCTCCAGGCAATTGCGCTTGCGCTGATGCAGGCTGCTGCGAGGCCTGTTGCCCTGCCTGTTGTGCTGCCGTTTGCGCTTGTTGCGGTTGCGTCTGGGGAGCAGGAGCCGGCGCAGGCTTGAAAAGATACTGGTAGCCGAGGAGCACGACGAGAATCAGCACGGTGAAGGCGATGGTGGAGCGCATATCGCCGCCGCTGCCGCTGCTGCCGCCGGGACCCTGCGTCTGAAGATTGGGATTGTGAATTTCGGGCAAAGGATACGTCCTGTCGATTCGAAAGGGGAGCCAGTGAGGCCGCCGCTCCTTCTATGGTAATGGTTCGTGGTGAAAAGGTCTTGTATGTGCTGCCGGCGGAACGGGATCTAGACCCCCGCGGGTAAACGGGTGGCAGCGCAGCACCCTCCAAATGGCCAGCCCCGTGCCCCGCAGCGGGCCGTGTGTGGAGATGGCGACGATGGCATATTCCGAGCAGGTCGGCAAATAGCGGCAACCGCCAGTGCCCAGCGAATGCAGGGCCGGCGAGAGCCAGCGGCGATAGAAGGCGAGCAGGGTGAGCAGGATGCGCGTCATAATGCCGGCTTGGCTGAGGCGGCGTACAGAGCGGGTTTTTGCGCGCTGCGTACGGCTTCGGCCTTTGCCTGTTCAAGGATACGCACAACCTCTGCTTCAAGTTTCGCGAATTCGACTGTAAGGACGCCGCGGCGGGGATGGAAGATCAGATCGAAGCCGTTGGGCAGCAGGTCGACATGGCGGCGCAGGGCCTCGCGCATGCGGCGCTTGATGCGATTGCGCTCGTGGGCTTTACCTAGCACTTTGCCTGCAGTGAGTCCTACGCGGGGACCGGCTTCGCATGGCGATTGCGGTGCGAGAAACCAGCTCATCGATGTGGATTGCCGCTTGCGTCCGGCGGAATAAGCGCGCTGATAGTCGGCGTGTTTGCGCAGGCGTGCGCCCGCGATCGACTGGCGCTCAACATGCTCGGCAGGCTTGACTGAGGAATTCATGGTTTTGCCGCGATAGCTCGATCCGGAACCGCCGCACTGTGCAGCGCATTCCGGGACGAACAGAAATGGTGGGCTAAACGGCGGGGAAGAATTAGTCGCGGAAGCCGGCGCTGACTGATACGCGCTTGCGGCCGATTGCACGGCGGCGGCTCAACACGGCAGCGCCGGCCTTGGTCTTCATGCGCGCCCGGAACCCGTGCGTTTTCACACGGTGGCGGCGGTTGGGTTGAAATGTGCGCTTGGGCATGGAAATGCGCTCCTGTTTCCTCTAAAGAATCTGCGCTTTGACAGCATCTCTGAGTATATCGCAAGCTGGGCCAGGAATCCAGCGCGAGCAAATATGGAGTTCCGCAATTGCAGTTTCGGATTATTAGACTTGCGTTGAGCAGCGTGCAATGTGCACTGCTCAGCGATACGCATTCGGCGCATCAGCGATACGCAATCGACACACTACGTCGCACTAGAAGTTGCGCTATGATCGAATCTAAAGTCTCAATTTGGCGAGCTCCTGCAGTAACTCTGGTAACATTTGCGCAAACTTTCACCATCATTGGTGCAAGTCTTCAGAGTGACGAAAAGTTCTGTTAAAGAGTGATTGCAACGAGCGCCAAATGTGCTACCATCGGGACCGTTCAGGAAAGTTTAGCGCGTCTCACGGAACGGTTTTTTTGTTCACCGCCCCGAGGTCTAATTTCAGGGGCAGACCAGCGGCAATCATGTATTCGGACATGGGCAGCAAGACGGAAAGGCAACATCTTCCGCCGCTAGAGAGCCTTTGCCAGAATGACTTTAGATAAACCGGCCCAATGTTCCGCATGTGGCGCGGGTAAGGATCTGTAAGATGGCATTTGCGACATCTCCTACTTCGGCACTGAATCCCTGGCTCCAGATTCTCGCAGCGTTAGAGAAAAAGGTGATTCGCCAGTCCTTTGAGACTTGGCTCAAGCCCACTCGCTATAGCCACGCGACGGGAAGAATTCTTTATGTGCGTGTTCCGTCGCCGGAATTTCAGCACATTGGCGACAAGTACGGCGACCTGATTCAGGAAGCCATCGACCTGCAGTCTCTCGAATTCGACGACGTGAGTTTCGTCACTGCCGAGGAAGATCCTTCGATCCCGCCGCAGCGGAAGGATGGGGGCTTTGGCCCGGTTCCGGCGCACGCGCCCACAGCACCGCCGCCAGCGCCCACGCGCACGCCTGAACAGAGCCGCTTCGACTGGTCCACTGCCGCCCAGCTCAACTCGCGCTACACCTTCGACAATTTTGTGATCGGGAACGGCAACCAGTTTGCGCGCGCCGCCTCGCTGGCCGTCGCCGAGCGTCCCTCGCGCGCCTACAATCCGCTGTTCCTCTATGGCGGTGTCGGCATGGGCAAGACACACCTGATGCACGCCATCGGCCACGAGGTGAAGCGCCGCCAGCCGTCATCGAATATCTGCTATGTTTCGGCGGAGAAGTTCACCAACGAGATGATCACCTCGCTGCGCAATGACCGCATGACGAGTTTCCGCGATCGTTTCCGCTCAGTGGATGTGCTACTGATTGACGACATTCAGTTCATCGCCCAGAAGGAACGCACACAGGAAGAGTTCTTCCACACCTTCAACGCGCTGCACGAAAGCATGAAGCAGATTGTGATCGCTTCGGATCGTCCGCCGAAGGAACTGGCGGAGATTGAAGATCGGTTGCGCTCGCGTTTTGAATGGGGACTGATTGCGGACATTCAGCCGCCCGATCTTGAAACCAAGGTCGCCATCCTGCTGAAGAAGGCAGAAAGCGAGCAGGTGCAGTTGCCGACCGACGTGGCGCTGTTTGTTGCGTCGAATGTTCGGACGAATGTGCGCGAACTGGAAGGCGCGCTGGTGCGGCTGATTGCGTGGTGCCATCACAATCACATGGAGATCACGCTGGCCTCCACGCAGCAGTGCCTGAAGCAATTCATTGACATGCAGGTGCGCAAGATTACTATCGAGGCGATTCAGCGCGCTGTGGCGGAGAACTTCGGCATGCGGGTCAGCGACCTGAAGCAGAAGAACAACTCGCGCAACGTGGTGGTGCCGCGGCAGATTGCGATGTACCTGGCCAAGCAGATGACCGAGGCGAGCCTGCCTGAAATCGGAAGGCAGTTCGGCAACAAGCACCACACCACCGTGATGCACTCGATCGGCAAGATCGACGAGCTGCGCCGGACCGACAAGGACCTGCACCGGACGCTGAACAAGCTGCAGGATTTGTTGAACGGGTAATTCGACGAGCGAGCCGGAAATTCAGTGAGACGACGAAAGCCCACGCATCGATCTTCGGTGCGTGGGCTTTTTCAGGGCACGCGGCAGGACTAAACAGGCTGTGGAAGCAGGACCGAAACGGAGCGGAAGTCCGAAAAGCATCCCCCAGGGGCTAAGGCCCTCGATGATTTTGCAGTACTTGCGGCACGACTAAAGTCGTGCCCCTACACTCTTGCCGCGCATTTTCATTCCGCGATGTAGGTCTTTGGTATCCCACCCTTGCGCAAAGAACGCGCAAAGGATGGGGCACCCGAAGTTGTGTTAGCACTCAACTCGAAAATGCTGTAAAGTCGTGCCCTGACACTTCTTGCCGCGCCTTTTCATTCCGCGATGTAGTTCTTTGGTATCCCACCCTTTCCGCAGCGGATCAAGAAGCAGGTTCTTCGACTCCGCTGCGCTTCGCTCAGAAGGATGGGGCACCCGGCAGCGAACTGATTCAGAAGGAGGCTGGAGTTTTGGAACAAATGCAGCGAGTTGGCTTCCGCTTCGCGGGAATAGCGAGTCAGCAAGTCAGCGGCCGATGATCGACCATAGGGTCTCGTCTTTTCGTGGTCATGCGAAGCCGACGGTGGAATGACACGGCGCTACCGCGGTACTTCCATGTTGTAGAGGAAGTAGGCGCGCAGTTCCAGGTAGGGGCCGTGGAAGTCCCTGGGCAGGGGCGGATAGTTGGAGCCGGTGAGGGCGCCCCAGGCGGCTCGATCGAGAGCGACGTCGCCGGAGCGGCCTTCCAGGATCAGGCTGCCATCCATCAGGCGTCCGTTGGGCAGCACCTTGAAGCGGATGGCGACCATTCCGGACTTGTTGATAGGGGGATTGACCTCATCGGGAATCAAGGGGTCCCAGGTGTGCTCCGTCTCCCAATGCCAGCGCTGCAGCCAGTTCCCGAAGTCAACGCCCTGGGTATCGGATAGAACCTGAACGCCACCAGAGCCGGCGCCGGGGTGCCTGGCCAGGCCGCTGGAACCTGAGTTAGCTGTTTCGCCCGCACCGTGGCTGTGCGCGGCGTTCTTCATCGCCTCGCGAAGCTGGTCGGCGGGATTCAATGAGTTCATGGCAAAGTTGGGGCGCGCGGGTACGGCTGCGGGGCGCGGCGCCTCAACCTGCGATTGCTGGGTCTGCGGGACAGGTTGCGCAGGCTGGGGCGGAACGGGCGCAGGCTGCTGTTGTTGAACCTGCGGCTGCTGAGGCGGCGGCGCCGGGGCTGGCGGAGCTTGCCTCTTCATCTCGTCCAGCGTCTGTTTGTCGATCGTCGGCGGCTTGATCGCGGGCTTCGGCTCTATCTTCGGCCGAAACTTCGGCGTGTCCATGTACGTGAACTCGTCCTTGTCGAGCTTCGTGGTTTTGTCCACTACGGGCGGAACGAGGACATACCTGGGCAACAGGAACATAGCTGCCAGGATCGCCAAGTGCACCAGAATCGCCCACAACACCCCTTCACGCAGCCGGGCCCAGCGCCGCTCGTCCTCAAGCTCGCTGATCATTTCCAGCAGTTCGTGGGTGTCGTAGTCTACCCAGCGGGAACCGCGAACGACAGGGGCAGAGGGCGGGCGCGTTTCCTCAGTTGAGACGGGGCTACCCTGCTCGAGGCTGCGCTGCTCCTCACCCGCCGCAGGGTCTGCCACTGGCGGCTTGTTGGGCTCGTTCACGTCGGCTGGCGCTTCACTGATGGGCATTCGTACCTGAGGAGACTCCCGGAGGGAAATTTACCTTACCGGCTCCGTGTCGAGTCCTTTCTATCTATTCTCTCATTCCGTTGGAACCGTGATCCAGAACATGTTTGCACGAGACACACTCGGTGGCCGGATTCACCCAGAACGGCCCGGCTCGTACAATGGTTCTTTGTGAATGGACGGATGAGCAGGCGGAAAGGGAACTTGTTTGAAGCAGTTTTTTGTACGAATTATGGGCTGGTGGAAGTTTGCAGCTCTGCCGGCCCTGGCTAAATTGGGTTTTTGGGGTATTGGCGCCATCGCGCTGCTGGACTCCTCCACGATTCCTGTACCCATGGACGCAATTCTGGCCGTCTATGTCTGGAACGATAAGGGGCACTTCTGGCTCTATTGCATGATGGGAGCCATCGGATCGGCCATTGGCGGCCTGCTGCCCTACGGCCTGGGCCGGGCCGGCGGGGAACTGTTTCTGCTCAAGCGCGTCAATCGGGCACGCTACGACCGAATGCGCCTCCGTTTCGAGCGCCAGGAATTTTTGGCTGTGATGATCCCTTCCATGCTGCCGCCGCCGGCGCCGTGGAAGGCGTTTGTA
>DASRLI010000280.1:0-2503 GCA_035648535.1 Occallatibacter sp. | reverse complement strand
CATCGGCGAGGCGCAATGGGCCGATGCGTTGGTGGTGGCTCCGGCCACGGCCAACATCCTGGCTAAATTTGCGCACGGCATCGCCGACGATTTCCTGACCACAATGTTTCTGGCTACGACCGCGCCGGTTCTAGTGGCGCCGGCCATGAACGTGAACATGTGGAACCATCCGGCCACGCAGGCCAACCTGCTGACGCTGCGGCAGCGGAGCGTGCGTGTAGTGGAGCCGGGCACGGGCGACTTGGCCTGCGGCATGGTGGGCGTGGGGCGGATGGCCGAGCCGGATGCAATTGCCGACGCGGTGCTTGGAGCCCTCGGGCGGCGTCACGACCTGGCCGGCGAAGTTGTTCTGGTGACTGCCGGCGGTACGCGCGAGGCTCTGGACCCGGTACGTTTTCTGGGCAACCGCTCGAGCGGCAAGATGGGCTACGCGATCGCCGAGGCAGCGCACAGCCGCGGGGCTAAGGTGATTCTGGTAAGCGGGCCGACGGCCTTGCATCCGCCGGCGCACTGCGAAGTAGTGAAGATAGTTACGGCGGGCGAGATGCGCGAGGTCGTGCTGGCGCGCATGGTCGAGGCCACAATGGTGGTGAAGGCCGCGGCGGTAGCCGACTACCGGCCGGTTGCCGTGTCTGAGCAAAAGCTCAAGCGCACGGGGCCGATGACTCTGGAACTGGCTCCAACGGAAGACATATTGGCCGAAGTAGTCCGGCGGCGGCGGCCAGGGCAGCTGATTGTGGGCTTTGCGGCGGAGACTGAAAACCGCATGGAGAATGGCCGCGCCAAGCTGCTGCGCAAGGGAGCCGATGCGATCGTGGTGAACGATGTGACGAGTGATGGCGTGGGCATTGAGGCGGATACCAATGCGGCCACATTCCTGACAGCGTCTACGTCGATCGAGTTGCAGGAAATGCCGAAGCGCCAGCTTGCCGATCGGATTCTGGATGAGATTCTGGCTCTGCGCCGGCCGCGGTCGCTGGTCGTAGAAATGGATGAGGACGAGGATCCGAAGTCGCGGCAGGACCGCGTGTTGAGCGACGCTGTGCCGCCGACCGTGACGCGGCGGCAACTGATCGTGGAGTAAGAGAATTGGCGAGACAGCTCGATCCGGCAACCCGTGACGCTTTGGTCGAGCGCGTTCGCTTTTATCGCGATCTTGGGCTCACCGAGTTTTACAAGCGGCCTGTCGACCAGGCTTTGCTCTCAGGTAATCCAGATGAACCACAAAATCTGGGTGCCCCGTCCGAACCACAAATGCCCTGTGCCCCATCCTTTCCGCTTGCTCCTACGGAAATGGTGGGAGACCCAGGCCCACAATCAGCCTCCATGGAGGATCAGCCGATTCCGCCACGTAAGCCGTTTCCCGCCCCGCCACAAATTGCCGCGGCAGTACCTCCTTCCGACCGTGCTGCCGCGCTCCAGATGATTCGCGACGAGATTGGCGACTGCACGCGCTGCGCTCTGCACAAGGGCCGCAACAAGCTGGTGTTTGCCGACGGCGATCCCAACGCGCGGCTGATGTTTGTCGGCGAAGGGCCGGGCGCGGACGAAGACGCGCAGGGGTTACCGTTCGTGGGCCGCGCAGGACAACTGCTGAACAACATGATTGCCGCGATGGGACTCAAGCGCGAAGAGGTTTACATCGCCAACATCGTGAAGTGCCGGCCGCCGGGCAATCGCACGCCGGAGCCGGAGGAAGCGAATACATGCACGCCGTTTCTGTTTCGCCAGATCGACGTGGTGCGCCCGCAGGTGCTGGTGGCGCTCGGCGCAACGGCGGCAACGTATTTGCTGGGCCATCGGCAGCCGCTGGCCGGGCTGCGCGGGCGGGTGCATGCGTTTCGCGGGACGCAGTTGATCGTCACTTACCATCCGGCGTTCTTGCTGCGCGATCCGCGGCAGAAGAAAGAGGCTTGGGCCGATTTGCAGATTGCGATGCGGGAGTTGGGGCTGAAGCCGCCCGGCAAGGCGTGATTGGCAGCTTCCTGCAATCACTCCCTTCGTAAAAGGCGCGAAGGGGAGGGCCCGGACCACTGGCCGAAGGGGTGGACCTTCTTAGTTTCAGGAAATCGATTGTTGCAGCCGTGCGTCCATACTAGCGACGAATCGCGGGGAGCGCGATGTCAGAAAGGGTTTGGCCGCGTGGAAATGAGACGCGGCTGGTTGACCCGTGGATGCCCGATGGAAAGAAGAAAGAATCAGCGGGAGAGTTCCCTATGGCTCAAGATTGTTGGATGGGCTTGCCTGGCGGTTGGACTGTTAGGCATCATCCTGCCGATTATTCCTGGGATACCGTTTCTTATTGCCGGGCTGGCGACCCTTTCGACGCAACACCGATGGGTGCGCGCGCTTACACTGCGGCTGAAGATGCGTTTCCGCAGGTTCTTTCGGCAACATGCTCGCAGGTAAAGGCGAACGCGGGCGGTTAGCATCCAAGGTCTAATAGTCGGGTCTAATAGTCGAGACTTGGGGCACTCGGCCTGCTATTTCCACTCCCGCCACA
>DASRLI010000279.1:0-2824 GCA_035648535.1 Occallatibacter sp. | reverse complement strand
AGCCAGCGAAAGGTGTGCTCCAGAAACAAGCGTTCCATGCGGCTGTTGCCAACCGAGCCGATTTCGGAGTCGTAGGGCGGATTCAAGTACAACAGCGAGAAGGATTCAGGTTTGGCAACGGCGTCAAACGTATTTCCCTGGGTCGTCTCGATCCCCTTTGCGCTTGCAGCCAATGCTCGCGCCGCATCGAGTTCCACGCCGTAACGGCGCACATCCGCACCTTGGGTGAGCAGTTCCAGAGCCGTCCCTTGCCCGACGCAAGGATCGACCACCGATGCTAGCCCTGAGAAGTTGAGGAGATCGCGGAGTTTAGCAGCTTCGCTCTCCTGCAACGGGTAGTAACCCATCTTCAAGCGCGCAGCGCTGCGTGCCATCGTTGTTCCTTTCTCCGAACGAAGTGACAATCAAGTCGTCAGCCTGAATGGTCCTGGGCGCCTCCCGGATTCATGCTGCCTTGGCCAACTCCAGATGGAGAACCGGAACGACGCGCCCTGCCGATGCTGGACCCGAGCCTGGACCACCGGGCGGTTGGTCGATCAGCCCGGCCAGATGCAGTACGGACCCGCTTCCGCATTTGCCACAGCATTCGGAGGGTGAGTTCGTAATGCTTCCGCAGTTCTCGCAGTAAACTGCCTTTTCGACTGGGATACAGACGAGACGATGCTCAGGGCGAAGACGCCTGACCTGACACATGGATTTCCTCCTGATGAGAGCGGCGTCGCTATGCAACTTGCTGGTCGCTGGTGGCTTCGAGTTCCTCAATCAATTGCATCAATGCCGCCAGACTGGGAAGACATGTGGTTGTGGCGAATTTCAGGTTGTCCATGGCCGCGATGAATCTGGCGTCACCGGAAGTTTCAACCAGCCCATGAAGCCGCTCAAATCCTCGCGCCGCAGCCTGCATCCACTCGACGACATTTTTCTGCCGCTCTGCATTTGGGATGGTCCGGGCGTCAATACTGTGGCCCGCTCGCCGCAGGATCTCGCTGTAAATGTCCACTCCCAGTTTGCCGCGGTAACCCTCAATCTCGGCCGTGAGCCTGTGATCGACAGGTCCGCGCGCGTCGACGGCTTGACCGTTAGCAGGAACCAGGCTCACTCCCGGCGGCAGCGCCCACTCCGGAAGTGCAGGCAGCGCAGCGGGTTCTCCGCGCTGGTTCAATTGCACCCAAGTCTCCGCAAAGCTGTAGAGATATCGCCCGAGTCCGAAGCAACTACAGGCTCGCTTGAATGCCTGCGCATCTGCCGCGGTTACAGCATTCTCACGGTCGGCCCACTCTTCTCCGGTTCCAGTGTGGCTGCCAAGCCGGCTGATTGTGACGGCTGTCGCCACCAACACCTTGCTGGTCACAATCGCCCTGCCCTTTTCCATGCGGGTCAGGGATGGCACCGTGGAGATCGTGTACGCGCGCGTCCATCCCGCCGGCGTGAAGAGTTGATTTAGACGGTCCGTATAGGCGCGCGGATCTGCGAATGGAAGGATCAAGCCTGAGCGCCCATCGTTCGAAGTGCGCATGACCCGCCACTTGATCTGGTCTGGATGAAATGGCACTCCGAGCTGCGCGAAGAGTTTCTCCTGCTCGACGTCTGAGAACTTTGCAATGGCCATACCTCGACTCCTTCGGCTGGATGCCTGCGCCTCCAGCCTTTAAAAACTGAGAACTTCCAAAGTGGGCGCTCTCGGGGATTACATCTGGAATTGGGTCCGCAATGCTTTCGTCATCCTGGTCGCACTCACATTGCGAGCCTACAGATAATCAAGGCGCTATATCGGCTTTGAGCACTGAGAATAGTGGCGGGCTGCGAACGAACTTGGCGAGTTGGAGACAACCCAACGTTACATTCCTGATCACTTGCCGACCTATCGGGAGTAATATGTGTTCGCTGAAGCTTTTGTGCCTCCCCAGGTCTCAGAATCGAGACCTGGGGCACCCAGATTCATCAATCCGCCTCTGAGATGTGGGGAACCCGCCAATGACTGTGACCGAGAAAGAACACGCAACCTATAGGGACTTCACCCGAGACATGATGAAACGTCTCGGGGCTTTAGATTTTGACGGCGAAACCGTCTTGTGGCATTACACAACTGGACCCGGCCTGCTCGGAATTGTCGAGTCCGGTCAAATCTTTGCCACGCAGGTGGCATGCTTGAATGACAGCTCCGAAACCACCTATGCAACCGAGCTTTTTAAGTCAGCCATAAAGAAGGCTAGCGAAGCATTGGCCCCCGAGGATCTTGGTCATATACTTCTCAAACACATTGAAGGTGAGCTTAGAGAAGAAACTGGCCAGGCCAGCAGTAGCCCCAGCAAGTTCTTCGTAGCTTGCTTCACGACTCAGAAAGACGATCTGAGCCAGTGGCGGGCGTATAGCGAGGTTGGCGGTGAGAATGGCTACGCCATAGGCTTCAAGGCCCGTGGATTGTTCGTGGGCCCGAACAGCTTGGTGGTTAAGATGAACTATGACAGAGAACTGCATCAGGCACTCGCGGGCGAGGTGGCGATGGCCACGCTCCGATACTTTCGTGAGGGTCTGCAGTCAGCGCCAGATAGAGATCCAGAGCAGTGGTCAAAGGAGTTTTTCCAGGCTTGGGATGACCAAATCTATAGACTCTCCCCGCTCATTAAGGATGACGGCTTCCAGAGCGAAAACGAATTCCGGATTGTTCACGAGCTTCAATTAACTGAGGTTCACCTAGTTCGATTCCGTCAAAAGAAAACGCTTCTTTCACGGCACATCCCGCTAGCCTTTCCAGTCTGGGCGGGAAACAGGGTACCGATTTTGCCTATTGCTGAAGTGCTGGTCGGACCATCCAGACAGAGGG
>DASRLI010000278.1:0-4399 GCA_035648535.1 Occallatibacter sp. | reverse complement strand
GGCCACGGTGCAGGCGGTGGCCTTTGCAGGCGGAGCGCCCAGGGCATACAAAAACCTGAACCCTGAAGCCAGTTGGTGGCGCAACGGATGGGCATGGACTGGATTCGCGGCGGGTGGAGCGGTGGCTACCGCGGTTGCACTGGCGTTGGGTTGGGCGGGGATGGAGGCGACCCAATGGGGGTCAGTGGCCTTTAGTAAATGGATTCATGCCACATTTCCAGTGAACATCGGCAATGAGCCGTTGATCATCGATGCCTGGCGGATTCGACTGGTCATGCTGCCTGGCTTGCTACTGAGTGTGCCCTATATGGCTATTGAATTAACTCTTGGCTTGTTAGGCCGGGATTACTGGATTATGAGACGAGAGTGGCTGGCGCGATTGCGGGCTTGGTCGATGTTATACGCACTAGTGTGGGCGGGCGCAGTCAGCTTGGTTTTGCTTGGGCCGTATTTGGGGTATTACATCGAGAGCAAGGGCGCGGCTTGGATTTGGTCGTCGTTGATTGCATTTCTGGCATCGCATGCAGCGACGATCTTTGCCGGGTGGAGCGGAAAATCAGATGGGAAACCGACAAAGGGTGGGATTCTGGGCTTTAAGCCGATGGATCTCCTGGCCCTGGTGGCGGCCCCGGTGGCAATTGTGAGCTTGCTGTTGCTGCTTTCATTTGCGGCCTCGGTTACGGTCGATAAATCCGCGCGCCTGGTGCAGACCGAGGATTGTTCCGTCACTTCCGCCTTCAGCGTTCACTGCCAGTTGAAGAATTCAGCGGCCGGTATTCCATCGGCCAAAGAGTTCATAGTCGCGGACAGTGTGTGCCTGCTGACAATGTTGAGTGTGGCGTTGTTGTTAGGTTGGCGAGTGGACGTCAATGAATTTTCGCTTCACTCGTTTTACAAGAACAGGCTGTCCCGTTGTTACCTGGGGGCAACGGTTCCAGGGCGTCGGCAGCCGGATCCATTTACGGGGTTTGACGATCGAAGCCGGATGATGACCGCTGACGGCCAATTGCGAGAGCATCCACCTTTTGTGAGGGAATTGCTGCCTCTTGGATATACCACGGCCACGGGGCAGGTAGGGCAGTATGACGGACCGTTTCCAATCTTCTGCACGACACTGAATCTGACTACAGGTGAAGACCTGGCGACCCAGGAAAGAAAGGGAACAAGCTTCGCATTTACACCGCTGTATTCGGGCTACAGCGTCCCGTGGACAGATGGACAGCGCAACGATGCGGTGAGTTTTAACGGCTATGTTCCCACCGATGAATATGCCTATCGAAATGGCGGCATTCATCTTGATTCCGCAGTAGCGATTTCAGGTGCGGCGTTGAATCCCAACCAGGGTTATAACAGCAACCCCGCACTCGCGTTTCTAATGACCTTCTTCAATGTTCGGCTGGGATGGTGGATATCAAACACACGCAAGATGGATACTTGGCCGGCTTCTAATGGTCGTTCTACGCCGCGGTTTGCCCTCATTCACCTATTCAAAGAGTTGTTTGGAAAAGTAGGTGATGGAACAAAGTATCTGAATTTGAGCGATGGAGGGCACTTTGAAAATATGGGGCTCTATGAGCTGGTCCGGCGGCGATGCAGTTATATCATCGTCTGCGATGCCGAGGAGGACCCCGAGATGAAGTTTGAGGGAATGGGCGGGGCGATCACCAAGTGCAGGGCTGATTTTGGGGCCGAGATTGACCTCGATTTGCGGCCGCTGCGCAGGCAGGAGGATACACAATACAGCAAGGTGCATTGCGTGGTGGGGACAATCCGTTATCCTCCGCCGCCGGGAGAAGGGACGAATGCGCAGGTGGCGACAGAATGTAAGAACATGGGGGACGATGACGACGATGCCTACACGGGCGTAATTGTGTATATGAAATCTTCCTTGGTAGGCGATGAGCCGGCCGACTTGTTAACCCATCAGCTAAAGTGTGCGGAGTTTCCCCAGGATTCAACGGCCAATCAGTGGTTTGCTGAAACGCTGTTTGAGGCTTATCGACGGCTGGGACACCATATTGCGATGACAACAATTCGCCCGGCTCTTTCGCCGCTCGAAACGCGCGTGAATGGTCGGAGAGATATTCCCGATCTGTTTGACCGGATGTATGAGATCTGGTATCCACGGACGCCGGAAATGGACAAGTATCTCGGACGTCACTTGAGGCAATATGAAGATTTTATGAAAGAGTTGCGGGCACGGAATGAGTTGATTGGTCTCGAGGAACGGCTCAACGATCCACAAAGTACTGATGCACTTCAGAAGCGGCGTGATCCAAGAGATCCTTCCGGACCTGCTGACCTTCCGTATGTAAGGTGGACTGCGCCGCAGAATATTGATGGAAGCGGACTGTATGCGACGCAGTTTGCAAACTCCCTTCTGGGATTCATGTATACGGTCTATACGAATCTGCAGCTGACTTTTCCTGATAATAGGGTTTCGCCGCACGCGCAGCGATGGATATGTTTGTTCCGGCGTTGGTGCCGGGTAGACCTATTGCAGGACACGTGGATTCAGCACGAATTTGTGTACTCGGAAGAATTCAGGTTGTTCGCGACACGGGAGTTGCGGTTGCCATGATCCTGCGGATCGAGAGTAAGCCGACTCTCCGCACAGAGCAACTCTAGGTGAGATATGCTGTGCAAGGTCCGCAGCCAGTTTCTTACGGACTAGAGATGCTGGTGAAGTGCGGGTGCCAGCGCGTTTGCACAATATTGGTTTCGTGGTGCGGGGACACTCTTTGTCTGAAAACACGGGATATCTATCGAATGCAATTCCTTATAGGGTCTCGATCGGAATTGGTCCCGGAAAGCGCTCTATCTGCGCTCTGTTTATCGGATTACGGAGGCTTTACATGGTCTTAGGTGTCATCCGCTCACCTGCATGTTGCTGAAAGTACGTTCGATCGTTGATTCGAGTCCTACCTGAGGAGCCAAATTATGTCCGCTGGCATCCGACACTGTAGGAATCAGCCAATAAAATCAATCATTTACAAAAACGTTCGTTCGGTACCGTCCGCTCCCGTATGCCTGAATCCGTGTAGAATGTAGGTATATTGTAGGTATCTTCCCCGGAAAGCGGGCTCGACGAATCTTATGGCAGGAGCCAAACTCACGGACACGCAAGTCTCGAAAACCAAGGGTAAGGACAAACCTTACAAGATGACCGATGGCGGTGGCCTGTTCCTTTACGTTACACCGGCTGGAGGAAAATTCTGGCGCTGGCAATATCGCTTCCAGGGAAAACCCCAATTATTGTCGGTTGGTGAGTACCCCCTCATGAGTTTGAAGGAGGCACGCACCGCTCACCAGCAGTGGCAGCGTGTCCTTCGTGGTGGGGCAAATCCTGCCGTCGAGAAGAAGGCAGAGAAGAAGGCAGAAGCGGTCCTGGCGAAACTCAACCACGAGCGCACAGTGCTGGCGAAGAGCAAACCTCTGGATGGCTCTACCGAAAAAGTTGATTGGCCAGATGGCAGTTTTGGCGCTGTTCAGAAGGAGTGGTTCGAGAAGTGGAGCGATAAGAAATCCCCTCGTTACCGGGGCCAGATGGAGAGTCGAATCAATACCGACATTCTCCCCAAACTTGGACATCGGCACATCATGGATATTGAAGCACCGGATATCGCAAACATGGCAAAGGCGATCGATAGCCGTGGAGCCGGGGAACTGGCTCGGCGTGCGCTCTTCACCACCGGGCAGATTTTTCGTTTTGCGATCGCGCATGGATATGGTCGGCGCAACCCCGTGGCTGACTTCAAACCAAGCGACGTGTTGAAAGAGATGACCGTGACCAACTGCGCCCGTATTGATCGACGCGAGTTTCCCGCACTGCTGCTGGCCATGGAGAATGACACCGGAACCGAGATCACACGGTATGCGATGTGGATCATGGCGCGGACATTCCTCAGGACCACTGAACTGCGAGAAACTCCATGGGGCGAATTCGATCTCGACGGAGGCTGGTGGCAAATTCCGAAAGAGCGGATGAAGATGGAGTCTCCGCACATCGTCCCGCTTTCAAGGCAGATGGTTAACACGCTCCGTAAGCTGAAGGAGATCACCGGTGACAGTAACTATGTTTTCCCCGGTGCCTTTGATCGAAAAAAGTGCATGAGCAACAACACCATCCTGAGTACCCTGAAGCGGATGGGGTACCACGGTGTTATGACTGGCCACGGGTATCGCGGGCTCGCATCAACAATTCTCCATGAAGGTGCTTTGGCATCACCCCTCCTGCAGAAAGACGGATACCCTGATGCGTGGATCGAACTTCAGCTCGCGCACATGCCCAGAAACAAGGTCAGCGCTGCGTACAACTACGCGCAGTACCTCGATGGCCGGAAGCGGATGATGCAGGACTGGTCCGACTACCTGGACGAGCAGTTGAACATGGCGAAGA
>DASRLI010000277.1:0-7220 GCA_035648535.1 Occallatibacter sp. | reverse complement strand
CAGCGGATCCACGGAAAGGATTCGATTGTCGAGTACCTGAGCCGGTCGCTGGTTTACGGGGCGCTCGTGGATCCGTCGAAATAAACGAGGGCCGCGGGTCAGCTATTTAAGCAGGTCAAGCGCCATCGCCGTCATTGCGGTTACGCCGGCGGGGATGGCCGCAGCATACACGGGCGCAAACAACGCCGAGTGCAGGCTAGGCAGAGCGACGCCGGATTTGAGGCTCTCCTCCAGCTTTGCCGGATCGGCCGCGCCGAGCCAGTACATCGCCGCAGGAATCTTTCCCTCGAGCGAGAACAAGCCAACATCTTCGCTTCCCATTACGGCGCGCGCCTCAAGAACGCGGTCTTTGCCCAGAGCAGCCGAGGCTGACGCGCGCAGACGCTCCGCCAGAGCCACGTCGTTAATGGTGGCGGGTGTGCTCTCGCCCAGAGTCACTGTCGGCATCCGGTCTGCGGGAACGCCGTAGGCCTTCGCGAGCCCCTCCGCGGTGCGGCGCACATCGGCAATGATCGCATCGCGAACGGCGGGCGAGTAGGCGCGCAGGGTGAGGCCCATCGTCACTTCGTCCGGAATGATGTTGTTTTTGGTTCCACCATGGATTGTGCCCACTGTAAGCACAGCAGGCTGTTGTGGGTCGATCTGACGGCTGACGATGGTTTGCGCCACCAGCACAAACTCAGCGGCGAGCAGGATCGGGTCCTTGCCGGACTGAGGCTGGGAGCCATGTCCGCCGATGCCGCGCATGGTTACAGTCAGCGTGTTGGCGCTGGCAAGCAGCGGTCCGCCTTTGACGCTGATTGAGCCTGCCGGCACGTCGTTCGTATCGTGCTCGGCGAGCACAAAGTCAGGCTTGCCGAAGCGCTCATATAGATGATCGGCAAGCATGGCCGCCGCGCCCTCGATGACTTCTTCTGACGGCTGACCAATCAGCATCAGGGCTCCATGCCATTGGCTCTTGCGCGCCGCCATCTCCCGAGCCATGCCCAGGAACACCGTCATATGCAGGTCGTGACCGCAGGCTTGCATCACGCCCACTTGCTGTCCTTGCGCGTTGGTGCTCTTCACCGTGCTTGCGTAATCCAGGCCGGTCTTCTCTTCCACCGGCAGTGCATCCATGTCGGTGCGAATCAGCACTCGCGGTCCGGCGCCGTTTTCAAAAATGGCCACCACGCCAAATGCCTGCGTGCCGTCCTCATATTTTCCTACGCGCTCGGTGACCGTGTAACCCAGCTTGCGCAGTTCGCCGGCGATAAAAGCCGAGGTTTGCTCCTCGTGCCGCGAGAGCTCAGGGTTGCGGTGCAGATGCTTGTAAGTCTCGATAAGCGCGGGCAACTGGCGGTCCACGGAATTGGACAGATCGGAGGGAGTAGCCGGAGATTGTGCGGCCAAAGGCAACGCGGCAGCGAGAAAAGCAACACAGAAAACACGTAATTGCATTGCGAAACATCCTCCAGGCATAGGTGAGTGGACAGCAGGCTTATGCGCCAGCGTACCACAGTAAAGTGCTCGGAGACCTGTCTCGGATGGAGCCTGAGCTACGACGGGGCAACGCCCAACTAAGATTCCTATTGCATTCCCATAGGTCCAGATGTAGAGTGTTCCTATTGGTTCGCAATAGGAGTAATGGATTGGCCGAAAAAACCGATGTGTGGCAGGGAACGATGACGCTGATGGTACTCAGGACGCTTGAGGCCATGGGTCCACAGCACGGCTACGGGCTGGCGCGACGGATCGAGCAGACCAGCGGCGACCTGTTGCAGCTGAACTACGGCACGCTCTACCCGGCGCTGCTCAAGCTTGAGCAGGAAGGCTACATTCGCTCGCGCTGGGGAGTTTCTGAGAACAACCGCCGCGCGAAATTCTATGAGCTCACCAAAGCCGGCCAGCGTCGCGTGCGCAAGGCTGCAGCTGAGTGGGAGCAGGCCACCGAAATCCTGGCGCGCTTTTTGGCGCCGGCCCATGAAGCATAAGGGGAAGTGATGCACCGGCTCAGAGCATTGTGGATGCGATTGCGCGGTCTCGCTTTTGGTCGGCGACAGGACGGCGAGTTTGCGGCTGAGTTGGAGAGCCACGTAACTATGCACACGGAGGATGGAATCCGTGCCGGCCTCAGTCCCGAAGAGGCCCGTCGGCAGGCGTTGCTCCGATTGGGTGGTGCGGAGCTGACGCGGCAAGCATACCGCGAAAGGCGGACGCTTCCGTGGCTTGAGAATCTGCTGCGTGACGTGCGCTATGCGTTGCGCGGATTTCGCCGCAACCCGGTTTTCACGATCACAGCCATCGTCACGCTTGCACTCGGCATCGGCGCCACAACCGCGGTCTTCAGCGTGGTAGACCGCATCCTCTTCCGCAGCCTGCCCTATGCACACGATGACCGACTCGTCTCAGTGGGCCTGGTGCAATCGCTTGAGAAGCAGGAGTTCACACTGGGCGGATTCTTTTATGAATGGCGCGACAACCAGAAGCCATTCTCGTCCATGACCTTCGAACAAGGTGTGAACGCATGCAATCTCACTGAAGCTAATCCCGTACCTTTGCAATGCGCGCGAATTGCGCAAACGTTTCTGCCCACCTTCGGCATCTCTCCTGAACTTGGGCGCAATTTTCTCCCGGAAGAGGACCTGCCCCACAGCCCCAGAGTTGCGCTCATTTCGGATGGACTATGGATGAGCCGTTTCAACCGCGATCCAAATGTCCTGAACAAGACCATCGAGCTTGACGATCATCCAGTGCGCATCGTGGGCGTGCTTCCCAAAGACTTTGAAATGCCGCGTCTTCAGCCGACGGATATTGTTCTTCCGGCGGCGATGGATGTTGCGGCACAGCATACGGTCAATTCCGGAATCGGTTTTCCAATGTGGGCGTTCGCGCGGCTGAAGCCCGGAGTGAGCATTGCCGAGGCAAAGGCCGAGATGGAGCCGCTTTACCGGCACACGCAGCAGTGGATTCCAGCAGAGTTTCGCAAGGAGTTTCTCCTGCAAATCCGCTCGATTCACGACCGGCAGATGCAGGATGCGTACACGGCGGCGTGGGTGCTGCTGGGTGCTGTATTCGCCGTTCTGCTGATCGCTTGCGCCAACGTGGCCAGCTTGTTCTCGGCGCGCGGGGCGGCCCGGGAACGGGAGCTGGCAGTGCGTTCTGCACTGGGCGCAAGCCGCGGAAGACTTATCCGACAAACGCTCACTGAGGCGCTTGTTTTGTCTGTTGCAGGCGCTACCGCCGGATGCGCGCTGGCGGAAATTCTGCTTCGCGTCTTCATCGCCATCGCCCCCTCGGGTATTCCCTTTCTCTCCACGGCGCGGCTGGATCTGCGCATGGTTTTGTTCACTGTGCTTGTTTCGCTTCTCTGCGCGGGCCTTTGCGGCATCATGCCAGCGTTGGAGAGGCCGCGCGCCTCGGCACTGGTAGCGCGGTCAACCAATTCCGGCGCTCATGCCCGGCTGCGGCGCGTGCTGGTGGTCGCGCAAATCGCCATTAGCGTCGTTCTGCTCTCCGGCGGCGGCCTGCTGATGAAGAGCTTCTGGAATCTGGAACAGGAGAATCTCGGCATGCAGACGCGAGGTGTAGTCACTGTGCGTGTTCCGCTCAGCGAGGCTCGATACACAACCACGCAGGCTTACATGCACTTCTATCTTCGCGCGGAAGAAGCTTTGCGCAGGCTGCCTGGTGTTTCCGCAGTGGGCATGAGTGATTCGCTTCCTCCCGATAGCAACAGCTGGCACAGCGGAACGCGCTACGCAGAAATCTCTGTCGCGGGCAAACCACCGACGCCGGCGGGAACGGGAGGCACAGTGGTGATCCGCGCAGTAACGCCGGAGTACTTTCGCGTGCTTCAGATTCCGATGGTCGAGGGGCGCGGCTTCACCGAAGAAGAAAGGCGATTGAGCGACCACCCGATTATTCTGAGCAGGATGCTTGCCGCGCGGCTTTTCGCCGATGACAATCCGATTGGGAAGCACATTCAGCAGGCAACGTACAATCCCTACATCACTCTCGGTGGGCCTGTCTATACGGTGGTGGGCGTGGCTGCGGATGTGAAGAACGCGGGACTTGCGGGCCAAGACGACCCCGAATATTACAGACTGCGCCGCGACAACGGGGACGACTGGAATCCGCATGCGGTGATACTGCTCGAAACGTCCCTTCCAGCCTCGGTCGTGGCTCCGTGGGTGCGTGCACAAATTGCGCAGATCGATTCGATGGCTCCTGCAGAGATCGATACGCTTGCCGAAACCGTGAACCGGCTGGCGGATCGGCCGCGCTTTGAAACGGCGCTGCTGGGATTCTTCGCTCTTTGCGGGCTGTTGATGGCGGTGATCGGGCTTTACGGCGTAATTGCCTATGTAGCCGCGCAGCGCACCCAGGAGATCGGCGTGCGCATGGCTTTGGGAGCGACGCGGGTTGACATTCTCCGATTGATTGCAGGGGAGGGCGTGAGGTTGATTGTGCTGGGCGGGGTGCTTGGCCTGGGAGCGGCGCTGGCAGCGGCGCAAATGCTCAAGAGCCTGCTCTTCCACGTCGGCGCGCACGATCCGGTGAGCTTTCTTGCCGTCACGCTGCTGCTGGCAATTGTGGCTCTTGCAGCAACTGTGATTCCCGCGCGCGCTGCGATGAAGACAGACCCGATGCAGGCGCTGCGGACCGAGTAAACGTCCGTCTCGTCTCTGGTCCAGGCGCATGCTCCTGCAATAGCCGGATGCTACACTCCGGCAAAAGGAATGTGTGCATGAAGGCAAGCGCAATCGAGTTTCGTCTGCGGATGGTGATCATGGTCGCCATAGTCATGTTGGGTTTCTGGTCGCCATGGATCGAAGCTTGGAGTTTGGGGTCGCGCAGTTCATTGCTGGAATGGCTGGCACTGGAAGTGAGCCGGCTGGGTCTGCTGCGTTTCAGCTTTGCCACCCCGGCGGTGATTATCCTGGGTGCGCTGATCGCTGCGTTGGGCGCGATTCTACGCGTGTGGGGCGCTGCGTATCTGGGCTACGGAACAGTGCACCACGCGCAGATGCAAGCCGGTGCAGTCATGGCTGACGGTCCCTATCGCTACGTGCGTAACCCGCTTTACATCGGGGGCTGGTGCATGATGGCTGCCATGTCCTTCGTGATGCCGGCGACGGGCGCGCTGTTCGCCATGGCGCTGCTGACGCTGTTCCTGCTGCGCCTGATTCTTAGCGAAGAAGCTTTTCTCGCCGGCCAGCTCGGCGAGCCCTACACGGAATATCTGCGCGCCGTGCCGCGACTGTTCCCGCGGCTCGGGCGTGGCTTGCCACCTGCCGGCCACAAGCCGCACTGGATGATTGCACTGCTCACGGAACTGAACCCCATCGGCGTTTTCATCACCATGGCATTTCTCTCATGGAGCTATAACAATGTGCTCATGCTCAAGGGGATTCTGATCAGCTTTGGCGCATCCCTGGTGGTGCGGGCGCTTATGCCGCGGGAGCACGCGAGCCCTGATCCGGTTTAATCGAAGTGCGCTGTGCACCGGGTCTGCCCAGGTGCGTCCAGTCCATCCGAAACCTTCGGCGTACTTGAGCCCGTGTCCAAGCAGGCGATCTTCGCCGATGTGGTTGGCCCAGATGAGCGCAACTGGCAACAACATGCCGTGGGTGTGGAACAAGAGTGCAGACAGGCCGAGCGCTGCCGGAGCAACATACGAATGGATTGCGTTGTAACAGCGCGCACCCCAGCAGGGGCCCGCGAGATACCCAAGCATAGAGAGATCGGGAAGCAGCCACATTGCCGCAAAGAGCCACCAACCGGCCCCGGTACGCGCATAGAGCGCTGCAGAAATGGCGGCCACCGCCAGGCCCTCAAGCCGCAGGAGGGTAATAACGGAAGAACTGCGCGCGGGCGCAGGTGAGGGCGGTTGAACGATCGTGGACTCTGATGCCATAGCTCATGAGATGAGCCGGCCAGCCGCCAGCGTGCAGAAAAACTCGTCCACAAACTCCGCAAAAAGCGAAAGAGGGAGAAGCGCATAAGCTTCTCCCTTTGATTCGCAGGCAACAAGTTTACTTCTTTGGTGGGGCGATGACGTCCTTGGCGGCCTTGGCCACGCGGAACTTGACCACGGTCTTGGCCTTGATCTTGATGGCCGCGCCGGTCTGGGGGTTGCGGCCGATGCGCGCCTTGCGCTCCGCCTTGACGAGCCGGCCGATGCCGGGGATGACGAAAACGCCGTTCTTCTTGGTTTCCTTGATGGCGGTCTCGGCCAGCAGGTCCAGGAAGGCAGCGGATTGCTTGTTGGTGATTTCGAGCTTCTCGGCCAGATGCCGTGTAAGAGCGGTCTTGGTCATTCCAGTTGCCATGTAATTTTTCTCCTTCTTGGCGAGCCCTCGGGGCTGCCTTTGTTGCCGGGCTTCCGCCGCGAAATGCGTACCGCATGGAGAAGGTGCGAATGAGGCTGCGCGTTCACAAAACCCCTGTATTCATGCGGCTTCGAAGAACCCTGCCGATGGTTACAATGCGGCTTTGAGGTGGGCAAAGTCAATGGGAAAAGCCTGTTTTCCACAGGTTTCTTGGGTTTTTCTTCCGATTTTGCCCATTTCTGGCCTATTTTCTTGGTTTTTTGTCCCATCCGACTCGTCAACACCAATAATGACGGCCTTGAGACGCTCAACGCACCTACCGTTGCCGGAGCTGTTATTTCAGGCCGAAGAGCACCTTTTTTCGCGGTGCCTGCGCTGCCGCGATGGGTGTATTCAGCGCATCCACTATGGGCGCGGCGATCTTGAAATAGCGAATCAGCGTTGCGGCGAGGTTTGGCTTGAGAGCCTCCGCCGCGGGCAGCGTGGCAGCCAGTCCCCACTGACGGCAGCGGATCAGGTCCATGCCCGGATGCTCGGACGGAAATCCCTTGGGTGGGCGCGTCAACGCATTCCCTTCAAACTCAGAGAATGTTTTGCGGACGGCAGGCTTCTGCAGCAGCTTGCGGAACTCGGCGTGGTGGTCCAGCAGCCAGTGGCGGATCGCGGAGAGTTGATCTTTCTCCGGCATGTAAGCCCCGGCGGCGATGATCACTTCCTTGGCGCTCACGTGGAAGTAGTAGCCGGCGCCCGATGTCTTTTCCAGCCCCTGATGCGACCACCATGCGGCCACGTGGGTTTTGTAGGGCCCCTTGTTGGCGCTGAAGCGCGTGTCGCGGTAGATACGGAAGAGGCACTTCTCTGCAGGCCGCACGAATGCTGGCGCAAAGTCCATCATCGCATCGGTAA
>DASRLI010000276.1:0-6491 GCA_035648535.1 Occallatibacter sp. | reverse complement strand
GATCGCGTCCACATGGTGACCCGCGCGCCCGATGCGTTGCATGCCGCTTGCCACCGAAGGCGGTGCTTCAATCTGGATGACAAGATCCACCGCGCCCATGTCGATGCCGAGTTCAAGCGTCGACGTAGCGCACAGCGCGCGGATCTGCCCGGCCTTCAACTGCTCCTCGATCACAGAGCGCTGTGCGGCAGCAAGCGAGCCGTGATGGGCGCGTGCAATCGGCTCGCCGGCCAACTCGTTCAGCGCACCCGCCAGCCGCTCAGCCACCTGGCGGCTGTTGACAAATAAAATAGTCGAATTGCGTTCGCGAATGATCTCGAGCAACCGCGGATGAATCGCATTCCAGATCGATACGCGGCGTGGCATCTGCGAGGCCGGCCCCGAGGGAATCTCTTCCATCGCGCCAAGGTGCGCCATATCTTCTACCGGAACTTCGATGCGCAACTTGAGCTGCTTGCGCGCGCTGGCATTGACGATAGTCACCGGGCGATAACGAAGTGGTGCAACGTCCAACGCGTCGGAGGACCATGAGGCCGGCGTGGATTCGTCTGCCTTGAACTCGCTTGGGACTCCGGGTCCTTCCGTAACTTCCGCCAATTCCACGCCGCCAAGGAATCGCGCCACTTCCTCAAGCGGGCGTTGGGTCGCAGAAAGCCCGATGCGTTGTAACGGGCGCTTCGTCAGCGCCTGCAACCGCTCCAGTGAAAGAGCCAAATGCGCGCCCCGCTTGGTCGGCACCAGCGCATGAATTTCGTCGATGATGACCGTATCAACTGTGCGCAGCGCCTCCGCCGCCTGCGAAGTAAGCAGTAGGTAAAGCGACTCCGGTGTAGTGATCAGGATCTCCGCCGGATGCCGCGCAAACCGCGCGCGTTCTCTCTGCGGCGTATCCCCGGTTCGCACGCTGATGGCGGGCTCGCGAAAGTCGACGCCCATGCGGCGCGCCATGTTGGCCATGCCGGCCAGCGGCGAGCGCAAATTGCGCTCCACATCCACGGCCAGCGCCTTCAGAGGCGAAACATACACAATCCGGCAGCCTTTTACGTGCCCTGCCGGCTGAGGATGAAGCATCAACCGATCCAGACACCAAAGGAATGCCGCAAGAGTCTTTCCGGTGCCCGTCGGCGCCAGGATCAGCGCATTCTCCCCGCGCGCAATCACCGGCCAGCCCATCCGCTGTGGCGCGGTTGGTGCATCAAACACAGCGCGGAACCAATCCGCCGTAACCGGATGAAAACAGGCGAACGGATCAGCCGCCGGAGCCGGGACGGCCGAGGGGTCCGGGCTGGGCCGGTCTGGAATGGGCCGGTTTGGGCTGAGGTGGTCGGGAGACATCGTGTTTCTCAGGATAGCGCGGAACAGCGGCGAAGAGGAAGCGAAGAAACAGCGTGCCTTTATGAATTGTCCCCATCCAAGGGTCAGTTGCCGTCCCACTCCGGCAATCGATCACTTAAGAAAGTGTAACAATGCCATTCCTTGCATCAAGCGCTGTGATTTCACATCCATAAAGAAGGTGCCGCAGCTGTAGCGCGTACCTCGTCCTTGCCGGAGCGCCCATGCGAGCCCATTTGGCTACACTCCTCGACGACTTCCGCCGCTTCGATCGTGAAGTCGCCGTGGTTCGCTATCAGGGAAACCGCCGGCGCGTAACCACTTACGCGGAGTTGGCGCGGCTGGCCGGGCGGTTTGCGGCGCTCCTGGCCGAGCGCGAAATTGGGCCGGGCGACCGGGTGCTGCTGTGGGCAGAGAACAGCGCCGAATGGATTGCGGCCTTCCACGGATGCATGCTGCGCGGCGTGCTGGCTGTTCCACTCGACGCGATCGGAACTGTCGAGTTTGCGGCCCGCGTAGCCGCCGACGTGAAGCCGAAGCTTGCCGTAGGCGATGCCGTGCGGCTGGCACAATTATCCGCCGAACTCCCGCAACTCTCATTTGAGGACTGGCAGGATGTTCTCCCTTCCAATGAAGCAGGCCCCGTGGCCGGGCTCTCCGCCGACACGCCCCTCGAAATCCTGTTTACCTCCGGTACGACAGGAGATCCGAAGGGGATTGTGATCACGCACGGCAACGTGCTGGCCAGCGTGGGCCCCATTGAGGCCGGAGCACACCCCTATCTGCGCTGGGAGCGGCTGGTGCATCCGCTGCGGATTTTGAACACGCTGCCGCTAAGCCACGTCTTCGGGCAAACGATGGGCCTATGGGTTCCCCCTATCTTCGCAGGCGAGCTGCATTTTGAAGAGCGTCTCGCAGCTCCCAGGCTGGTTGAGACGATTCGCCGCGAGCGCATCTCCGTGCTGGCCGCCGTGCCCAGGGTGCTGGCGCTGCTCAAAACTCATTTGGAGATCTCCCACCCCGGGCTTGAGGAACGGGGCGCCGCCCCGCAAAAAATTGCTGGGGCGCGGCGCTGGTGGCGCTTTCGCAAAATTCATCGCGCATTCGGCCTCAAATTCTGGGCCATCATTTCGGGCGGCGGCGCGCTAGCCGGACCGCTGGAGCATTTCTGGAACGCTCTCGGATTCGTCCTCGTGCAAGGCTACGGAATGACCGAGACCACCGCACTGATTACGCTCAACCACCCCTTCCACGTGGCCGAGGGAACCATTGGAAAACCTCTCGCCGGGCGCGAGGTAAAGCTCGGTCCCGATGGCGAAGTGATGGTGCGCGGCGCGGCCATCTCCGCCGCAACATGGTCGGGCGGCAAGCTGCATCGGCGCAAGGATGAATGGCTGGCAACCGGCGATGTGGCAGGGACGGAACCCTCCGGCGAGCTGCGCTTTCTGGGCCGCAAGAGCGAGGTGATTGTCACCACCGCGGGCGTGAACATTCACCCGGAAGATCTTGAAGCGGCCATCGAAGAGCAGCCCGGCGTGGCCGCGTGTGCGGTAGTCGCCATGGAAACGCCAGACGGCCCTGAACCCTGCGCGGTGCTGGCCTGCCGAGGAGCGGGCGATCAGGCCGCGGCGGTCATTGAAGGCGCGAATGCGCGGCTCGCGGAGTTTCAGCGGGTGCGGCGATGGGTGCTCTGGCCGGAGCCGGACCTGCCGCGTACCTCCACGGGCAAAGTGCGCCGGAAGGCAGTGGCGGAGTGGTTCAACAGAATTCAGTCTGCGGCTGCAGCTTCGGGCAACGGCAGGGCAACGCCACACACGGAAACGTTTGCAGCGTCGGAAGATTGGTTGTTGACGCTCATCGCCCAGATCTCTGGCGAACAACATACTGGCGTCGGTGATGAACTGCACCTCACCGAGGACCTGCACCTCGACAGCCTGGGCCGCGTGCAGTTGGCCGCAGCCATCGAAGATCGGCTCGGCATTATCTCTGAAGACGGGATGCTCGACCACGTGGAAACGCTTGGCGAACTGCGGCGTCTCGTTGCTGGCGAGGATGAATCGCCGGCCGTTTCCATTCCGACCAGGTCACCAGGAGCAGGTCGAAAGGATCGTGCTCGTGGCTCAATTGGCGACGAGGCAGACAGAACAACTGCAACCCGGCTAGATAGCGCGGTTGGAATTGCAGTTGAAGAAGAGCCTGCACCGCCGCCTAAGCCCGAAGTTGCCATGCGATTGCCGGGAAAATACATCTACCCCGTCTGGCCCTGGCTCAAGCCGTTCCAATGGATACGTTCGGCGTTTATTGAGGCAGTGATGAGGCCACTGGTATGGCTGCTGGCTGCTCCGCGCGTCGTCGCGCCAAATCCGCTTAAGCCCGATGCACCCATGCTGATCATCGCCAATCACGTCACCGCGTTCGACGGCCCACTGGTGCAATACGCCTTGCCTGGCGCACTGCGGCGGCACATGGCGATGGTGATGTCAGGCGAGATGCTGGAGGACTACCGGCACTTCCGCAACTCGGAGACTGATCATCCCAGCGGACGCTTCTTCTTGCCGGGCCCGCTATTCTACTACCTCTTGACGGCGCTCTTCAACGTGTATCCGCTGCCGCGCCGCCGCGACTTTCAGCCCAGCTTCGCCCACGCGGGGCGGGCGATGGATCGCGGCTTCAACGTGCTGGTTTTCCCTGAAGGCACGCGGTCAGCCGAAGGCAAGCTCGCGCCATTTCGCCCAGGCATCGGGCTGCTGGCAAAGCAGTGCGGCGCAATGGTGCTGCCTGTTGCCTTGCGCGGCCTGGGCGAACTCAAGGCAGGCAACAAGCGCTGGTTCCGCACCGGCTCCATCGAGGTGCGCATCGGGCAGCCCCTCCGTCTCGCCCCCGGTGAATCTGAAGCCTCCATTACAGCCCGCCTCCACGGCGAAGTGGAACGGCTGCTTGCAGAAAGCAACTAGGCAGCCTCTCCAGAGGAAAGCTCGGCACGGGCGGTACGCAGTGGGTATATGGGAACAATGCAGTGGTGGAGTCGGGGCCATCGCCAGGCCCGGGGTTCAATCACCTGACTCCGGTAAACCATTAGAGCGCTTTCGGCCGGGGTGTTTACAGTTGCGATGGATGTCAGTGGTCTCCCACCCTTTGCGCAAAGAACGCACAAAGGATGGGGCACCCGAAGTTGTGTTAACACTCAACTCGAAAATGCTGTAGCGAAGTAATGCGCCATTCAATTTGCGGGTACCCCAGGGTGTTCCGCCGTGGCGCATCGCGGTCCGCCACGGCGGAAAACCTGGGATGTTGCAAGCGCACCCCATCCTATATTGGAAAACGCAAGGATGGGCACGCGCGTTAGTGGGAATCTGAAATTGGCCGCTAGCCTATTGCGGCAATGGAAGCTTTTTTCTAGGCGCAGGCTGTTGGTCGGAATTCGCCTGCCCCTGATTCGCGCCCGGTGTCGCGGTCTCCGTGGCGCTCGACATCGAGGCCAGCTCCGACTGCCGGTACTTCGGCGCGCTCACGTATCCGTGGATGTGGTCCTTGCTGATGTCGTTAATCACCACTTCAACCGGCTGCGGGCTGTCGGGCGTGTAGAACATAACCGGCTGGTAGAGATTGACATGCTTTTGCGACAGGTTGCGATCGTCAACCATCATTTCCATGTCGGCATACTGATGCCTGATATTGGCCTTCTTCAGCCGGATCTCCACCGCTCCCGCGCGCTTGAACTCCTTCGCTTTCGAGATGTCAAACTCCGCGTAGTTCCGTTCCCCCCGCTTCTGCAACAACACCAGTTCGTCATGGGTGTGCGCAATAGAGCCCGACAGTTCCGTACGGGTGGTCACGAGGTCGCCTTTTGTGCCCGCCAGGTCATTGCGGGTATCCTCAATCGCCTTGCCCTGTGCGTCAAGTTGCGATTGCAGCTTCTTGTAGCGCGGATCCTCTTTTTGCCGATGAGCTGCCGAGGGCCGGCTGCCGTTCGTCTTCTGAGCTGCCCGCATCGACGGATCAGACTGCGCCGCCGGAGCCGACTGCGATGCATCGTGCGAGGCCAGCATATTCACCTTTGCCGTCAGGTCGATTATCTGATGCTGTGTCGCGTTCAGTGCGGCGCTCGCCTGCACATTCTCTGCCGCAAGATTCTGTGCGGCGTTGTGTTCATGAATCGCATAGCCACCAACTGCGCCGCCAAGCACCACGATAGCGGCATAAATAGCCATGCTCTTGTGCGCCACTCCCTGTGGCAGAGAAGCAAATTCCACCATAACGCCTCCGAAGAAGACGACATTACGTCACCCTCTATTAATGTGCAGCACGTTCGGTGCCAGTTTGCCAAACCAGGAAGTGCCCTGATTGCCGTGAGTTGCAGCCTGTCAAACAATAGTAACGATGCAAAAATTCCCGGCAGCCGGTAAATTTTACTCGCCCAGCCGCGCCCATCTCCCCGCTTTATCAGTGCCGCTGTGCTCCGCACGGCGCCATCGGTCACACCATCCAGGCCCTTACGTCCCGCAAAAAGTCTGCCGGACACACTCCTCGGGTCGGGCCGCCATCGCGTACCGCTCCAGCCCCGGACGCTCCTCATAGGGCTGCGAAACCACGTCCAGCAACTCCTCAAACGGCTGGAAATCCTGCCGCCGGCTTGCAGCTTCGAGCGCCGCCTCCACAAGGTGGTTGCGGGGGATAAACGCCGGATTCACCCTCCGCATCGCCGCAGCGCGCGCCTGCCCATCTTGCGCCTCTTCTTCCAGACGCCGTCGCCATTCAGCAGCCCAGCCGTCATACGCGCCCGCATCGGCAAACAATGTCCGAACACCCGCGTCGCCATCCGGTCCGGCTGCGGCATCGCACAACCTCCTGAAAGTCAGCGTGAAGTCAGCACGGTTGGCTTCCATGCGCTGCAGCAGATCTTCTGCCAGAGCCGCATCTCCTTCGCGCTCCGCAAAGAGCCCGAGTTTGCGGCGCAGGCCTGCACTTCGCGCCGCTTCATATTGCGGCTCGAATGCTTTGAGTATTTCGTTGGCCTCTGCCACTGCGGCCTCTTCGCTCCCAGACTCCAGTTCCAGCACCGGCAGCAGTGCCTCGGCCAGCCGCGTCAAGTTCCACAATGCCGCACGGGGCTGGTTGCCGTAAGCATAGCGGCCCCCATGGTCAATCGAGCTGAACAC
>DASRLI010000275.1:0-10048 GCA_035648535.1 Occallatibacter sp. | reverse complement strand
CCCCATGATGGCTTTGAGAATCGTCTCCGGCTGGGGAAGAATGGCATCCTCGATCACTGGCTGATAAGCGACAAACGTATCCATCGATCCGATCCGCTTAACCGGCGCATCCAGATCCTCAAACAGTTCATCCGCAATGCGAGCGGCAATCTCCGCGCCGTAGCCCCAGCTGATCATGTCTTCGTGAGCCACAATCACCCGGCTGGTCTTGCGCACTGATTTGGCAATGGCCTCCCAGTCGTAGGGGCTCAGCGTGCGCAGGTCAATGATTTCAACGTCGATGCCATGCTCGCGTTGCGCCCGCTCCGCAGCCTGCAGCGCGCGCGGAACAACCGCGCCGTAGGTTACCAGCGTCATGTGCGTTCCAGGCCGAACGATCTTCGCCTTACCGAACGGAATAGCGAACTCATGCCCCGGATAAGGCGCGCGGCCAAAGGTCTCGCGATAGAGCCGCTTATGTTCCAGAAACAGTACCGGATCGTCGCAGCGAATCGCGGTGCGCAGCAGTCCATTCGCATCCAAAGCGTTCGAAGGAAACACCACGCGCAGCCCAGGAATGTGCGTGAAGATGCTTTCGCCGCATTGCGAGTGGTAAATAGCGCCACCGGTCAAATAGCCGCCAATAGGCACGCGAATCACTGCCGGGGAAGCCCACGTGGCATGCGAACGCCAGCGCATCAGCGCAAGCTCATTGTGAATCTGGTGCATGGCGGGCCAGATGTAATCGAAGAACTGAATCTCAACTACCGGCTTCATGCCCCGCGCGGCATAACCAACGGCCCTGCCCACAATATTGGCTTCAGCCAGAGGAGAATTGAACACCCGCTCGGAGCCGAATTCTGTTTGCAGGCCGGCGGTCAGCTTGAAGACGCCGCCCTTCCCCTTGACCTCGGAAAGAACCTGCTCGCGGCTCGCGTCGGCTACGTCCTCGCCATAGACCACGATGCGCGGATCGCGTCGCATCTCATCGTGCAGGCAAGCGTTGATCAGGTCGGCCATGGTGCGCGGTTCGCTGCCCTTGGCGCTTCCCGTCTTGCCTCCGCCAGCTCCGCCCGGTGCATCCGCGTGTTCATGATCGAACATTGGGCCGGTCGGGTCCAGGTCTTCGGAGTAGACGTGTTTCAAAATCTCCGACACCTCGGGCAACGGAGCTTCCAATGCGCGCTCGGCGGCCTCGGCAGCCAAATGGTCCTGCGATTGTTCCAGTTCGTTGATCTGCGCTTCAGTGAGAATTCCCTCGCGCAGCAGGCGCATCTGCATCTTCGCGATCGGATCGCGCAGCGCATCGGCCTCGCGCTCAGCAGTCGAGCGGTAGAGCCTGTCATCGTCCGAAAGCGAGTGGGAATAAGCCCGCACGCAATGACCGTGCACAAACGCCGGCCCCAGGCCTGCCCGGCAGTGCTCAGCGGCTGCTTGAAACGTCCGCAGGCAAATCTCCGGATCGGTGCCGTCAATCTCAGCAAAGTAGAAATTGGGGAAGTTCGCCACCAGCTTTGAAATATTGCCACCCGGCGTGTTCACTTCGACGGGTACGCTGATAGCGTAGCCGTTGTCCTCCACACAAAAAATCACCGGCAGCTTCTGGTTTGAAGCGGTGTTCATCGCCTCCCAGAACTCACCTTGCGAGGTTGAACCTTCGCCCAGGCACGTCAGAACCACTTCATCGCCGTGGAAGCTGACGTCATTGAAGGCGCGGTAGTCGCCCTCCGCTTTCTCTGCTGCTTCGGGATGCCGGCTGAAGTACCGCCCCGCCTCGGCGCAACCCACCGCATGCAGCAATTGCGTGGTCGTGGAAGAAGAGGTGCTCACCAGGTGCATCGCGCGGCTGCTCCAGTGGGTAGGCATCTGGCGGCCGCCGCTCGAGGGATCGGTGCCCGCGCCCACTGCCTGCAGCATCATTACATCGGGCGTCAAGCCTAGCGCAAGGCACAGTGCGCGATCGCGATAGTAGGGGAAGAACCAGTCGTAGCCCGACCGAAGCGCCAGGCCCGCGCCCACCTGCAACGCTTCATGGCCTGCCGCCGATATCTGGAAGAAAATCTTCTGTTGCCGCTTGAGCAGGATTTCGCGATCGTCCAAACGGCGAGACAGATACATCAGCCGATAGATTTCCACCAACTGCTGCGCACTCAGACTGCCTGAGGCGCCAGCCGAATCGGGCACGCGAGCACCGGAAACTGCCAATCCCATCCTTGTCACTCCCAATTTTCGTTTTGCCGGGGAAACCTCGCCTGATTGTAACAACCTTGCGCCTTCAATTCCATGTTCGCGCAGTCAAGCCAATAGCACTAATCAATCTAACCTCCGGTGCCCTTCAAAGGCAGAGAAGCCACGAACGGTCAATGGCGTGAATAAGGAGAAGGACCTTGAGGGATAGCGTCCATATAACCCGGCGCTCCCTTCAATGAAATTCTCATCTTGTCCTTCACGCTGCGCGCGAGTTTTTCAATCTCGGCAATCTTGCGAAGCTGATCGGAATTGAGTGAAGTCGGATTGGTGCTATTGATCTCGGCAGTCAGTTCGGTCGCCAGTCTCAGCAGTTTGTCTGTATCGGAAACCATTGACTTGTGCTGTACTTCATTGAGCTGGCGCATCCGCCTCTCCTCATAGAGTGGATTTCCCACATTCTCGCCGCCAACTGGTTCATCGATCGGCTGGGGCTGGGCACGCAATGGATGACTGGATATCTGGCCGGTTGGTGACTGTTGCGAGGAGCTTTGCCCCAAACACGGTAACGCCAGAAGCAGCCCCAGCCAAAGCACCGGCCGCACCACATGACTCAACCTGCACGCTGATGGCCGGACGAGTCCTGGCCGCGATTCAATCATTGCGAGTTTTGCCACGGCTGCTTTCATTTCGTCCTCATCTTGTGGGCCAGTTGTTCAATTTCGCCCGCCCTGCGGATCACCGCCACCGATAGTGTGTCCCTGGTGGTCTTGTCCATCTCAGCCTTCAGGCTGTTGGCCAACTTCAGCAGGTCTGCAGTTTCGTCTGAAATCTGCTGCTTCCGCTCAGCGGCGGGATCGGCTTTGACGTCTTGTTTCACCTGCTGCTCCGGCGCTGTCGCGCTGGCGGTGTCCTGGGCGTTCGCAGTCGCCGGGTTTGCCGTAACCGGCGCTTCATTGGCCTGCGACGGTGGCGACTGTGCGAAACTGCTGTGTTGTAAGGGCTTGATCGTCAGTACGATGGCAATCGTGAGGGTGAGCGAACAGAGCCATAGAGCCCTTGTCCGCAGAAGGCGTTCTTTCTCGATTGAGCCGATGCGCTGAACTCTCATGGACGACCTCCATTTCGCGCCAGGAGTGTGCCGGGAATGGCAGCGGGGCAACCCTGCTCTTCCTCCGCACAGTCTAGTCTAGAGAGAGGGGTTTTGGCATGTTTCGTTTTATGTTAGCGGCAAGGTGGAGCTGGTTTAGCGAAGGCCGGTTTCTGGGCAGGGTGCTGGACGAATGGGCAAACGACACTCAGGAATTTGTTCGCAACCGGCTCCCCCATCTGCTGATAGTTGCAGCTATCGCCTTTATTCTCAGTCGATTACTCCGTCTTGTCACGCGACGAATGACGCACGTGGCCGAGCAGCATGCCGCCGGTCCGGGACGCATTGCGCAGGTCAAAACGGTGTCCCAGGTTATCCGCGCTACGGGCCTCACCGTCATAGGCGTGATTACCGGATTGCAGTTCCTTGATGCCGTCGGCATTAACCTCGGTCCCCTGCTTGCGTCCGCTGGAATCGCCGGCGTTGCCATAGGCCTCGCCGCGCAAAACATCGTCAAGGATGTTTTGAACGGGATACTCATTCTCGTCGAAGATCAATTCAACGTGGGCGACACGGTTCGCATTGCCGGACTGGCCGGAACCGTCGAAGCAATGACTCTCCGCAAAACCACCGTCCGCGATGCCGACGGCACTCTCTACGTCGTTCCCAACTCGCAGATCACTACGGTAGCCAACCTTAGCGTGGGCTACTCCGTGGCCACCGTAAACGTGAGCGTGGATTTCTCGGCCAACCCCGACCAGGTGCAGAGGCTTCTGACGGCAATCGCCACGGATATACGCAATAGCGATGAGTTCCGTCAGTTGTTCGTCGCCGATCCGCAGATCCTGGGCGTCGATGCCATCAAAGGCTCCGAATTGATCTTCCCGGTGGTCTTCAAGACTCTGGCCACCAAACAGTACGGCCCCATCCGCGAGTTCCGACGCCGCGTCCGGCTTGCTCTCGAGGAGCACCATCTACTCCCCGGTAATCCCTACAGAGTCTTCAACACATTTGGGGAGCAGGACGATGCCAGCCAAAATGTTCCAATTCCCGAGCCCGTGTCGGAAGGCGACCCAACCCTGCTCAAACCGCAGAACAACAATCCCTTCAGCGACAGCTAGGTTTCTGGCCGTTAAGCCATTCCCTCCAACGCCTCCAGCAGCGCCTCAGCATTCGTCACTGGCGGGAAGCATGTCCGCCCGTGACACACCATGGCCCACACTTCCGCGCCGCGCGGCACCGGCACCTGAAGCAGCATCTCGGCCAAGGCGTCGGGAATTCCCTCTTTAACCAGCCGGAACGGCGCGATCCGCATCACCGTCTTGTTTACAGCAAAACGTGCCACCGCGGTCGCCTCTAGCCGCGCAGCCTCCGGCCCGGAACCCACCACCATCACTTGCACCGGATCCAGCAGCAGCCGTTCCAGCGCCAACCCATAACTGCCCGCGTACAGGCCGAAATGCTCTACGATGCCCGCAAAGCAGGCCAGCGTATCTTCTGCAATGTCGCGATATTCCTGGCGCCCGCTCAACGTCTCAAGCCGCAACAGCGCTGAGGCCGCGGTGGGATTCCCAGCCGGCGTGGGCGAATCCTGCAGCGGTTTCCGCCGTGCCCCAAGTGCGCCCAGCGGAATCTGCCCACCCTCGCTACCCGCCGCGTCGTAGAACGCTCCCGCAGTGGTGTCATAGAAGTGGGCGATCATAGCGTCGGCAACCTTCACGGCCACCCGGTAGAAATTCATGTTGCCGCTGGCGAACCACGCATCGACGCAGGCGTGAATGGTAAAGGCGTAATCATCCAGCGTGCCGGGGGCCTTCTCAACTGTGGCCGCCGCGCCCGCATCGTCCGGATAGGCGATCACATGATGCAGCGTTGCGGCTCCGTCCCAGGCCTCGTTCAGCAGCCGGTCGAGCGTGCGCAGCGCAAACTCCCGCGCTGAATCCATGCGCAACACTCGCGCCGTCTCCAGGTAGGCCGTCACCGCCATCGCATTCCAACCGGTATAGAGCGTCTTGTCGATGAACGGCGTAGGACGAAGGCTCCGCGCTGCCAGCAGTTTGTGCCGCGCCGAGTCCCGCAGCCCGCGCATCTGCTCCAAATCCCCGCCCTGCGCGGCCCTCTCCTGCAAAGTCGAATTCACGTGCAGCACGTTCTTGGCCGGGTTGTGGTGCATGTCGCCGAGTTCGCCAATATCCCAGTAGCTTGCTGCGAACTCCAGCTCTGCTCCGTCCAGCACGGCCTTGGCCTCGTCAAGAGTCCAGGTAAAGTAGTCGCCGTCGTCGTCCAGTCCAACATCCGCGTCCTGCGACCCATAAAACCCGCCGCGCTCGCGGTCGGTCATCGTGGAATCGAGCCAGGCAACAATCTCCCGCGCGGTCTCCAGAAAATCCTCGCGCACAAAACTCTGGAAGCCGTGCACGTAATTGCGCAGCAACTCGGTGTTGTCGTAAAGCATCTTCTCGAAGTGCGGAACCACCCAGCGTTCGTCCACGCTGTAGCGGTGAAAGCCTCCGGCGAGCTGGTCGTAGACGCCGCCGCGCGCCATCTTTTCCAGCGTGATTGTGAAAGCGTCCCGCGCCTGAGCCGTTTCAGACTGTTCGGGGTTGCGGTTCATCGCCATCTCCAGCAGCAGGTCAAGCGCCGCCGCGTGCGGGAACTTTGGCTGCGAGCCGAAGCCGCCATTGCGCGGATCTAGCTTGCCCAGTGCTGACCCGGCAATCTTGTCCACCAGCGCCACGGTCAAGTCGCCGCCTGGGCCGGAGAAGCTCTCGTTGTGCTCGATGGCAGCCATCACGCTACCCGCCGTCTCCAGAGCCTCATCCCGCCGCTCCTGCCAAACCTGGGACATCGCCAGCAGTACCCGCTCAATGCCGGGCCGCCCATAGCGATCGTCGCGCGGAATATACGTGCCGCCAAAGTAAGGCCGGCCGTCGGGTGTAAGAAACGCGGTGAGCGGCCACCCGCTCTGACCCGTAATTGCAGAGACCGCGGCCTGGTAACGCGCGTCCACGTCGGGCCGTTCGTCGCGATCCACCTTCACCGCAACAAAGTGCTCGTTGACGAGCTTTGCTACTTCGGGGTCCTCGTAGGATTCGCGGTCCATCACGTGGCACCAGTGACACCACACCGCGCCAATATCCAGCAGGATCGGTTTGTCCTCGGCCTGGGCACGGGCAAACGCCGCGTCGCCCCACGGATGCCAGTGGACCGGCTGATGCCGGGCTGAACGCAGGTAGGACGAGGCTGCCGTTTCAAGCAGGTTGGCGCCGGACGTAGGGGAGGAATCCATTGGCTGAGAATAAATGGCCTGGGTGCTCAAAGTCTCAATTTCGAAACCTGGAACTTCACCAATCCGAGATACTCGAATGGCCTATCCCTGGCTAACCCTTCGCCAGCTCCGCTTCAATGGCCGCAACCAGTTCAGGCGCGTCTGGCTGCGTGTCCGGCGCAAACCGCTGCACCACTTCTCCTGACCGGCCCACTAGAAATTTTTCGAAATTCCAGGTCAGCTCGGGCTCGGCGTTGGCATCGATCCCGTAGCCCTTCAGCTTTTCGCGGAACGGCACTTCAGAAAGGTTCACCGCTTTTGGCTTGGCCGCGATCAAAGCCGCATAAAGCGGATGCTTCTCAGCGCCCACCACCGTAATCTTGCTGAACATGGGGAATTTGACTCCATAGTTCGTTGTGCAGAAGGCCTGTATCTCCTCCTCGGTCCCCGGTTCCTGGCTCTTGAAGTCATTTGCCGGAAAGCCCGCCACCACCAGCCCCTGCCCCTTGTATTGTTCATAGATCTTTTCCAGGCCTTCATACTGCGGCGTCAATCCGCACTTTGAGGCCACGTTGACCACCAGAAGCACCTTGCCTTTGAACTCGCCCAGTGTTGTATCCGCGCCGGTGATCTTGCGGACCGGTATATCAAGAATTTGTGCGCTCATTTCGATTGAATCCTCCACCACTTCTTCCGTTTAAATAGTACAGCGCTCATCTTGATTGCGAGGGAACCGGCACCCCGGCTCCCCAGTTCTTGAGGCGAGCCACAGCACGGCAGCGATAACTGCCAGGCGCGCTCAAATAAAAAACCCGACCGTGCACAGTCAGGGATATAATCGCTGCGGCCTACCTGGAAGGACGCAGATTTTCCCCAAATTGCCCCGTCGCCCCCCAGAGCGCCAAAATCAGAATCCCAGGAGGACAATACAAATGAACAAGGCAGAGCGGTTCGTTGCTTGCGCGCTGTTTCTCATGGCAACACTCTGGGCCCCAGCTTCTTCGTCAGCGCAGAGCCCGTTCGACGGCACATGGCGCGTCAACTTTAGCCAATCCAAGCTATCACCGAAGCCAAACGACTTTTACCTGAGCCAGGGCTGGTACCACTGTGTCAGTTGCAATCCGGCGTTCGACGTCAAGGCTGATGGGCAGGATCAGACCGTCACCGGCCAGGCTTATGACACCATCAGCGTGAAGGAAGTCGATGCCAAGTCGACCGCCAGCGTAACCAAGAAAGGCGGCACAACGGTCAGTGAACAGACCAGGACCGTTTCCAGCGATGGCAAAACCCTGACGGTCAAGTCGACCTTCCATCCACAGAACGGCGGTCAGCCCGTTACAACGGAAGTCAAGGCGAAAAGAGTTGGAATCGCGCCTTCCGGAGTGCATGCCACTTCCGGTTCGTGGCAGATCAACACGATTCAACAGAGCGACAATGGCCTCCTCACCACTTACAAGACCAATGGAGATGAGCTCACGATGTCATCACCAACGGGCGAGACCTACACCGCGAAGTTGGACGGCAATGACTACCCGGTCAAGGGAGCCTTTGGCTGGGACGCAGTCTCTCTGAAACGCGTCGACAAGAACACCATCGAGGAGACGGACAAGCGCAACGGCAAGGTAACCGACGTGGCGAAAATGACCGTTTCGTCCGATGGAAAGAAATTGACTGTAGTCGACAACAATAAGGTGACCGACCGTACATCTACGTACGTAGCGGTGAAACAGTAACGGCAGTTAAGCCAAAGAACCGGGCAGCGAAAAGAAATGACTATTCAATAAATGCAATCGGCGGCGAAGCGCAGAGATAACTCCCAACTGCACTTCGCCGCCTTTACTAACTTCTCCTTAATGGGAGAACTTATAGCACTTATGCCAGTAACTGCCTGGCTACTTTAACGTATAACTCCACCGCTTCCAGTAACTCTTTCTTGGCCAGCTTTTCAAACGGCGTGTGCGCCACATGAATCGACCCCGGCCCCAGCAGCAGCGGCTCTCCCCAGTTGGTCAACTGTGGAATGTCGGTCGCGAACTTGGCGATCATCGTCGGCAGTCCTTCGATCGCTCGAAGCCGCACAAACGCAAGGTCCAGCGTGAAACTCACTTCAGCCAGTCCCGCGGCGGCCTCAAGGATGGCAGCGCGAACCGGCGCAGAATCGCACACCAGCCGAATCAGAACCTGTGCCTCAGCATGGTCGGCAATAACATTGGGCGCATGGCCGCCTTGAATCTGGCCAATGTTGAGCGTCGTATCCCCGGCGAACTCATCCACAGGCAACTTCAGCTTGAGCAGCCTGTCCAGCACTTCCACCATTTTGTGAACCGCGGAGTCACCCAGCTCCGGGTAGGCAGAGTGCGCCATCTTCCCGGTCGATTTGAGAGAAACCCGCAGAGCGCCCTTCGAAGCCAGGGCAACGCGATTGTCCGTAGGCTCGCCATTGATCAGGAAGCGGCTACCCTTGGGCGCGAGGTTTGCCGCCTTCGCGCCGGCCGAGTCGCGTTCCTCGCCGGATACAAACAACAACCCAATCCGAAATCCCGCTGCGCGCAGCGCCTCGCCGGCGGCCGCCTGTGCGGCGATAATGCCCTTCGCATCTGAAACCCCGCGACCGTACATAAACTCCGCATTCTCGCTGAAGGGGATGTACGGCGGAACGGTATCCATATGCGTTGAAAACACCAGGTCCGGCGTTTGGCCGGCCACACCCGCATAAATGTTCCAGCGTGCAGCGCCGGTTGCGCTCTCGGCTGGCTGCGCCACGGGAGTCTTCTCCACTGCCCAGCCGCGCCCGACCAGAAAATCTGCCAGAAAGTCGCCCACCGGCCCCTCGTTGTAGGTGGTTGACTCAATTTCGCACAGTGCACGGGTAAGCCCGACAGGGTCAATTGGCTTAGGCTCAAAGCTTTCTTTCATGATGCTGCCAGAATACCTTAGAGCCTGCTGTCGAACCCAATCGTCCGTATCATTGACTGCAATCTCACCCCGTGAAGCCGCTCCCCTCGCCGGCAACCTCCAAATGGGCTGATGGGCAAATTACGCGGTGAACTCGGCCGCCCGTTGCGAGTAGAATGAAGAGTGGAATGAGCGCCACAATTGCATCTGCCCAACCTGACCAGCGTCAGGAGCTCTCGATACTTCGGAGCGTGTTTCTGGCCGGACCATCAGGCCGGCTCGAGGCCGTAGTCAACGAAGGCGCTCCCGATGCACCGTTTTCCGCATTGGTCTGCCATCCTCATCCCCTCGGCGGCGGCAATTTACACAACAAGGTTGTCTACCATGCCATGAAGGCCCTCAACGATCCCCAGTGGGGACTCGGCCTTCCGGTCCTTCGCTTCAACTTTCGCGGCACCGGCCTGAGCGAGGGCACGCATGACGGCCTGGCGGAGTCCGCCGATGTGCTGGCCGCTCTTGCCTGGCTTGAAAATGAATACAAGCGCCCGGCTGTGGCCGTCGGCTTCAGCTTTGGTGCTGCCATGACTGTTCTGGCCTGTTGCGGTCACGGCAAATCCACTACCAACGTC
>DASRLI010000274.1:0-3226 GCA_035648535.1 Occallatibacter sp. | reverse complement strand
GTCTTTAAGAATGTCGGGTTGGTTCGCGAGATAATAAGCGAAATGGACAGTCATATCTACACAGGCAAACGGGGCTCCTACACCTTTCCAACGAAATCCAGATAAACAAGAATCTGTCTGGCTGTCTCCTCCAGGTGCAATTGGCACAAATGATGGCAATCCGCTATTGTTGATTACCGACCCCCCGCTCATAGCAAACATGCCGTTTGGCAGTTGAGCAAAACTGATGCCCTTCCAAACTTTACTTCGATCCCCACGGGATATCGCGAGATGAATAAAACATCCGATTTCGTGCCGGTCTGATATTGGAAAGCTCCCTCCATTTGTCACGGTGAAAGTCGTCTTAAACGCATCCGATCCATCTGTTCTGACCTCTACGCCTAGCTTAGAAAAGACATCATCCTGCTCAAAATTGAGCCGCATGAAATGAACCCAGTAAAAGCCACCAAAACCGATTAAACCTATTAGCACCGTCACTCCAATTATCCATCCGGCAAGAATTCCCTTTGAGTTCTCTATTTTGGCCTTTATTGGTGCCCTGCTCCATGGGGTTGCATTCCATTTCTCCTCCAAAAACGAAGAGAATATCCAGTGCCCTTCCAGCCAGATGAGACCGGCGGCTATCAGCCAATTGGCTAATCTGAATTGCTGGTAACCGGCGACGCCAACAATGATCGATGCAATTAATGGGAGCATTACGTAAACCAAGTCTTTCCCGAACACCCAACGTAGGATTCGTTTTAGTTCTTCTGGCATGTTGCAGATGGTCTCACCGGGCACCACCTTGCGTCGATCCAGTGTCGATCCAGTTACTAGATCGACAATGGGAAAGCGGGCAAATGGCTTCAACGCACATTTAAGACACCACAACCTGTAGTGGCTACATGAGTCAAACAGATACCCAGTTTCTTCATATATCCCAAATGAAAAGGGCTGCCCTGCATTACACAAGGCAGCCCATTCCTTTTCCTTAGTTCTTAAGCGTGCTGTTGAAGGGCAACAATCGGGTGTGTCCCGGCATCCGTGGAGAATCCACCAATCCTCGCATAGCCGATGAAGCCTACTTCGCCAGTATCGGCGTAACGCTCATTCAGTCGCAGGATTGAAAGATCACCCTGCACCTGCCGGAACGTGTAACCGCTGGAGAAGTCACCGAACAAAACGGCTTTCAATCCGGCAGTGGCGTTTGGCTGATACTGATTGAGCACAACCGGACGGCCCAAAAGCATATCGAAAGCCCCCGCGTTAGGGCTGGGCTGGAACAACGGCCTTCCGAGAGAATCCACAACACCCATGAGGGCAGCGCGAGTCGTCGAATTGAACACCCAAGACGAATTGTCAATATAGGCCGGGTCGAGGGCCAGGGCAATCGCATTTGAGAATGGTCAGAACCCTAGTCGCCACGGACCAGGGTAGCTACTTACGGTCAAGGCTGCGAGGGGCGAAGTTTCTTGCAGGAGGATATCTTGTCCCGCAAAGAAACTCTGGAGCAGTTTGGGTCGTGTTGGGAAGGGCTTGAGGATCCGCGCAGTGGCAATGCCGCTTTGCATGATTTTCACGAACTGTTGATGATCGCATTATGCTGTGTGCTGTGCGGTGGTCAGGGTGCGGTGGACATGGCTCTGTTTGCCGAAGCCAAAGAGCCGTTTCTGCGCAGCTTTCTCATCCTGGCCAACGGACTGCCCAGCCACGACACCTTCAGCCGCCTGTTCCGCAATCTCGACTCGGATCAGTTTGGCGAATCGTTTCGGCGGTTCATGGCGCAGTTTTCGGAACAGTTGCAGGGGGTGGTGGCCATTGACGGCAAGGTGTTGCGCCGCTCGTTCGATCGGGCCAGCGGCAAGTCGCCCTTGCACATGGTGAGCGCGTGGGGCTCGGAGCAGCGGTTGGTATTGGCACAGATCGCCACCGATGCCAAGTCCAACGAGATCACGGCGGTGCCCAGACTGCTCAGAATGCTGTCGCTCAAGGGCACGATCGTGACCGCCGATGCGCTCAACTGCCAGCGCGCCATCGCCAAGCAAATCGTGGAACAGAAGGGCGACTACGCACTGGCGCTGAAGGGCAATCAGGGCACGCTGTATGACGATGTGGTCCTGCTGCTGGATGATCCGGAGTTGAAATCGAGCATCGCTGCGCCGGTTGTCGAGGCCGATCACGGACGCATCGAGACACGCACGGCGACGGTGTCAACCGAGACTGACTGGTTGCAGAAACAGCACCAATGGCCGGGCCTGAAGGCCATCGGCAAAGTGGTTCGAAGGCGTGAGACGGCGGACAAAACCACCACCGAAACCGCCTACTACCTGCTCAGTCGAGTCCTGTCGCCGGAGCGGTTCAACCAGGTAGCGCGGCAACACTGGGGAATCGAAAACAGCCTGCACTGGCGGCTGGATGTAGTCATGAACGAGGATCAGGATAGAACACGCATGGGACACGGGCCGCACAATCTCGCCGTGCTCCGTCACATGGCCATCAATGCCATGCAAAAAGAGGGATCAAAAGGCTCCCTGCGCGGAAAGTTCAAACGCGCCGGTTGGGACGATGATTTCCTGTTCCGCTTGCTGGAGCTATTTTGAAATGCGATTGCCCTGGGTATCCATGGCATCACTAGACGCACCACTCCTTGATTGGTTCTGGTGAAGCGGAGTGCGATCTGAAGAGCGGGGCATGATTTGGATTGAGGGGTCTTCCAGGATGCAGTACTTTTCCCAGAGAAGAGCGGCTGCAGTCCGTGCGTACTCTTCAAAGGCGCCGGGGGTGCCGTCCCGTCGAGTGCCCAGGTCATACAGAAAGTCTTCGATGTCTTGCGGTACAAGCTTGCTCATCTAGTGTTCCTCTTTCTATTGTGTGCGCCGTCCTGAAGAACGGAGATGATAGTTGTCGGGCAGCCCGGTAGCTCTACCAGATTCGGCTGAGGTGCTTTTCGCAGATCCGGACCGCAAGGGCAATGAGCAGCGCCTGCACGGCGTAATACAGCAAGCAGATTACGAGGCTTTTCATCGCAATGTACCTCCTTTCTTCTGTTGTTTGAGCTTAGGTCTTGGGGTGAAAAGCAGACGTGGTTGCACCACAAGCCGAGGCCGACCTCGGCAGTTTCCCTGAGCAACACAAAGCCCCGGCCAGCGATGGCCAGGGCTTCCTTTCAGCTGAACGTTGTGAACGCACTTTGAGTTGGAGTGCGGCGTGACGCAGGTATAGATGGCCGAGATGCCGGACATCTACC
>DASRLI010000273.1:0-2614 GCA_035648535.1 Occallatibacter sp. | reverse complement strand
AGAAAAGAGCCCGGGATCTCAAGAACGAATTTCCTATGCTCCAGATCAAGGTGTATGACGCTGCGGAGAAGACCAGGACGCTGGTGGAACTAACCACCAGGTAAAAGCAGTCCCCGTCGAAGGAAAAAGTTAGGACAGGGGAGAATCGGAGACCGCGAGTCCTATGGGAGGTTTTAGTAGTTGGAGGAATCACGCTGGTCGTGACCAGTGCGAGTTTCCGGGTGAGGGCTTCAATCAAACAGAGGCTTGTGCGGAGAGTGGATGAAGGGCTCGATCAACCGTCGGAAGTCCCGTGATGATGAAACGCCTCGGCATTGTCCTAGGCGGCGCGGCAGCTATCGCGTTCGATAGCGCACCACGCGACGCCGCTGTTCGATGCCACCTGCGGTCACGCTGCTTGGGACGGCAGGCCAATTAACAGGCGCAATAATTCCGAACATCACCTGAGTTCAGCCCTTGCAGAATGCATTCTTCTTGGGGCAGATCGTGCGATGTCACGCTGAACAAGATCAGTCCGATGCGGCTGTTACTTGACAGATTGGGTAGTACGACACACCTTTAGGCTATGGATCAACAATTGCGTTGGCCTTAGGCAGAGGAGATAAGATGACTCCACCTGCAAAGTTTGCCGCAGTGACCGCTGCTTAACTCGTTTGGGCCTGAAGCGCGGTCACAAGCCGCCAACCGCAAAACCCAGGATAAGGCCGGTGCCGAAGCGGAAGCCAGCGCTGTTGGCGGCGTGTGCCCGCCCGGTGGATAGGATAGTGTCTACCGCAAGCCAGGAGTGAGAAAACCTGAGGAATTCACCAAGGCGCAGTTGAAAGCAATGTTGGCTGAGGCCGCTGCTAACACGGCTCGACTGCCTTGATGATGCGTTCAACGAGCCCGTGATCCGGGAAACTATCCGCAGCATGGACATGGTCGCGATTGGTACGGTCGTGTTGACGAGCCGCCGCAGGGGACCACCGCTGGCATGGCCAAGAAAAACGATGCGGCGCTAACCCTCATGCGGGAATCGGAGCAGAAGGGGTAAAATCCCCTAGGGACCACACTCGAGGAGCAACAACATGACCCGACACATCCCCAAGGAATTTTCCACCAGGTTGATCGACTGGAGCTTCTTCGTGATCATGGGCAACACGATGCCGCCCCTGACCTGAGCCCCTTCTTTCATCCAGCGATGGGTAGAGCCCCGGGTTGATTTGAGCCTTGGTGGCCCGGTGATGCAACGGGATGGGGCGCGGAGCCCTCGACATAGCGCAGCGTCCCATCCCGTTGCATCTTGGGAGCGCTGAGTCCGGCGTAGACCGACGGTGCGAGATTGCCAAGACCGCTATGCGGCCTCACCGTGTTGTAATCGTCCTTCCAGATTGCCAGTACTTCGCGGGCATGGGCAAGGGATGTGAACAGCGTCTCGTTGAGGCATTCGTCCCGCAGCCGGCCGTTGAAGCTCTCGACGAACGCATTTTGTTGCGGCTTTCCGGGCGCGATGTAGTGCCACTCGATGCCGTGCTCCTGTGACCAGCGCAGCATCGTCAGGCTGGTGAGTTCGGTACCGTTATCGGAAACGATCGCCGCGGGACGGCCGCGGCGAGCGATGACGGCATCAAGCTCGCGGGCAACACGCAGGCCGGGCAACGACGTATCGGCGACCAGCGCCAGGCATTCGCGGGTGAAATCGTCGACGATCGCCAGGATGCGGAACCGCCGGCCATCGGCGAACGCGTCCGATAGAAAATCCAGGCTCCAGCGCTGGTCTGGGCCTTGCGGCAGTGCCATCGGAGCCCGTGTCCCCACGGCCCGCTTGCGACCCGATCGCCGGCGGACCTGAAGCCGTTCTTCACGGTAGAGGCGCCGGAGCTTCTTATGGTTCATGACGATGCCTTCGCGCCTGAGCAGGATGTGAAGTCGGCGATAACCAAATCGCCGGCGAACGGATGCGAGTTCACGCAGTCTCGTTCGCGCCGCCTCGTCGTCAGGGCGGCGGCCGCGATAGCGCATCGACGTGCGGTCTGCTCCGAGTGCTGAACACGCCCGCCGTTCGCTGACCTTGTAGGTGACCTGCAGGTGAGCGACGGCTTCCCGTCTGACGGCGGGCGTCACCATTTTTTTGACGCGATATCCTTCAGCATCGCGTTGTCGAGTATCGCCTCGGCCAGCAGCTTCTTCAGCTTGGCGTTCTCGTCCTCCAACGCCTTCAGTCGCCTGGCGTCGGAGACTTCGAGGCCGCCATACCTGGCCTTCCATTTGTAGAATGTCGCGCTGCTGATCCCGTGCTTGCGGCACAGATCAGCCGTCTTCGCCCCGGCCTCCTGCTCCCGCAAAACCCCGATGATCTGCTCTTCCGTGAACCGACTTGCCTTCATGTCCATCCCCCAGCGGGTGACGGACTCTATCCATTCTTGGAGGAGTTTGCGGGGCTCAGGTCACATCACAAATTCGTCGGATCGATCCCGGACAATCGCGCAGTCGACTCAGGGACTTTCTGCGACTGAAGTTGCTGAGTTTTCCGAGTGACATGAGTGTGCGTGTACGGGAGATTTTTTCGTCGACTAAGCAAGACACGCCAACATAATCGTTCGGTTCGCATGATTCGAGGAGCTGGTTTCGGAGC
>DASRLI010000272.1:0-5889 GCA_035648535.1 Occallatibacter sp. | reverse complement strand
CAAGTGAAGATGCCAGATAACAACAATCTACCGAACCTCGGCATGGCAAAGTCGCCACAGATCGCGCTGGCTTCGCAGGGAGGAGGCAGCGGTTCTGGATTTGGTCAAGGCCTCGGCGGCGGTATTGGGACCGGCCGCGGCAGCGGGGCAGGTCCGGGCAGCGGGGGCGGCTACGGCGGAGGCCTGATGAGCGTGGGCGGTGGAGTGGCCGCACCCGAGGTCATCCATTCCGTTGAGCCGGAGTTCACAGAAGACGCTCGTCGAGCGAATTTTCAGGGCAGCGTCTCTATCAAGCTCATTGTCGATTCGCAAGGAAATCCGCAAGATGTCAGGTTGGTTCGTCATCTCGGCATGGGCTTGGACGAAAAGGCCATCGAAGCAGTGAAGCAGTACAGGTTCAAGCCGGCCATGTATCAGGGACATCCCGTGTCTGTGCAAATTGTGATCGACGTGGACTTCCATTTGCATTGATTGTGAGGACTACAACGAAAAAGAGGAGCCGCTCGCGGCCCCTCTTTTTCATTGTTCAATTGATCTAATGTGCCAGACTGGAATCCCACTTGACCCTTGGTCCTACCGCCGTTCTGTCAGTACTTCCGGTAGTGCTCCTGGCTGCAAGGCTCTTAAAGACGTGACCGGTCGTCAATCCCATTCGCGATTGGCTTTCATTCCGTCACTGCTCTGAATTTAGCGCGGATTGCGTATGCTGTGGCGCAGACTCGGGCTTCTTTGCATAATAGCCCCGGCGCGTTCTCACGATTACCTTGCCATGCTTCGGCGCCTTTGCCTCCACACGCACGACGCGATATCCGCCCAGGCTTGCCGGTTTGGAGGAATGATAGCCGATGGTGTATTGGTCCCTGATATCTCGCGCGACAGCCGCCGCAATGGTGTCCACATCCTGCAAGGAATTGGGGAAGTACGCAATGCCGCCAGTCTCCTGCGACAGCCTCTGCAGAGCGTCTCTCGCTCGTCCTGCTTCTGCCTTTTCGGTCTCGAAAAGCAGCCCTATGGAATAGACTACCGGTCCTCCCAGGTTTTGCACACGGCGGATGGTTTGCTCCAGATTCAGCCTTGACGCATTGTCCGCCCCGTCCGTAATAACCAGCAGCACCTGCTTTGGATGCTTCGCGTGGTTAGCTAATTCATCCGCCGAAGCAGCCACTGCATCATACAAAGCCGTGGTGTTTTTAGAGTCGAAATGCGAGAGCCCTCGATTCAGCGCGACGATGTCCGAAGTAAAACCCTGATCGAGAATTGCACGATCGGAAAAATTGACAATGAATGCTGCATCTTTTGGATTTGAAGCCCTCAGCAGGTTCAAAGCGGCCGCGTTGACCGCTGCACGCTTGTCATGCATCGAGCCCGAGTTATCAACGAGAATGCCCAGGGATACGGGATCATCCTGGTGCAGAAACGAGCTGGTCGTCTGCGGGGCACCGTCCTCCCATACGCGGAAGTCGCCGCGACTCAAGTCCGGGACCGACCGACCTTCTTCGTCTACCGCTGCGCAAGTCAACAGAACTTCATCCACATCCTTGTGCATGGTGTAGATACCGTCCTGCCGCTTCTGAATCTCGCCGGGCGCAGCTGGAGCGAGCGGCGATGTAGTAATCACAGGCGCGTTGTCTTCGGCTTCGGGCGACGGAATTGGATCGCGGTCTAAATCCAGTCGCAGCTGAGTTTCAGGATGCGTCGGATCGCGCATTGCGCCGGGCATCGTGGGCGCGCCCTGCGCTTTTGGTGCGGGTTGGACCTGACAGAGCACTGGCGATCCAATGCAGCCAAGCAGGACCAAGGCGATCAGAGGAGTAACCCGAAGGGCGCGCGAATTTGAAAAACCAGTTGAGAACATAGACAAGTCATCAGCCGAAAGTAATTGCATTTTCCGCAACATCATTACGATGCAGATGCATGGCAAAGAGAGCGATGTACCACCTGCGAAACAACGGCCCTTCGACATTTTGTCCCTTTCATCCCCATCATCAGGTCGCCTGCGCAACGTACCATTCATCGCGCAATGGAACTCGTAGTTGTCGCTGGGGCCTGCGTCCCAGGAACAATCTGGTCCATAGGCAATTCCAACGAAAAGACAGAAGCAGAACCGCTGTCCGCCTGTACCCAGATGCCATGGAAAGCGTCGCGCAGTTCAGGGTGCAGCGCCAACAGCGCCGTCATCACCTCGGTCACTTGCCTCCGTGCGCTCGGCGGATCGCGCAATTGAGCCGTCTGACTGGTGTTGGGAGTGTAATGAACGTCAAGGTCGAGAGCGCCAAATATGGTTGTGGTGTCGATCTTCGTTATTTGAAAGACAGAAACATTAGCAGTGAGCACCAGCGGTTTTGTCCCTGGAAGGTCGCCGGGGTGTACCTGTTCCTGTTCATGCTGAAGCTTCTCAAGATTTGGACTCGACAGAAATTCCACTGGATCCAGAACATAGGCTGCCGTACGGTAGTAGAACCAGGCATTCCATTTCATGTTTCTTTGTGCGTAGTTACGCGCCGACACCCAATACCATAGACCATCGTGATTCGCCTCCAGCATGGCCTTGCTGAAAAAGCCTCCAAGCATCCACCGATGATCTGGGGTTTCGGACACAATCAGTGAAATTTGTTGCGGCTGCGGCACACCGGTCGCGTGAAGAATGGCCAACGCATACTTCCCAGGCGGCAGATCGGTGAAGTTCAAAATCACGACCGGCGTTCCACAATAGAAATCTGTTCGAGCAGCGCCCGCTGAGTCGATCGGAGCGTCCAACTCATAAAGACTATCGACGGTGATGGAGGCCCGTTGCACAAGTGGCTTTAATCTGCTGACCGATTCCGCAATCCCGCCGAAATCCGCCGCAACCGCAGGAATCGTATTCTGGCGAAGGGCCAGCACATCCCCGCTTTGCACCTCGGCAACCATGATGTGAGCAGCACTTGCCAAGGCATCACGTTCTGCTGCCGTCATTTGCGATTGCGTCTTGCAGGACGCTGCATTCGCGGTCAGAGACAGCATCGCGCCTGCACAGTTCAGCAGAATAAACACGACGCCTTGTGCGTATCGGTGTCTCAGAGACATGGCTGCACCCTCCATGGTGTCGTCCGGCCGGTGAACCACAGCATTTTGCCAGCATACTAATAGGATGCGCAAAGGCTGCCGCTCGGATGCAGCGCCCTGGTAGAACTCGCCAATCCTCTTTTACCTCTGTGAAATGGCCTTCTCAATAAGTAGCGCAATCCTTTGCAGTTGCTGTGCCACACAGCCAAGCACCTCCTCTGTCATTCGCGTGCTTCGCCCGGTACTTCCTGACTTACTCCCAGATGTTCACCAGCGGAGCGCATAATCCCGGCAGCACCACAGATCCAATTGCAAATGATTGGAGAATAACTGAAGCTGTAACTGATTATGCGCGTCCCCTTCATCATTTCAATCATTTACAAGTAGCACAATGAGCAATAGTGACCTATAGACTCGGCACGCAACGAAGGCCACTCTACAGGCCTGTGCAGACTCTCGGATAGCAGGCCTAGGGCTCTCAGCATCTTCTCTGTCAGTCAATGCGCTTCACGCATTTTACGAACTTATTACATTCCTACCTGGCGCTGTGCGCACATGGCTCTGAGTGTAGTTTTTACATGGTTATCGATGATTCACCCTAAATGCGAGCACAATTTACACGCACCGACAAATGGCCGCTCCCTTTTTATATTTATTTCTGCTTTTATTTAATAAATCCTGCGCCACGCCTAAAGTTCCTGTACTGTTCTATACAGATATTCAGTGAATCGTCTGTAAGGCAGTCTAATGTTCGTGATCTGAGTAGAGATGTCGGGCGAAGGGTAGCAGCCCGGTAAGAAAGTACACAATGGGTTGCGAATGTATGCTTGCCCACTCTACAAGGACTTTAGCCAGTAACTGTTAAAGATATATACCTCCGCAGCCGCGAAACAGGCAAAAGAGGAGCCGGGTTCTTACCGCGCATAAGGCGCCTTGTCCCTCTGATCGTCAAATTTTGTTTTCTCCTGCCGAGGTTATTGGAAGCAGATACGAGCTTGCCATGAGCCCCTAGTGTTTCCCGATGCGACCGGAAACGATATTCGAATCGCGCCCTGACAGGACGCAGTGTCAGCACGTTGCGCTAGACGATGACTGAATTCAGCCTACGAGAATGGAAACGCGGAAAAGCCTCCAGTTTGAACTTCTCCACGGCCGGGCTCTCGCAGATACGTAAATACCCGAGGATAACTTCTTGAAGACTTTCTTGAGCGCCATACTGATTCTTGCAGCATTCTCGGCGCCCGTGTTCGCAAATGTTGTTGTCAGCAGTCCGGCAAGTGGTGACACTGTTGGCTCGCCTGTGCAATTCGCAGCCACCGCAATCACTACAACATGTTCGAAAGGCGTAGCCTCCATGGGCGTCTATGTGAATAATCAACTTATTGCCCTCCAGAATGGAACCAGCCTGAATGCTGCTGTTTCGCTCTCTCCAGGTGCATACAATACTGTTGTCGAGGAATGGGACTATTGCGGGGGCGCGACCTTCACGCAGGTGCCGATCACGGTCACTAGCAGTTCCGGCATATTCGTGACCTCGCCCGCGAACAACAGCACCGTGAGTTCGCTAGCCAACTACATGGCGACAGCCACCACAACCAGTTGTTCAAAAGGCGTAGCAGCAATGGGCGTTTACGTACAGAACCAACTGGTTTCCGTGCAGAATGGAGCTAAGCTGAACGCTCAAGTCAGCCTTGGTGCCGGTCCCCAGAACACAGTCGTGGAGGAGTGGGACTACTGCGGCGGCGCCTCTTACGTTCCCGTAAACGTTATGGTTCAGGGAACGGGTACGAAGCTCTCAAATCTCCAGACTAGCAATGGATGGAACAGCTGGGGACAGGGGCCGCCCAATTATGTCGACTGCTCACCCTCTCCGTGCGGTGGCATTCAGTTCTCGCACGCTACGAATGTTTCCTCGCCATCCTTGAGTGGAAATGCAACAGCGTTTATGCTTGGGGGTTCAAGCGGCAGTGCTCCCTGGGGCGATGTGCTGTTCTCGCTTCCGGTGCTTGGCCAATTCTCAACGCAGAATCTCCCGGATACCGGCCACACTCTGCTTCCCTCTCTCCACAACTTCACCTACGATGCCTACTTCTATGTAACCAATGCCTCCATTACGCAGGTCCTTGAATTCGACATAAATATGTATATGAATGGCGTTGGAATGCTATGGGGAACTCAGTGCAACAACCTGGGCGGGAAAGAGTGGGATATATGGGACAGCGCAAATGCGAAGTGGGTTTCCACCGGTGTCGCTTGTACCCTCATAAACAACGGCTGGAACCACCTTACAATTCAAGCGCAGCGGGGATCGGGTAATTCGGTTGTATATCAGTCGATCACGCTGAATGGCTCCACAGCCAATTTAAATACGACCTATCCCGCATTCACGGTCCCTGTCAGCTGGTGGGGAGTTACGGTCAATTACCAAATGGATGGCAATTCCGTGCAGGCTGCAAATAAAACCTATCTAGATAATTTTAGTTTGACCTATTGGTAAGGAGCACGGGATCGCTGACCGCTCGGCGGAATCCAATCGGCCTCACAAGTCGTACCGTGTGTTGGCCGAATGGATGATTACGGAACCGCTGGTCGGGTTTGCGACTCGTCCATTTTCGTAGGTGCACTACTGTCATCTGTCTGGATAAGGCCACCGTGGCCCTCGCGTTCAAAGGCTCTAAAATGATAGCTTTTCCAACGCATGCCTGAGAACAGCCCGCTCGACATCTTGAATCGGCATAGGAGCTATCACGGTCATCGCGCCGATCACTTTGTCGAGATGCAAATACGTCTGACGGTTGACATAGAGAAACTCGAGAGGATATTCAGGCTTTCGCGCGCGAGCTT
>DASRLI010000271.1:0-4419 GCA_035648535.1 Occallatibacter sp. | reverse complement strand
GATGTAGCTTTCCTCCTGATGAATACAATAGTGCCGGACGGGGGAGGTTGGTTTGGCAGGACATAAATTTATTTTGATCTGGACAATAATTTGATACGAGGAGCATCCTATTTCTAAGCGCGGGAGGGGAGCGGGTCAGTTTTAGAGAGCATTCCCCCAGGGGCTGAAGCCCGCGTTCATTTTTGCAAGGTGTGCGTACGGGCTGAAGCTCGTACCCTTCAAACTGACCAATTACCCGCAGGAGGGGTTGATGACTAACCCGGTCGAGGTAACGAGCGAGGAAACGCAAAAGACGCAGGCGGACCCGGAGACTGCTGAGCGGTTCATCGCGGAAAAGCGGATAGGGGAGCGCATTCGGCGGCTGCGGCTGAAGAAATCTATGGGCCTGGTGGAACTGGGCAAGCACACCGGGCTTTCGGCGAGCTTTCTTTCGCAACTGGAGACGGGGCGGGTGGTGCCGACGCTGCGTAACCTGGCGCGGATCGCGATGGTGTTCTCAAAGGACCTGTCGTATTTCTTTGAGACTGAGCCGACCGCGATGTTCCGGATCCACAAGCAGAAGGACCGGGTGCGGCTGCCTCAGACAGCGGTGGAGCCGCCTACGTACTTCTTTGAAAGCCTGGGCTACATGGTGCCCGATCGGAATATGGACCCTTATTTTGCAGAGTTCATTCCGATGGCCAGGGTGGCTGCTCCCAAGGCGCACATGCATCCTGGATTCGAATTTCTTTACGTTCTGGATGGAGAGTTGGAGCTTCGTCACGCCGACCAGGAATGCACGCTCGATGCGGGCGATTCGGTTTACTTCGACTCCGGGACGCCGCACTCCTACCAGTGCGCGGGGAAGCGGGCCGCCAAAGTGATTATTGTGACCATGCATCAGGCGCCGGCGGCGATTCCGATGCGGGCAGTGAATACGGCGGCGCGCGCTGTGGCCGGGGATGCCAAGGCAGGCGAGAAGCCGGCTGGTGGGCTGTAGGCGCGTCGTTCAGGCCACGATCATTTCGTTGTCTCCCACGCCGGCGCTGGAAAAAAGGCGACGGGATGGGGCCCCTGGAAGGGACTGAAAAGCCCCTCAGTTGAGGGTTGTGGTATCCCACCCTTTCGCCAGTAACCACCCCACGGATGAAGACCTATCCGTGGGGACCCCGGGTAGGCGAAAGGATGGGGCACGGGAGCTTTGGGGGAGAACCGGCGCCGCTTCATCCCGGGACGTAACTCGCGGCGGCGAGTCAGGGTGCTCAGGGTGACAGCTCTTAAATTTATAAAGCGCATATGTGCGCAGTATCTGTCGATGCAGCCTTGTGAGCTCCTCGTCCTCTATTATTACCCTCTTTTATTCCGTTGAGCCGTTCGCTTCGGCGGGGAGCATCTGGTAGCTGACAAATGCCAGGCTCTTGCTGTCAGGAGACCAATTGGCGACGTTCATCGAACCATCGCCACCGACCAGGTTGACGAGGGTGCGAATCTTTTTGTCGTCTGTGGACAGGATGCGCAGGGCAATGTCCTTGTTGGCGCCGTGCGTGGTCACGTCTGGGTTGTAGGAGATAAAGACGATCGACTTGCCGTCGGGCGAGGGGTGGGGCGTCCAGTTTTTGAAGTCGTCAAAGGTAACCTGCTCGGGCTGGCTGCCATCGGGACGCATGCGGCCGATCTGCATTCCACCCCAGCGGTCGGTGTTGAAGTAGATGTACTTTCCGTCGGGGGAGTAATCGGGGTCGTCGCTGAGGCCGGTGCCGGTGGTGAGTGCTGTTTCGGGCCCGCCATCGACGGAGATGGAATAGATGTTGCCGGAGCCGTGCCCTGCTCCGCGCGTGAAGGCGATGGTCTTGCCGTCGGGCGACCAACTGTGAAACCAGCCAGTGTTCTGGGTGACCAGGCGGGGCGTGCCGCCAGTTGCGGGGATGATGTAAACGCGGCGGTCTGGATTGTCAGTTGCGGCACAGGTGAGGGCGAACCACTTGCCGTCCGGCGAGAAGCCGTGACTGCCGGAACAATTGGTCAGGTTGCCGACGTCGAGGAGTTGCGGAGCTCCGCCGCCGACAGGAATTGTGTAGATGCGGCCGTCATTTGTGAAGACCAGCGATTTGCCATCGCGCGACCAGTTGGGCGCCATGAAGTGGGCGGGCTGCGAGTAGAGAAGGGTGGCGCGGCGGGAGTTATCAGCGATCTCGATGGCCTGGAGCGTGCTGTAGAGAGTTAGTTGAGCAGGCGTGGCGGGCGGGGCGAGTTGCTTGAGCTCGACGTTGGAGAAGACAACTTTCTCAGTGACTGCCGGATTGTGCGAAGAGAGGCCGATGCCGACATAGAAGGGTCCGTCGAGATGGAGCTTGATGGATGCGCCAACCTGGTGAAGCGGCTCGCCGTGATTGGAGAGAAACATGGTGAGGATGTCGCCGCGTTTTTCCAGGCGGACGCGCTTGGGCGGATCGACGATCACTTCGGCGCTTTGCGTGTTGACGCCTTTGGCGCGACGGTATTGCAGGGCGGTGAGCCCGGAGCCGTGCTGCGCGGCGTCTGCATAGGCGCCATCAGTGTCGAGGGCCTGGCGAACCATCAAAACAGCCTTGCGATGCGGGCTGTGGTCGCCCGTCTTGTCTGGAAAGTCGATGTCGGCAGTCAACGACAAATCGCCGGAGAGCTTCTTCCAGACAAAGTGGAATCCGTCGGTGGTGGACCATAGATTGATGCCGGCAGCGGTAATGGTGTAGGTGCCGGCAGCGGGCGAGTAAGTAAGCGTGCCCGCGGGGACAACGCTGCCTACGTCGGACTGGCCTTCAAAGATGCCCAGGGAGCTTGCGGCAGATTGCGCGGCGAGTGGCTGGGGGTGCAGGTAAAGGGAGAACAGGAAGAGTGCGAAAAGAGAGCGAGTGAGTCTGAGCGACATTCGAAAGGCCTCCGAAAGAAAGGCCGCGCGAAACTTGGGGCGTGTCGCGTCCCTATTCGCTCGGCCAGCAAAATATAGGTTTGGTGCGGAGGATTGTCAAACAGGGACGCCAACGCGTCGATCGGCTTGGGAGTTCATTTACCTGCGCGGAGCGTAATCGAAGTGACCTCCGGGGGACAATCGAAGCGAAACGGCACACCGATGGTACCGATACCGCGATTGACATGGAGTTGCATGCGGCCGAGCTGGAACCATCCTTTGACGTATTTTCTGGCGAGCGGGGGTAGAACCAGGGCGCCGAGCAGGGGCAGACGAATCTGGCCTCCATGGCTGTGACCGCTCAGCATCAGGTCAACGGCCTGGCCCGCCGGCTGAGTCAGCAAATGGTCGGCGTAGTCTGGAGCATGACACAACAGCACGACGGGTTCATTCCGTTTATTGCGTATCGACGCGGGTATAGCCAAATCCGGATTCGGATTGCCCTCGAGCGGATCATCCAACCCTGCCAACCAGATTCTGCCGCCGCCGCGTTCAATGGGCAGGCACGCATTTCTGAGTACGGTGATGCCGTTCGCTACGAGTGCGGCAGAGACCTGTTTTGCTCCGACGTTGATGTCGTGATTGCCGAGTGAGGCGTAGAGCGCCTTGCATTCAAGTCCATTGAGGATGTTGGCGCACTGCCAGGCAGCGCCGCGGGCGAATCTTGTCGTGCCGACATCCATAACCATCGTGCTGGTGACAAAATCCCCGGTGATAAAAATAGCGTCAGGCTTGATTTGGTTGATGCGATCGATCACATGGCGAAGGAAAAACGGCTCTGTGAATTCGTCCATGTGAATGTCGCTGATTTGCGCGATGCGCATGCCGTCAAATGCGGCGGAGAGGCCGGGCAGGTAGACGTCGCGATGTGAAACCTCGACCCAGTGACGTTCGATTTCGCCGGAATATAGTGCAAGACCGGCGACACCGCACAGGCCTGCTGTGAGGAAGTGGCGCCGACTAGTGAGCCGAGTGGAAGGGGGGAGGGAAGACGCCATACCTTATGGTAACCATTCTAACTTCAACGCGGAGGCAGGGAAGGCTTCATGGGGAGATTCGCTGCAAAGTTGGATGGATCTATTCGATTGGGAGAACCCCCGGCTTTGCCGGGGTGGCAGTAGAAGTTTGACGTTTACGGGAGTCGCTCCCTTTTGTGTTTTTCCATACTTCTCGCAAAAACGTTACATGCATGAGCGCCGTCCCTGCGGGACTCCGGATGAATTTCTGGTTTCGCCGACCCCACGCTGAAGCGTGGGGCTAACAACCACTGCGCCTACGGCGCGGGCGACGGGCTGCTGCCTGCATGGAGCGCTACTACACAGGCCCCTTTGAGGGGCCACCAATCATAAAGCCTCCGGCTCTCCTAAGGAACAACATTGATGGGGATGAGTTGGAACCCGAGTTCTCTGGCTTGTGCGTGAAGCCTGGCCGATTTTTGGTGTTGCCGGCGCTCCTCCTGTTTCTGAAAGATGGTGGTGTCGTATGGTTGTTGG
>DASRLI010000270.1:0-13226 GCA_035648535.1 Occallatibacter sp. | reverse complement strand
AGGTGGCTCCATTTTTCATCGACAAGTTTCCCGTCACCAATGCGCAGTTCAAGCAGTTTGTGGATGCCACTCACTACGCACCCAAAGATGCGATCAATTTCTTGCGCGACTGGAAGAACGGCAGCTTTCCGCAAGGCTGGGACAACCTGCCTGTCACCTGGGTTTCGCTCGAGGATGCGCGGGCCTACGCAAAATGGGCGGGCAAGCGACTACCTCACGAGTGGGAGTGGCAGTTGGCGGCGCAGGGCACCGATGGCCGGCTCTTTCCCTGGGGAAACTTCTGGCAGCCCACCAACGTTCCCACGCCTGTCATAGGCCGCGTTATGACCGGTCCCGACCCCGTGGATGCGCATCCCCAGGGCGCGAGCCCTTACGGCGTAATGGACATGGTGGGCAACGTGTGGCAGTGGACCGACGAATTTACCGACGACCACACGCGCGCTGCCATTTTGCGTGGGGGCGAGTACTACCAGCCGCAAGGCTCAATGTGGTATTTCCCTGAAGCCTTTCGCAACAACGAACACAGCAAGCTGCTCCTGATGGCGCCCGGCTATGACCGCTCCGGAGGCGTGGGTTTCCGCTGCGTGCGCGACGTGCAATAACCGTCAGCCGCGCTGTTGATCTAAACGCTGTTCTCCGGTCTGGCTGTGCGAATCAGCAACACCGGAATATGCACCAATTTCACAAGCTTTTCTGCAATTGACCCGAACACCAGCGGATGCCACCCGGTGAGGCCGTGCGTCGAAACCACCAGCATTTCAATGTGCTCTCGCCGGATCACATCCAATATGCTCGCAGTCACATCGTTTCCAACCTCAATGCTGGAACTTACCTTGATTCCCTTGGTGGCAAGGTCCGCCTGAAAACTGGCAAAATGCCGCTCCGCCTCTTTTTTTGCCCCGCCAATGAACTCGGATTCAGGAATGTAGTCCGGCATTTTGGTAGCGGGGAACATCGGAATCACATGCACAAGGTGAATTTCTGCATGAAGTTGCTGAGCAAGCGCGGAAGCCTGTTTCAACGCCGCTTCAGACGAAGGACTGAAGTCAATGGGCACCAGAATCTTCTTGGGAATCAAGCCGGATCCACTTGCCTTGGGCATTGCACCCTCCTTGCGGAACCACCCAGATGACCGGTCTCGCACACTTTTTGACCAGAATCATCATAAGCCTGCATTTGTACCACAACACGACAGCAAGCAAATATAATTGAGATGTCCCGGAGGGCCCAGCAGTCCTCGGCGCGTTAGCTTCCTCCGGGCTTGGCTCTTCCCATCGGCAATGCTTCGTAGCGAAAGGTAATCTTCAATCCATTTATAGGAGCGCATTTTTTTGAGACCGCTTCTCCCCGCCATTCGCGTCCTCGGCCTCGCCCTCATCGCCGCCGTTCCCCGCGCCATGCGCAAAACAATTACGAGATCCAGGTTTACGGCGCCGAAACCGTTGCACCCCGCACCACCATGCTCGAACTGCACTCCAACTTCACCGCCGATGGTCAGCGCAACGTCGTCGATGGCGTGGAGCCCACCAACCACGCCGAACACGAAACCATCGAAATCACGCAGGGCATCTGGGGTGATCTTCAGTCGTGCCAAGCAAGGGTGGAAGAGTGACAGGGCTACCCATTTGCGCGTCGATGACATGAGAGTACTGTCGGCGGGCCGACGCTGGAGTCAGCGGACAAGCGCCATCGTCGTCGCAATGCATAGATGCATTTGAGGTTATCTGGCCACTAAATTGGCACACCAAATGCTTGGAGAGGAGTGCGGAGGGTGACGCAATGAAGAAAGCCTACCTGGATCGTAATGACTTTTTCCATGCGGAAGTGGCTAGTCTACAGCAGCTTCGCCCGTATCCCACGGTCGAGGGGCTCGAGAACAGTGGCAGGATCTTGGCGGTCGAGAGGGCAAATGATCCTCTACGAGTGAATCGCCCGTGTTCTTTTGCGCATCCGATGATAGATTGCCCCAAGGGAATTGGTTCGAATAGTCCTACCGGCTCAAGACGAATTTGGAGATCAAGGTGCGACGCATGTTGAAGACTGCTGCGTCGCATGATTCGATACACGCTGCGGAACGCGAGGAGGCAGATTGGTTGCGCCAAACAAGAGTGGATTCATCCGAGCGCTGCTACTGAGCGGCGTTGCATTAATGGGTGCCGGGGCCGTGACACTCTGCCCGCAGACGCTCCACTATGCGAAGCCCCCGGACGCGAAAGCCGGCCAGGTGATCTATAAGACCGGCTGCATTGCGTGCCATGGGAGCGAGGGCAACGGCGCTCTTAAGTCGATGACAGTCTTCAAGAGGCCGGATACGTTTCCGGACTTCACGGATTGCGCTGGTACGACGCCCGAGCCAAACGGCAACTGGAAGGCTGCGATTGAGCATGGCGGGCCATCGCGCGGTCTGTCGCAGATCATGCCGGCGTTCGGGGACCTGCTGACGGACGAGCAGATCGACAATGTGATGGCCTACATGCGGGGGTTCTGCAGGAATGTCCACCACGATCCGCTAGGTGAGTTAAACCTGCCGCGTGCGTTGGTTACGGAGAAGGCGTTTCCCGAAAATGAGATTGTGGTTTCGACTGCGGCGAGTGCGTCGGGAGCGCCGACATGGACTACAGACGTGATCGATGAGCGGACGATCATCGATGCCCGGACGCAGCTTGAGACCGACATTCCGGTGAACTATGCAGACCAGAATCGCAATTGGACGGAGGGGTTCGGAGACATCACGCTGGGAGTGAAGCGAGAGATATTTTCCAGCCTGCGGACGGGTTCCATCCTGAGCCTGCAAGGCGGATTTCTGCTGCCGACCGGGGATAGCAAGCGGGGGTTTGGCGCTGGAACGACGCAGTTTGAGCCATTCGCCGCGTTCGACCAGTTATTCCAGGAGAATACGTTCCTGCAGTTCGAGGCAGGCGCGGACCTTCCGTTCGACACGAGTGTGGCGCCGCGCAGCATGTTCTGGCGGTCTACAGTGGGACAAGCAATCGCCCCGGACCACATGCTGGGGCGGCTGTTTTCGCCGATGGTAGAAGTTCTGGCTACCCGGGATTTCAAGCCGGGTGCGAGCACCGATTGGGATGTGCTGCCGGAGATGCAGATCACGATCAGCCGTCGACAGCACGTTCGCACTGGTTTTGGAGTGCGCGAGCCGTTCACGAACACGGCTGGCCGAACACCGCAGGTCTTGTTCTATCTGCTTTGGGACCGCGCGGACGGGAAGCTCTGGGGAGGTTGGCGATGAGACTCCATTGGGGCGGTCCTATTGTGCTGGGGCTCGCGGTGGCTGGGTTTCTGCCATTGGTGCGTGGCCATTCGCAGACGAAGACGGAGAATGCGAAAGGGGACAGGGTGCCCCCGGGAACGGTGTTCCGGACCTCGGACCGGTGCGTGGCATGCCATAACGGACTGAAGACGCGTGAAGGCGTGGACATTTCGATCGGGCTCGACTGGAGCGCGAGCATCATGGCGAACGCTTCGCGAGACCCGTACTGGCAAGGAAGTGTGCGGAGAGAGTCGATCGATCATCCCGAGTCGAAGCAGGCGATTGAGGACGATTGCTCGATCTGCCACATGCCGGCGGTCCGTATGGCCGACCGGGATGCGGGGCGGCACACGGGGGTCCTTGCCCGTCTTCCGCTGAAGAAGTTTCCCGAAGGAGATAAGGCGGCGGAGGATGGGGTGACGTGCTCGGTTTGTCACCAGATTGAGAATGTGGGACTGGGGACGCCGGCGACTTTCGTTGGAAATGTGACCATCGCAAAGCCTGACGCAAACGGCGATCGCCCAGAGTACGGGCCGTTTGCAATTGACAAAGGGCATCAGACCTTGATGCACTCCTCGACCGCGACCTACCGGCCCACGGAAGGGCACCATATGAGCGACCCTGGGCTGTGCGGGAGTTGCCACACGCTCTATACGGACGCTCTGGGACCGCATGGGGAGAAGCTAGGCAGGTTTCCTGAGCAGGTGCCATTCCAGGAGTGGCAGAATAGCGAGTATTCCCAGGGGCAGACGAGGCAAACGTGCCTGCAGTGTCATATGCCTCGAGTGGATGAGGCGGTGGCGATCACAGCTCTATATGGCCAACCGCGCGAGGGGATGCACCGGCATGTGTTCGTTGGGGCGAACTTCCTGATGCAGGGAATGCTCCAGGAGCATCGGGACGAACTGGCCACGGCGGCCGGGCCGGAGGAGTTGGACGCGGCAGTGAAGCGGACAACGGAGTTCCTGCAGACCAAGTCCGCGAAGGTGACGATCCGCGGCGTGGAGAGGACAACGAACGGGCTGGCGGTGGAGGTACAGGTCGAGAACCTAACGGGGCACAAGCTGCCGACCGCTTATCCTTCACGGAGGGCGTGGCTGCATGTTGTGGTGCGAGACGGAAATGGGCGGGTGGTATTCGAATCGGGGGCGCTCAATACGGATGGATCGATTGTGGGCAACGACAACGATCAGGACCCGCTCAGGTTCGAGCCGTACTATCGGGAGATTACGAGGGCTGACCAGGTGGAGATCTACGAGCCCATTTTGAAGGACTCAGGTGGGAAGGTAACGACCGGGCTGTTGCACGCGGTGGGTTATCTGAAGGACAGCCGCTTGCTCCCAAAGGGGTTTGACAAGGCTACGGCCGAGAAGGATATTGCGGTTGTGGGCGGCGCGGCGGACGATCCAGGGTTCAACGACAAAGGGAGCCTGGTGCGGTATTTGGTGTCGACGGGGAGCGCGACGGGGCCGTTCAAGGTTGAGGCAGAGTTGTGGTATCAGCCGATCGGGTTCCGGTGGGCGCACAACCTGGAGCCGTACAAGGCAAGCGAACCGCAGCGGATGGTGAAGTATTACGAAGAGGCGTCGCAGAAGTCTGCGGTGATGCTGGCGAAAGCGGAGGCGAGCCGGTAACGACAAGCCAGTTCTGTGGGGGCAGCGCGCCGGCATGTCCCGATCGACATTTGCGCTGAGGTTCAAAGAGACGGTTGGGCTTTCGCCGCCGGGTGCCCGATCCTTCCCGCGCCCTATGCAGGAAGGGTGGGATCGCAAGATACCCGCTCCCCAGAAACGATTCGAACTCTACCCCACCAACTCCAGCGCGCGGATCGTCTCCTTGCGCACCGTGAGCCGCTCCACCAGTTCCGTGCGCACCTCGTAGCCGCGTCCAGGCGTGTCTGGAATTGCGATCTCGCCCGCAGCGGATACGAGCACTTCCGGCTCGATGATGTCCTCGGCCCAGTACCGCGCCGACGCCGACACATCGCCCGGCAGCGTAAAGTTTTCCAGCGTCGACAGCGCAACGTTGTGTGACCGCCCGATGCCCGACTCCAGCATCCCGCCGCACCACACGGGAATTCCCCGCTCCTGCGCGGCGTTGTGCACCGCGATGGCCTCAGAGAATCCCCCCACGCGTCCCAGCTTGATGTTGATGATCTTGCACGACTCCATCTCGATCGCCGCCAGCGCGTCGCGCCGGTTGCGAATCGATTCGTCCAGGCAGATCGGCGTCTCCAGCCGCTTCTGCAGCATCGAATGGTAATAAAAATCGTCGTGCCACAACGGCTGCTCGATCATCAGCAAATCGAATGCGTCAAACCCCACGAGGTGGTCCGCATCCCTCAGCTTATAGGCTGAGTTCGCGTCGCAGCTCAGCGTAATCCCCGGCCAGCGATTCCGCACTTTCTCCAGCACTTCCACATCCCAGCCTGGCTTCACCTTGAGCTTGATGCGCTGATACCCGGCCGCCAGTTCTCGCTCAATAATTGCAAGCAACTCGGGAATCGACTTCTGAATGCCGAGCGAAACACCGCAAGCAATCGTCTCCTGCACCCCGCCGATCAGGTTGGAAAGAGAAATGCCCTCCCGCTGCGCCTCCAGGTCCCAGATCGCGTTTTCAAGTGCGGCCTTGGCCATCTGGTTGCCGCGCACCTGGCGAAATATCGACGGGCAATCTCCTCCGTGTTCGGGCTGCTCCGCGGCCAGCACCGGTCCCAGTTCCTGGGTGATTACAGCCCAGGCGGTGTCGGTCGACTCCGCCGAAAAAAACGGATGCTCGCCCGCAGTGCATTCGCCCCAGCCCGTCAGCCCCTCGGAATGGATCTCGGTCAGCAGGATCCTCCGATTCCGAGTCACGCCAAAACTGGTTTCAAAGGGACGCACCAGCGGCAGGTGCAGTTCACGCAGGATAATCGCATCGATTCGCATAAATTGTTGAACCTCGGGGAAATCAGTCGAACTAAAAATCAATCCAGATCGAGCTGCGTAGCGGGACCCAGTTCAAAAACGCCATTTCCTTCCGCATCCCTGACAAAGCCAAGTACGGCCAGGCCGCTGGAAAATGCCTGTTGAAACTTGCGCCGGTTCTCCAGCTGGACGGCCAGGGCTTTTTCCTTGCCTTTCGACGACGCCTTCCACTCGTAGATTTGAGCCGGAACCTGAATGCGCTCTTCAACCACTAGCTTGGATGCCGGGCGGCCTTCAAGAATAGCCTGCACCCTGGGGGAATCCAGGCGCCACTCCGCCACCAGGCGGTCCGTGGGCAATCCGGCCTGCAGTCGAGATGAGGATACACCATAGAAATCCGCACGATAGCTGCGAACGATCGCTCCCAGCCTGTGGATATTGAGAAAAGCATTCTTGATTTCCAGCGGATCGAACGTCCATTCCATATACCGGATGCCGCGCGAAAGTGCCTCACGCCGTTGTTCCAGCTTGAGTAGCGTTCCAAGGCCGCGATTGCGGTACGCCTCCCGGACCGCCAGCATGTGGGAATGGAGATAAGCGCGCGGCGCGCCCTTGCCTGTTTTCAGGCCAGGCAAAGAAAAGACAAATCCCACCATCGACTCCGCCGGCCCCGAGCCCGGCTGGTCTGCAATCTCCGAGTCGAACGCGCCCATTACCTGTCCGCCGATCGATTGCGCGATCAGAAATGTCTTGCGGGGAATTACATCGCTCTCGTCGTAGCCCCACGTCTCAATCTGTAACTGTACGCATGCCTCCAGCTCGTCAAAGCCTTCGCAGGAGCGAATCTCGATCATTTCTGCCCCTCGTCCGCCAGTTTCCGTTTGGCCCCAGCCCAAAGCGCTTCCAACTCATCGGGGCCAAGCTCCTCGAGTGGCCTCACTGCCGCCAACTCCATCTCCCTGAACCGATCGCGAAAACGCCGATTGCAGCCGCGCAAAGCCATCTCCGCATCCACGCCGAGGTGCCGTCCCAGGTTGACAACAGTAAACAGCAAGTCGCCCAGTTCCGCCTCCACCGCAGGCTTGCGTGCCGGATCGTCCGAGGCAGCCTCCGCCTCCAGCTCTCTGGTTTCCTCTTCGAGCTTAGGCAGCAGATCGCGCCAGCTCGGCCAGTCGAACCCGGACTTCTGCGCCTTGGCTCCCAGCTTGGCGGCCTCGGCCAGTGCCGGCATGGCTCGCTGCACGCCATCCAACCGCGACACCGGAAGCTTCTCCCCGGTCCCACCCGCCTGGACGCCTTTGGCCCGATTTTCAGCTAGTTTGATTTCTTCCCAGTTTCGCAGCACAGCCGCCGAGGAGCCCTCCACCGTCGCATCCACATCCGCCTGGTTTCCGGCTGCCCGTGAGGCCTCCTCGCCAAACACATGCGGGTGCCGGCGCACCAGCTTGCGGTTCAGGTGATCCAGCACCTCGGCAATCGTAAAATGCCCTTCGTTGGCTGCCATCTCCGCATAGAACAGCACCTGCAGCAGCAGGTCGCCCAGTTCCTCGGCCAGGTGCGGAAAATCCCGGCGCTCAATGGCGTCGAAGACCTCGTACACCTCTTCCAGGGTGTATTTGCGAATCGTATCGAAGGATTGTTCGCGGTCCCACGGGCAGCCACCGGGAGCCCGCAGCCGAGCCATGATGGCCACTGACTGTTCAAAAAGCTCCGCCGCTCGAGCAGGGTTGTTTACAGTGGCCGCTGCGGAGGGTCGTGCATTTGGAGTGTCAGGCGGGAGTTCCATTCCCCTCCAGTCTACCTTGCGCAGGAGCATAGGGTTGGGACCGGGCGTCTCTGGAACCGTATACTCAACTCGCGCATGATTCGTATTCTGGGAACGACATTTGCGGGCCTTCTCGGCCTTGCCTTCGGCAGCTTTCTGAACGTGTGCCTCAGCCGGTGGCCGGAGGGCGAGAGCATCGTAAAGCCGCGTTCCCACTGCCGCCACTGCAGCCACACGCTGGCCTGGTGGGAGAACATCCCCTTGGCAAGCTGGCTCGTCCTTCGCGGCCGCTGCCGCAACTGCCGCACTTCGATCAGCTTCCGGTATCCGCTCGTGGAATTGGCGATCGGGGTTCTATGGGCTGCTGCAGTTTGGGGTTCTTCGGCCTGGATATTTGCTCTCGATCAGCCTGCCGTCGATCTGTATCGCGAAATAACCAGTTTGCTCGGGCAAATGATTCTTTACTGGCTTCTGGTAGTTCTGGCTGTGCTGGATGCCGAACACCTCTGGCTGCCCAACTTCCTCACTCTGCCGGGAGCCGCGCTCGGGTTCATCTTGTTCTTTATCAAACTCGAATTGGCCTCGAATCCCGTTCTTAGCAAATACGGCGCGGAGGGACTGCAGCAACATCTCGTCTACCGCTTTGCATTTTGGGAATTCATCGGCATTCTCGCCGCCGCCGGCCTCATCCTGCTCATCCGCTGGCTCTATGGGCTAATCCGCCACCGAGAAGGCATTGGCCTCGGCGACGCCAAGCTTATGGCCCTTCTTGCGGCCTGGCTCGGCCTCCCTGGTGCTCTGCTCGCCTTTGCCATGGGGGCCGTTCTGGGTTCCGTTGCCGCTCTTGTGCTGCTCGCAGTTCCATCTGCGCGCACGGACCCGGATAGCTGGGCCACCAGCAAGCTCCCGCTTGGGACCTTCCTCTGTATCGGTGGAATCGTCAGCAATTTGTGGGGACAGACGATCATCGACGCCTATCTGCACCTGGCCGGCTTTTAGCAGGCCGCCCTTACTGCGGCTTCTCCGCCCTCTGCCCCTCCGGCGCGGCTTTCGCGTTCTCGATCTTCGGGTCTTCCAGAGCTTTCTTCGCTTCCTTCGCGTGCTTACTGTCCGGGTCGTATTCAATCACCTTCAGGTAGTAAGCCCGCGCATCAGCAAAATTTCCAAGATGCCGCGCGCTTTCGGCCAGTCCCCAGAAGACCTCCGGCTCCTCGGGAGCAAGCACCATCGCCGACTGGAAGCGCGACAGCGCCGCCTTCCAGTTCTTGTTGTCTATGTAATATTTGCCGACACTGATGTCCTGCTGTGCGGTTTCCTTGGGCGCGTCCTCCAGGCTGCCACCCTTCTTCCCCTTCCTTTTTTCCGTCTCGTCGTCGCCCGACCCCGGCAGCAAAGTGTCCAGGTTGTTCACGCTGGAGCTCGACTCCGGCTGCTCGTTATTGGCTGGCGCCGCAGAATCGTCGGGACTTCGTACGGGGTCCAGATCGTCTCCGGGCAACGACACCCGGTCGCCCTCCGATTCGCTGAACGTTCCAACCGGCACATCCGGCGTCAGCTTTGTCGGCAGCACCGGAACCGACTCAGTGTTTTCAGGAAAGGGATTGGAACCGCCCTGTGGACTGGTCTTCTGAGGCTGTGGGTCCGCGGCTTTCTGCGCCTTATCGTCCGTCTTGTTCTGCCCAGCTCCGTTGTTGCCCTGGGTCTGCGCAATCAGCCGCGGCGCCGCCGTCAGGCAGCTCGCAATCACCAGCGCAATCCCAAATCCCCACTTCATCGCGAATCCCCTCACTCCATCTTTAGGCTATCAATGTTAGGATGCGGCCATAAGGCATTTCCAGGTCTTCCGTTCTTCCGGCGTAATACGGAACCGCGAATCAGCCCGAACCTGGAGATGCCGCAGCACAAATTGCGCCAAAGGAAAGCATCGCACACTCGCATGGGATTGATCATCCGCTCTTCCGCTATCCACGCTGCCGGCTGCTACACCACCACCGAGATTCGGAGAGGCACCTGCGTCACCGAATACACCGGCCACCGCCTCAGCAAAGCGCAAGCCGATGCAAGCTACGAGGACTCGCCCATCACCTACCTGTTTGGACTGGGTGACGGCGAGATCGTCATCGACGGGCACGCCACCGCGATGTTCATCAACCACAGTTGCGACCCCAACTGCGAAACAGAAGAAAAGGACGGCCACGTTTGGATAACGGCCATCCGCAATATCGCTCCTGCCGAAGAGATTACCTACGACTATTGCCTCTACGACGGCGGAGCAGACGAAGCTATCTGCAACTGTGGCGCTAACAAATGCCGCGGCACCATGTACTCAAGAGAAGAAATCCGCCGCCGCAAAGCCGCCGCAAAGAAAGCTGCCCTCAAAGCCCGCAATGCAGCAAGAAAGAAGCGCCGCAAGCCCGGAGCTGAACTCGCTCGGAAACGCCGCTAACAGCTCGGTGGCCCATCTGGGCGCCCTCTGGGCACCGCGCTCCTTGCGGAAAGGGTGGGATAGCACGACGCCAGATTTCAGAAATGAAAAAAATTGGCCTCACATCAGGCGCAGCGCATCCACATCCACCACCAGGTTGCGCCGCGGAACGCCCGCCGCATCCGCATGCGCCAGCATCCCGCGCAGCGCTGCGTTCAACGCCTTGCGCGACCCGGCCTTCAAAATCAAATGGAAACGGTACACGCCTTTGATGCGCGCGATCGGCGCTGTGCACGGGCCCAGCACACGCACAGCTCCGCTGTCCTGGTTTTGGACGAAGTACTTGCCAAGAAGAGACGACCACCCCGCCGCCTCTTCCAACTTCGCCGATTGCACCAGCACATTCGCCAGCACGCCGAACGGCGGATAGTGCATCCAGCGCCGGTACTTCAGTTCCCGCTCCGCAAAGCTCGCATAGTCGTGGGTAGTCGCAGCAACAATCGCGTAGTGATCTGGATAATACGTTTGCACCACCACGCGCCCTGGCAAATCGCCACGCCCCGCACGTCCGGAGACCTGCGTCATCAGTTGAAAAACCCGCTCCGCCGCGCGAAAATCCGGCATCGACAATGCATGATCGCACCCCACCACGCCCACCAGCGTGATGCCGTGAATATCGTGCCCCTTGGCGATCATCTGCGTGCCCACGAGCAAATTGATTTCGCCTGAGTGCAGACGTGCCAGCAGCCGTTCCAGGTCGTAGCGCCCGCGCACCGTATCGCGATCCATTCGGCCGATGCGTGCGCTGGGGAAAATCTCCGCCAGCCGGGCCTCTCCCTGTTCCGATCCCGCGCCCAGGTAGTAGAGATGTTCACTGTCGCACTTCGGGCAACGCGCCGGGATGATCCGCCTGTAGCCGCAAAGGTGGCACTCCAACCGCTGCCCTGCACGCGCAATGTCGGCTTCGTCCGCCGGCGGCTTGTGATGCGTCAGTGCAATCGCGCAGTTCTGGCATTCCAGCTTTTCGCCACACGCTCTGCAGATGACAGCAAAGGAATAGCCGCGCCGATTCAGCAGAATCAGCGCCTGCTCGCCCCGTTCGAGAGCCGTGCTGGTCTGCTCAATCAGCGACCGCGAAAAAAGTTGTTCCTTGCCCGTTTCCTGAAATTCGCGCCGCATGTCGATGAGTTCCACTTCGGGCAGCGGCCTGTTCATTACCCGGTCTTTGATCTCGATGCGCGTATATTTTCCCTGCGCGGAATTCTGCCAGCTTTCAAGGGATGGCGTGGCCGAGCCCATCACCACCACCGCTCCCGCAAGCTTGGCCCGCATCACGGCCACATCGCGCGCGTTGTAACGCGGCGTCTCCTCCTGCTTGTAGCTCTGGTCGTGCTCTTCATCAACCAGAATCAGTCCCAGGTCCGGCGTCGGTGCAAAGATGGCTGACCGCGTTCCCACAACGATCCGCGCCTCGCCTCTCTTGATGCGCCGCCACTGCTCGCTGCGCTCCTCCGGTGTGAGCGCGGAGTGAAGCAGCGCCACGCGATCTCCAAACGCCGCGTCCAGCAGCCCCACCGTTTGCGGCGTGAGCCCAATCTCGGGAACCAGCAAGATCGAAGCCAGCCCTCGATCCAGTGCCCTCTGCATCGCCTCAAGGTATACGGCCGTCTTCCCCGAACCCGTCACGCCATGCAACAAGAACGGCTTGAATCCCCCCAGGGACGCCACCACGCTGGCCAGCGCATCCAGTTGCGGCGGGTTGAGCTTGAACGGCTCCGTCATCGTGGGCCGCAGCCCGCCCATGCGAAACGCCGCTGCCCGCTCATCGATCTTCACCAGTCCGCGTCGCACCAGCGTTTGCAGCGTGGACGAGGGCAGGTCCTTGGCCCGCAACTCGGCCAGCGGTAGCTCACCGCCGCAAGCTGCCAACTCCGCAAGAATGGCCTGCTGCTTCTCAGTCAGCGACGGCAGCCGCGCCTCGGGAACCAGCACCGCAAACCGCTCTGTACGCCGCGCATCGCGCTCCACGGCCATAGTCTCGCGCGCAATCCATTTCTTCCGCAGCAGGCCAGCAAGCACCGGCAGCGTGGCCGCGGTCGCCGTGCGCAAGGTCGACACCTTTACCGCTTCTCCGTCGGCCAGCCGCGCCAAAACGCGAAGCTCCAGGTCCAGCTCTTCCGGCGACAACTTCCCGCGCCGTTTTGCCGGTGCCCCAGATCTCGATTTTGCGACCTGGGAATTCGCGGCCCCTTCCACCCGATTCGCCAGCATATCCCGCCCCAGATCGGTAATGCGGTAATACAACGTCCGGCGCACCTCGGCCATCAACGGCAACATTCCCCGCAGCACCTCGCCCAGCGGAGCCAGGTAGTACCCCGCCATCCACTCCGCTAGCGCCAGCAACTGCTCGCTCAGCAGCGGCTCCTCGTCCAGCACCGCTTCCAGGTACCGCATCTCCACATCCGGCGGCGCCTTGGCATTCAGCCCGGTCACCACACCGATCAGCTTTTCATTGCGGAACGGCGCAATCACCCGCGCCCCACGCAACGGACGCTGCCCCTCGCGCACCGCATAGGTGAACGTGTGGTCCAACGGCACCGGCAATGCGACTTCGCAATAGGCACTCATGGAGGGCAACCTTCAGTGTAGGGGATGCGGCGAATCTCCCGCGACAGTGCAAATCCGCTCCCTTCTCCGCCCAGTTTCCACGCGCGCATAACACTTTAGTTGTATCTGCCTCAATGTTTTTTTCGCGACATCCCAGGCAACCCCGTGTTTCGCTTGATATCACGGCGCTGCGATGCAGAGGCCTAATTAGATATATCGAGGAGATTTCCTATGAAACGCTTTTTAATGATTGCC
>DASRLI010000269.1:0-2077 GCA_035648535.1 Occallatibacter sp. | reverse complement strand
CTTTTCCACGGAGATTACGCAGAACCGCTCCAGTTCAGCCGCGGCCGGGAGCAGCGGAACATCGGGCGCCGTTACTCGAAGTATTGGTGCATCAAGACAATCAAACGCCTGCTCTGCAATCGTAGCTGCTACTTCAGCACCAATGCCTAACGTGCGATTGTCTTCGTGAATAATCACCGCGCGACTCGTCTTGGCCACCGACTCCAGAAACGTGTCAGTATCGAGCGGGGCGAGGGTGCGCAGATCCACGACTTCGACATCGACATTATGCTTCTTCTTCATCTGTTCAGCCGCCTGTAATGTGAGCTGCAATGTGTAGCCGTAGGAGATCGCAGTAATATCCGTTCCCTGACGCCGGATAGCAGCTTTCAGAAGGGGGACAGTGTAATCCGTATCCGGGACCTCCTCCTTGATGGAGCGGTAAAGCTTCTTATGTTCGAAGAACATTACTGGGTTGTCGTCGCGAATCGCAGCTTTGAGCATCCCCTTTGCGTCATAGGGTGTTGAAGGAGCTACAACTACCAGCCCAGGACAATGAATGAACCAGCTCGTGTTGCTCTGTGAATGGGAAAGACCACCGCCGACGTTTCCGCCGTAGCAGACTCGAACCGTAATTGGACAGGTTTGCGTACCCGCGCTGCGATAGCGCAGTTTCGCCGCCTGCTGCGTGAGCGCGTCCATGGCGGGCGTGATGAAATCGACAAACTGGATCTCTGGGACCGGCCGCATTCCCATCATCGCCGCACCAATCGAGGAACTGACGATCACGCCCTCCGCAAGCGGCGTGTCCATGACTCGCTCACTCCCAAATTTCTCCAAAAGACCCTTGGTGGCCCTAAAAGCTCCGCCCATCTTACCCACATCTTCACCAAGTACAAAGACACCGGGATCGCGCTCCATCTCTTCGTGAAGCGCTGCATTGATCGCGTCAATGTAGGTCATGATTGCCATCAGAAGGTCCTTTCGAATTTCGGGGACCACGTCTTGCGCTCCAACTCGCGCTCCCGGATGCTGAATGAGTAAACATGGTCCAGCGCTTCATCGCCCTCGGGTATTGGCGAACCCTCGGCAAAGGCAATGGCCTCATCGATTTCGCGATTGAAATCTGCGGTCAACTCTTTTTTCCAGGCATCCGACCAGAGCCGATCGGCCTCCAGATAGCGCTCCATTGCCGGGATCGGATCCCGCGACTTCCAGTACTCGAGTTCCGCGGCGTCGCGATACTTGGCGGCATCGATCTCCGAGTGACCGTACCAGCGGTATGTCTTGCACTCCAGCAGTGTTGCACCACCGCCGGAGCGTGCCAGCTCGATTGCTTCGCGCATAGCGGCATACACAGCAATCACGTCATTCCCGTCAACCGTAACGCCCGGAATTCCGTAGGCTTGAGCCTTGATACTCATGTCCTGCACGGCCGTCTGCAGCGCCACCGGCACGGATTCTGCGTACCCGTTATTCTCGACAACGAAGATCATGGGGAGCTTTAGCACGCCAGCAAAATTCACCGCTTCGTGCCAGAATCCCAAACTGGTCGAACCCTCCCCCGAGAGTGCTACAACCACGTTCTGCTTGTGCTGCATCTTGTAGGCGAGCGCGATACCGGTGCCGATGTTCAATTGCGCGGCAATGGTCGACGACGGAGTGATGATATTCAATGGCGCATATCCGCAGTGAGCAGGCGCCGACCGACCCTGATCGGGGCTGGTTTTGCGTCCATATAAATGTGCGAACATCAGCGGCAAGGGAGTTCCCTTCATGAGGTTCGTCACGAAGTTTCGATGCGAAGGCGCAACCGCGTCTTCAGGCAACAGATCCAAAGTCGCGCCCACTTCGGTGGCTTCCTGGCCAACTGCGGAAAAGTAGTTCCCGGCGAACCGCCCTTGGCGATACAGCGTCCGGATGCGCTCCTCCATCATGCGACATTTCAGCATGTAGGTGTAAAGACGCCGAAGCAAAGCCGGGTCCAGCCTTTTCCTCTGCTCTTCATCAGTTACTTTCGTTGGAACTTTGCTGACTGCGTCATTGGCGATTGCCATCCTGCGCTCCTGCGTATTCGTCCTTAGAGCATCTTGCTTAT
>DASRLI010000268.1:0-9000 GCA_035648535.1 Occallatibacter sp. | reverse complement strand
CGTGCGATGTGCTACTTGACGCCATGTTCCGGGACACCTGTACGTCTCGTCCTTCCCGCCTGCTCCTCGACGGCAATCATACGAGCCGCGAATCTCTGGAATATGCCAAAGAGCATGGATTCAGAACCTCACGCAAGACAGGCCCATCGTCTATCTTAGAAAAACTCTGTATTGGCAAGATCATCTCGCGCCTGAACTGGGAAGAGTCGAGCCTGCAATTGGCGAATTCGTTTGGTTTTGCACTTCCAATCACGGCTCCTGTCTACTCTGGACCCGATACGAACATCACGATCGATGAGGATAAGGGTATGGGTGAGGCAATCCGACTGAGGGAATTTGAGGCTCGTTTCGGGCCGGTCATCTTGATGCTTCCTGGCCGGCCTGTGATCGTTGTGCCGATCCAGCGCGCTTATGCCGATCTCCTCCTAAATACAGCTTGCCAACATTGAGGACCGGAAGGCCGGGTTGCGGTATCGGAGCGATGGAGCGATGCGGCGCGCGGGCACTAGGAACAAGTGCCCGCGCGCCGAAGTTCGGGATCGCGGAGTCGGACCAACATGTCCATAGGGACAGGTTGGTCTACCTGTCCACACCCGTCGGAGAACGGTATCGGAGGTCCGCGGCTCGCCGGGGCACCCTCGAAAGGTATGGACAAGCCAAGGACATTCCACTCGAATTTTGACCATTCTTTGAAACCTGTCTACTGAGGACAGGTAACGCTAAATGACAATCAATGCGTCCGTGAGACGAGGTTTGTCTTTGATTGCTTTGATCTTCGAGGCTGATGCAACGTTCGAGCTCTTGTGAGGGGGGGCGTGATCCGAGACCCCGGTACCGGCGGCCAGAGATCTTGCCGATCTGAACGCCAAGCTGTTCGCAGACTGTCGTCAGGATGAGAACCGCATCATGGCAGGCCGCATGGAGAGTGTCGGCACGTTGTTGCTCATCGAGAAGGAGCATCTGTTACCGCTTCCTGCGGAAGACTTTGACCTGGCTGAGGTGAGCTTCCCGCGTGTCGATCAGGCAGGCTGCGCGAAGGTGCGCACGAACTTCTACTCCGTGCCACTGAAGTCGGGAACAGTTGTCGAGGCTCGCGTCTACTCCAGCCAGGTCGAGTTCCGGCAGAACGGGGTGCGTGTCGCCCGGCATGAGCGCAGCCACGATCGTGCGCGGCAGATCCTCGATCTGGAACATTATCTCGACGTGCTTGAACAGAAGCCGGGCGCACTGCGCGGATCGAAGCCGTTGGCCCTGTGGCGGGCGCAGGGACGATGGCCAGAGAGCTATGACCGACTCTGGGAGTTGATGACTAGCAGGCATGGACGCCAGGCATGGGCTCGGCTTTTGCACGCTTACCAAGGAAGGAAAACGCGCCCTTCGCGATCTCGATATATTCCGACCCGACTGCGACGCGTTCGCTTCAACTCTGCCAGTCTCGACGATTCGTTTTCACAAAAGTGGGAACGGGATGCAGCGTTGCCTCAGAATCGGATCTACGCTCGCGCGGATTTGAGACGACCAGTGAAGTTTTGCGTAAACGTTTGCTTACCAACCTTCTTAGGTTCCTGAACTCGTTCGCGACTAGTGATTTCGATCGCAGACGAATTCCCACACTGTGAAGCATTAAATTCCGTAAATTTGACAATGGCCCGACCATCCTACTAATATCCACATCGCCGGAAAACGTTTGCCCGCGATGTTCCGAAATTCATGAGTGTTTCTGATATCAGGAATTTCGGTCATAGCCGCGTTCCCGGATAAGGAGATACCAACGTGATTAATCGCAAGACCTGTCTTTGCTTCATTCTCGCGCTGATCGCCGCCGTCATGCCCTTGCATGTCCTCGCGCAGGCCGTCTCGAACGCAAGCATTCACGGAACTGTACAGGATTCGGGTGGCGCCGTTATACCGGGCGCACAGATTAAGGCGACTCAGACCGATACCGGCCGCGTACAAACGACAGTCAGCGGAAGTGATGGGACCTACGGTCTCCTGAATTTGGCTGTAGGGTCCTACAGAATTGCTGTTGAGGCGCCCAACTTCAAGTCCTACATACAGTCCGGGATCATTCTCCAAGTAGGTACCGATGTCATGATCAATATTGTGATGGACATCGGAAGCGTCACTGAGCATGTCGAGGTCTCAGCCGATGCCGCCATGGTGCAGACGCAGGATACTTCGGTATCTCAGGTTATTGACCGGCGCCGTATCGTCGAGCTCCCCCTGAACGGCCGCCAGGCAACTGATCTCATTCTTCTTTCTGGAGGCGCCGCCCAACCACCAAACTCCAGTCGTGTTATCACGACTCACGACTACGCAACTGCGGTGGGAATCTCCGTTTCGGGCGGTCAGATCAACGGAAACAACTATCTGCTTGATGGCGCAGATCACAACGATTCTCACTCCAATGTGAATATGCCTTTTCCGTTTCCAGACGCATTGCAGGAGTTCAGCGTTCAGTCGAGCGGCATCTCCTCGCGCTTTGGTCTTCATCCTGGATCGGTTGTAAATGTGGTAACCAAATCCGGCACGAATGCCATTCACGGAGATTTGTTTGAGTTTGTGCGGAACGGCGACTTTAATGCGCGCAACTTCTTTGCCACAGCCCAAGACTCCCTGAAGCGCAATCAGTTCGGTGGGACGATCGGCGCCCCAATCATTCGTAACAAAATCTTTCTGTTTTCTGGATTTCAGGCCACGCGCGAGCGCACTGCTCCCCCCCAGTCGAAGGCCTTTGTCCCAACTGCCGCTGTGTTGAGTGGCGACTTCAGCGTTATCGACGGAGCGAGCTGCCAGTCCACTCACCAAGTGAAGCAGCTCACGAATCCGGCAACGGGCTTGCCATACTCGAACAACTTCATCAGCCCTAGTACATTCAACGCACCAGCGCTGGCGCTGTTGAAGCAGATTCCAGCTTCGACAGATGCCTGCGGAGCTATTACATATGCACTCTCGAACCCAAACAACGAAAATCAATATGTCGGTCGAGCTGACTGGACGCTGAGCGATAAACAAACCGTGTTCGGACGCTATTTTATCGATGACTACTCGAATCCGGCGATTGATGCCTCGAAGAGTCTGTTGAACAGCACGCGATCTGGGCTTCAGCAAAGAGCACAGTCAGTCGTTCTGGGGGACCAGTATATTTTCACTCCAAACCTGCTGAACGCGATTCACGTGGGGTTCGTACGGCTCGCAGTGAACAGAGCCCAATCTCCAGGAATGCCGAGCCCGACAACGCTTGGCGTTAACATGTACAACGCTTCCAATAACTACGTCGACTTGGCCGTATCGAACTACTTCTCAGTGGGTGGCAGCTCAAACGCTCCCGCGAGCTTCATTCGCAACCAGTGGCAGGTTGCCGACGACATCGACTTGACCAAGGGCCGGCACCACATGAGTATCGGCGCGGAGTGGATCACCGGTCAGATGGATGAAAGCAATCTTCAGTTCGCAAACGGTGAGTTCAACTTCAACGGGTCAAGGTCGGGAGACGCGCTGGCCGACTTTCTTTTGGGCGCGTTGAATACGGTGACCGATTCGAACCGGTTTCGCGCCGATCTACGTCAGAAATACCTCGGCGCATACTTCGAAGAAGAACTGCAGTTGAACAAACGTCTGAATGTCCATGCAGGCGTACGCTGGGAGCCCTCGCTGCCGGAGCATGATGCGCGGGCCCGTGGCGACCATTTCTCTTTATCCGATTTCACTGCCGGCAACAGGACGACCGTCTACAACAATGCGCCTCCAGGATTGTTCTTCTATGGAGACAAAGGAATTCCAAAGTCCTACGCCAACGGCAGCTATCACGACTTCGCGCCGCGCGTCGGAGTTGCCTATGACCCAACAGGAACTGGCCAGTGGAGCATTCGCGCCTCGTACGGCATCTTCTTCGATACTCCAGAGTCCTTTACAATCCGCGATTTCGGTCTCTCAGCGCCTTGGGGCAACTCTATCGTTTTGACTGCGCCTTCGGGTGGCTTCAGCAACCCAGTGGTCGGAATCACATTTCCCACGCCGGTTCCTCCCACGAGTTCTGCTGCCTTCCCCTCGCAAGGCCAGTATGTCACGCTTCCGCTCGACCTTCATCATATTTACATGGAGCAGTACAACCTCAGCCTGGAGCACCAGATCTCGTCGAACTGGCTTTTCTCGCTTGATTATGTCGGCAATCGCGGCGTTCATATGCGCGGTGCAACCGAAACAAATCCTGCTACCTACATCGCCGGCTCGTCCACGACCAAGAACACGTCTACGCGACGCAAGCTGTACCTGTTGAATCCGACAACGGGCGCGTACTATTCCAATGTAACCGCCATGGATGACGGTGTGAACACGTTTTATAACGGCCTTCGAGCCAAGGCTGAGCATCGTTTCGCCAACCATTTCTCCGCCGTGTCGGTCTATACGTTCTCAAAATGCCTGCAAACCTCAGAGACGATTGCGAATCGTGTAGTAGTTGGTGGGAACACCGAATCGAACCCGAATAATCCTCGGGCCGATTATGGGCCGTGCGACTTTGACCTGAAGCACAACTGGAATAACTCATTTGTCATCGCAGGTCCCAGATTTGCCAATCACCTCATGAATGAAACCGCTGGCGGCTGGCAGTTGGCGTTCCTGGTCAACTATCACTCGGGTTTTCCGTTCAGCCCGACAACCGGTACGGATCAGTCATTTTCCGGCATCGGCTTGGACCGTCCAGACGTAGTCGCAGGCGTAAATCCTTACATCAAGTCGGGAAAGACCTGGGTTAATCCTGCAGCATTCGTGCCAAACGCAGCGGGGACATTTGGGACAACGCGGTCCAATTCGCTGCGCCAAGCAGGCTACGTCGACGCGGACGCGACTCTTGGAAAGCACTTCGCCGTTCACAATGAACAAGGTCTTGACTTGCGCGCCGAGTTCTTCAACATCCTCAACCACACAAACTTTATGGCTCCAGTCGCAACCAAAAGCTCTGCCACTTTCGGCATCGTTCAGGCCGCAAACCCCGCTCGCATCATCCAGCTTGCGGCGAAGTATACGTTCTAGTCCGAGCGCTGTGTCTGAGCGTTTTGTATGTATGCTGTTCATCTGTTTACCTGGCCCGGAGGAGTTGGTTCGATCCATCCGGGCCAGTTTTCCTATCGACAAAGGAAGTCTGCTAGCTCTGTGCAGTAGAAGTGGAAGTTTAGCGGTGTCAGCGGCCTTCTTTCTGTTTCATATCAACCGACAATAAACTGCCAATGCTGGTGCTTCGCTACTTGCATTTGCTTTCACTGGTTCCAGCCAGTCCCTTTGAGAGTCACCAACGTAACGCCTCCCGATATGTAGGGTATCGATTGAGATGTGAAAGGGGAGTATGAAGATGAATCGTCGAAACTTTATTCAGGTGCTTTGTGCCACAACTGCAACAGTTGGGATTAACAAAGGCCACGCGGCGATCACAGCAGCGCAGGATCACGCACATGAGACTCCTGCGCGTGCCAGTAATAGCCAAGCCACCATACAGCGTAAGAATTTCGTCGGTATACAAGTGAAACCCTTCGCGTGGATCGACGAGGGAATCGATCAGCTTCTCGACACTATTCAGTCAAAGGGAAACGTAAATACCGTCTTTGTATATACCTTTGATGGCGATCCCAATCGGACGGTAAGGGGCGGCTCCATTCCGCTTCCAGATCATGGAAAGTACGGCCCGGACCTACGGCGAATCGGTGGAGCGTTTTACGATTACGATGAAAAGTACTTCCGTAACACTACGATAAGAGACTTCAGGTCTCCAGATGAGCCGAACTTTAACGTCATCGCGGCGGTCGCTCCCAAGATGAGGGCTCGTGGCATGGACTTCTTCGCTTGGGATTACAACAACGCCTTCCCTTCCATGATGCGGAATATACCCGGTCTCACGGAGGTTGCCGAGATCGACGTCTACGGACGCCGGACAACCAGTGCCTGCTTCAACAATCCTAACTATCGGGCGCACTTGGCAGGTAAGATCGAGTCTTATCTCTCTCAGTATCCCTCGGAGGTCCAAGGAGTAATGTGGGGCTGTGAGCGTATGGGACCGATGGACAATATGATTGGGGGCAACTGGGCCACTAGCGGAATCGGTTGCTTCTGTCCATTCTGTACAGACAAGGCCAGGTCCCGCGGCATATCCGCCGAACGGGCAAAGGCCGGCTATGTATTGCTTGACCGACTGTTTCGCCTCGCAGGCCAGAAGGACAGGCCAGCCGATGGCTATTTTGTGACATTCATGAGAACACTAATTGAATATCCTGAAGTTCTCGCGTGGAATGCTCTTTGGAATGACAGCTACCATGATGTCCGCTCGGAACTCTATGGCACAGCGAAAGCCATCGCACCGCGAAAACCTTTTGGATTCCATGTGATGCAGAACGTAACATTTAGCCCCTTCTACAGCGCGGTGGATAACTACGCGAAGCTGGCAGACTATTCCGACTTCTTGAAGATTGCAACGTATAACAATGCCGGCGGCCCGCGAATGGCTCACTTCATTGATCGGCTTTGCGCTACAGTGTTTGCCGACGCTTCTTCGTCTGAACTTCAACCTCTGTATTACAAGATGATGGGCTACGATCAGGGGACACTTGACCAGATTCGAGCGAACGGCCTCTCGTCGGAATACGTGGCAAGCGAGACGCGACGCGCGATTCAAGGTACAGGCGGAAAGGTTCAGATTTATCCCGGCATCGATATTGACGTGCCCACTGCGGTCGGCGAAAAACACACATCCCCAGAGGACGTTCAAGCTGCCACTCGTGCCGCGTTCCACGCTGGGGGAGATGGAGTAGTCTTGTCGCGCGAATATCATGAGATGTGGCTTAAGAATTTAACCGCTGCCGGAGGTGCCACACGACAGGTATTCAAGGGTATGGGTTCCTGATAAAGAGTAAGCGCTTGTCAAAACGCAGGCATCACTGAGCAAATATTGCTTTAATGGGCCGCGCGCATTCTCCGCTCAATACCGGTGCCAAGGGGACAGCGCGATATTCTCATCCAGTGTTGGCGCGAACTTCCGGCTGAGGTGTCCATGCCGGGGTAAAGTGCAAAATAGTGTTGGCACCAACACTATTTTGCAAAAGTGACGCCTCAAACCACGGAAAAAGTATGCGCCCGAAGAGAGAGCCGGAGCAGCCACAGCGTGAGTTGTTCCAAGTGGAATTGGAACAGATGATCGATATGCATCACCGGCTGGTTCGTCTGGGGATGTGCATCGATTGGGCTTCGTTTGAAGAGGCGCTGGGAGCGACGTATCATCCCACGCAGGGGGCGCCGGGCATCTCCACGCGGCTGATGGTGGCGCTGTACTATCTGAAATACCAGCACGATCTGAGTGACGAGGACGTAGTGTCGCACAGGGTGGAGAATCCCTACTGGCAGCACTTCAGCGGCGAGCGTTACTTTCGGCATCGCGTGCCGGTCGATGCTTCCAGCATGACGCGCTGGCGCCAGCGTCTGGGCGAAGCCGGAGCCGAGTAGATGCTGCAGGTCACGATCGAGACCGGCATAAGCATGCGCGTGATTCGTCCTGCAGAGTTGAAGCGCGTCAACGTGGATACGACCGTGCAGACCAAGGCTATCCGTTTTCCCACCGATGCGCGACTCTATCAGCGCATGCGGGAGGGGCTGGTGAAGACAGCGCGTGCTGAAGGACTAACGATCAAGCAGAGTTATGAGCACGTTGGCCGCCGTGTGTTGATGCAGTCCAGCCGCTATGCCCATGCACGGCAGATGAAACGCGCCCGCGCCTGCACGCGCAAGCTGAAGATGCAACTGGGGCGCATCGTTCGTGAGATAGAACGCCAGATTGAGTCTTGCCCTAGGACTCGCCACAACAAGAAGGCATGGCAATCGAAGAGTCTCTCACGCTCGATAGGTTTGGTGGTTTCCACACGGGGCGTAACCAGCCCACTATCGCTCGCTCCGAACTCTATGCAAGCAAAAGCCTGATCCACCTGGAGCGGCCGCGGCTCCGCGGTTTCAGGGTCGATATGGCCCCAATCGTAAAGTCGGAATGTCACATCGCTATTTTGCTGAACCTCGAAAACCACAACATCGTTGCCCAGAGTGTGAACCGTTCCCGCAGGGATGAATACGGCATCGCCCGACTTCGGGGAGATGCTCACAAGATGTTCCGCAATGGTTCCGTCGCACAGCGACTCTCTCAGAATGCCGGCAGTTGTGCCCGATTTCAGGCCGGCATAAATTTGGCTCCCTTTCTCAGCTTCAATTACAACCCACGCTTCGGTCTTTGCCGTAACGCCCGCTGGAATCAGCTCAGAGGGATCATCGCTGGGATGCACTTGCACTGAGAGCATCTCGCGCGCATCCAGAAACTTGAGCAACAATGGGAAACAGTGGAAGCGCGAAGAAAGCTTCCCCATCAGCTGTTCTCGGAACTGCTCAATCACTTGCCCAAGCGTCTGGCCCTTAAGCTGTCCATTCGTAATCACGCTTTGGTGGTCGGTGCGGTCGCTTAGCACCCACGCTTCGCCGATAGGTCCATCGCCCGGCAACGGCGCAGAGAGCAGGCTGGCCAAGCGGCGGCCGCCCCACAGACGGTATTGGTAGATCGGCTCGAAGCGCAATGGATATAAGGGCATTTCACTCACGGTTCGTTACCCGACTTTCATCATCGGAGGCCTTCATTCCATGAGGCCTTCCTGTGGTCGCGACGACTGTGAAAACCAGTGTCCTGGATGGGAGCGTTCTATCGCTGAGGCAGGCGGAAGTGTGGATTCAATTCGCAGCACTCGCAGGCATCGCAGGTTGCCGAAGTCCATTTGGGACCCACGCCAGATCGCCACTCAGAACATAGATAGCGAGAGCGGCAGCCATGAAGACAGCGCCTATCCAGAAGCGCCAGTCACGATGCATGCGCCGCCAGTAAGGCCCTGGATCTGGTTCGCCAGCGCTGTTACTGTTCCCTTCGGGGTTGTGCTTGTTTCCAGTCATTATCTCTCCGTATCCAATGAGCATTCACCGCTACGC
>DASRLI010000267.1:0-21040 GCA_035648535.1 Occallatibacter sp. | reverse complement strand
AAGTGCAACAGATTCCGTGAATAGATCCATAAAGATAGCCGTAGCCGTGCCGTGGGAAAGTGGGAAACGTTCTTTGTTTTCCATCTTTTCCATGGCTTGTCTCCTGGCATCTCGTGGCTGGTCTTGATGATGCGTTGTTGCCCTTGGAGCTTGAATCCGCCGTGCCCCATTCTTTCCGCTTTTTTCTGCGGAAAGGGCGGGATAGGACCACGCTCAACCGGCCCGTCCCACCGAACCGCGAATCGACCGACCTATCTAAGCTGCTATAAATGAAATCCAAGGCACAATGACCGCACCCGACCAAGACACCCACTGGATGCAGCGAGCCCTCGAGTTGGCCCGCCGAGGCATCGGTGTCACGTCGCCCAACCCCGCCGTCGGCTGCGTCGTCCTCGATCGCTCCGGCCAGGTCGTTGGCGAAGGCTGGCACGAGTACGACCTCCTCGACCACGCTGAGGTCGTCGCCCTCCGCGAAGCTGCGCAGCATGCGGGCGACCGACTCAAAGGCGGAACGGCCTACGTCTCCCTCGAGCCTTGCAACCACACCGGCCGCACCCCACCCTGCACCCAGGCGCTTATCGCCTCCGGTCTTGGCCGCGTCGTCGCTGCCACCATCGACCCCAACCCCGCAGTAGCCGGCCACGGCATGCAGACCCTGCAAGCCGCAGGCCTGCAAACCACCATCGGCCCCTGCGAGAAAGAAGCCCGCCGCCTCAACGAAGGCTTCGCCCGCTGGAGCCAGCACAAGCGTCCGTTGGTCCTGATGAAGGTCGCCATGACCCTCGACGGCCGCATCGCCCCGCCAGCCGGCCAGCACCAAATCCGCGAGCCCTATTGGATCACCTGCGAGGCCGCCCGCGCCGCCGTGCAGCCCCTCCGCTGGCAGGCCGACGCCGTCATGGTCGGCGTTGACACCGTGCTCGCCGACAACCCCATGCTCACTGACCGCAGCGGTCTCCGCCGCCGCCGCCCCTTGCAGCGCCTGGTTCTCGACTCCGCCCTGCGCATGCCTCTCGACTGCAAGATGGTGGCTACCGCGCAAAGCGATGTAGTAGTGTTCACCGTCTCAAACAACGAAGCCCGCATCCTTGAACTCCGCAACCGCGGCGTCCGCGTTGAAGTCTTCCCCGCCGAGGCGGGCCGCGTTCCTCTCGGCAAGGTGCTCGATCGACTTGGCGAAGAAGGCATCCTCACCCTGCTCACCGAAACCGGCACCCGCCTCAACACGGCCCTTCTTGCCGCCGGCCTCGTCGACCGCGCTCACTTCTTCGTCTCCCCGCAGATTATGGGCTCCGACGCCGTCCCCGCCTTCAAAGGAATGGCTCCCCCCATCCACCTGACCGAAGTCGAAGTCGACCGCTACGGCAACGACCTCGGCCTCCGCTCCCTACTCAAAGACCCCTGGCCGCCAACCCAACAGCCGTAAATCGTCCACTTAAGACAGGGGTAGTCAGCACAGCCGCGCGTTCGAATTACGGAGGGAGCATGAGCCTTCAGGCTCCTGAAGGAATGCACAGACAACATGCCCTTCGGGCCCGGCCTTTGCACTTTTCCCGCGCGTCCAGAAAGGCGCTGATGCTCCAACAACTCCTGACGAGCCCGCCTCTGAATTCCTCTCTTGCCGTTACTCGCAGGCCCACTTCGAAGATTCCCAGCCACAGAATCCATGGATCTTGTGAGAATAGAACTCGCGCATGGATCAATGACGGATTTGAAACTCCTGATGCGTCCCCGCCGCGAACCGCTCGATTGACCCGCCCCACCGATGAGGCTATACTCCGATGCGGTCGTCGAATGCGTGCCTACCGCACTAATCTGTCATCCCTGCGCCGTTCCCGATCAGGAGGTGTCCTATGCGTACTATTCAAAAGTTGACTCTGCTGGCGTGTGTCTTCGCCATGCCCACGTTGCTTTTCGCCGACTTCAGTTACCAGCAGACCACACAGATCACGGGCGGCTCTATGCTCAGCATGCTCAAAATGGCCGGCGCCCTGAGCTCACAGGCTCGCAAGGCAGGTGACCCCATCGTCACCTCCGTCTATCTCAAAGGCAACCGCCTTGCGAATGTTTCCCCCGACAACGTTGAGATCATCGACCTCGACCAGGAAACAATCACCCGCATCGACACCGCCAAGCGGACTTACACCGTCATGACTTTTGAGCAGATGAAGGAGCAGATGGCGAAAGCCCAGCAGGAGATGGAAAAGCGGCAGGCAGAGCATGCCGCCAGCACACCCGCCCCCAATCCAGATGCAGACAAGGTCAAGATGAGCTTTGACGTCCACGTGCGCAAGACCGGCACGGTGAGGCAGGTCAGCGGCCTCTCAACCACCGAAGCCATCTTGACGATGATGATGAATGCCACCGACCAGAACACGAAGCAGACTGGAACCATGGCCATCACCAACGACATGTGGGTCGTGCCGGAAATTCCCGGATACACACAGGTCCGCGATTTCTACATGCGCATGGCCTCGAAAATGGGGACGATGCCGGCCGCAACCGGAATGGACTTCACCAGGATGCTTGCCCAGAACCCCGGCGCCACTCAGGGCCTCGCCGAAATGGCCAAAGAGATGCAGAAGATTCAGGGAGTGCCTGTGATGCAGGTAATGCGCATGGGGACTACCACCGATGGAAAGCCTTTGCCCGCTGCCTCTGAGGCTCCTCTGCCTCCCGACTCCTCGCCCGCCATGCCCAGTGGAGGCGATGTCGCCAAGCAGAGCGCCGCATCCGCGCTCACTAGCCACCTTCCCTTCGGAGGCTTCGGCAAAAAGAAACAGGACGACCCACCGCCGGCCAATCAAAACTCGAAGACGCCTCCGCCCACCAGCGCGGTCCTTATGGAGTCTCAGACCACTTCATCGAACTTCTCTTCCGCCCCCATCGACCCATCGCACTTCGACGTGCCGGCAGGTTACAAACTAATCCAAACTCCAATGGATAAACGGTAATTTGCAGAATAAGCCGGAGTCATTTTGAGCAGCTTGACTCGCCGCAGCGAGTTAGGTCCAGAGATGAACCAACGCCGGCTTGCCCCCAGAGGCTCCCGTACCCCATCCTTTCAGCTTTTTCCTGCCGAAAGGGCCGGATACCACGACCTCAATTGCCCCGTTCATCGGGAGCGGAGTCTCAAGATCCGCAGTCGCTCCTCGGCACTGTCGGCGTACCAGGACATTCCGCCCGGTTTCGCGGTCATCTACCAGGAACTCATGAGAGACTGTCCTCGATCGATGCAATCGATGCGTTGAGGAAGTTCTTCTGCAGAACGCGTCCAAACCCACCGTTATTCCGTCTGCTTCATCCGCTCAAGCTTCCACGCATCGTAACCCTGATCCGCCAGGCGCTTCGTGATTCCTGCAAAGAGCGCATCGTCCATCTTCGGAGTGCGGCTCAGAATCCATAGGTATTTCCGGCTCGGTTCTCCGATCACTGCATACTCATAGTTCGGACAGCCGGTACCCCCTGGGGCTCAATTCTGAGACATTCGATTACCAACTCTGCGAACCGCCTCGCGTCTTCCCGACATCGAACATATAATTGATGCAGGACCCTCCTAGTCGCACCCGCCCGTCGCATCAAATCAGAAAGGCCCCTTCCATGCTGTCCAAAACCGTCTTCACGGCCATCGTCTCCCTCCTCGGGCTCTGCACCGTGCTCGTCTGGCGCGTCCGCGAAGGCCGCACCGCCGTGACCGCGAGGAAGATCCTCATCCCGCCCCTGGGCATGGCCACCGGGTTCTGCATGTTCTTTGTCCCCGCCTTCCGTTTCCCGTTCACCTGGGCCATCGGCGCATTCCTGATTGGCGCCATCCTGCTCGCCTGGCCGCTGCTGGCCACATCAAGTCTCCGCCGCGAAGGCGATGCCATCATGATGAAGCGTTCAGGAGCCTTCTTCGCCGTAATCATCGTGTTGGCCGTCGTTCGCTACGCAGCCCGCGGTTACTTCGATTCCATCCTCACCCTCGAACAAACCGGCGCACTCTTCTTCGTGTTGGCCTTCGGCATGATCCTCCGCTGGCGCGCCAGCCTCTACCTCACCTATCGAGCCCTCACCTGTTCTGCGCCCCCATTGAATAGCTCCCTCGAAGAAGCCGGCAACTAGGCTTTGCGGGCCGATATTCAGTCAGAGGCCTTGTGCCGAAGACGCGCATGACGACTCTGCCAGAAATTTGCCCTTGCTTGGAGATGTGCTCCCTTGCAGAGAATTACATGAGCCTCATGCACAATGGATGCAGATCAATGCCTCCATGCACCGAGCGGGAATTCGCGGGAAACGGAGCGGGGTTCCATGGTAGAGAAACCGTAACTCTTTTAGAATGAATAATCTGCAAATAACTTCAATCCTGCCCGGAATTTAGAGCGGGTGATGCTCCTTAAACCCATGAAAATAAGGAATTTATTTGCAGAATACCCATGGGGGTACCCCGCGCAATCGCCGGGTGCTCCATGCGTCGCTTCTGGGACTTGGGATCGGAGGAACCTCAGCCGAGAGGCTTTTCGGTCCACTGTTCCCTGTCCACTAAAATAGACCCATGTTCACCGGCATCATCGAGCAGACCGGCACCATCGTCAGCCTCAAGGACACAGGCGGCGTTCGCCGTCTCACCGTCGAAGCTCCGGGCCTCGCCGGCCGCCTCCGCGAAGGCGATTCCCTCGGCGTCTCCGGCGTCTGTCTCACCGCTCTCGACGTAGACCCCAAACTCTTCCACGCCGACCTCGCGCAGGAAACCCTGGACAAGACCTCGCTCGGCTCTCTTGCACCCGGTGCAAAGATCAATCTCGAACTGCCCACCGCCGCCGGCAGCCCTCTCGGCGGCCACATTGTGCAAGGCCACGTCGACGGCTGCGGCGTAATGACCGCCCTCGATCCCGTCGTCCCCCGTTCGAGCCCACACTTCGACATCCAGACCACCGACTGGACCCTCAAAGTCCGCGCTCCCGAAAATGTCCGCCCCTGGATGGTGCACAAAGGCTCAGTTGCGGTTGAAGGCATCAGCCTCACCATTGCCGACTTCGACGGCGAGACCCTCACCATCGCCATTCTGCCTCTCACCTATTGGCGCACCAATCTCCACACGCTCAGCACCGGTGCACCGGTAAACGTGGAAGCCGATGTGCTGGTGAAGCTGGCGCACGCCGAGATGCAGGCACAAAAAAAGCCCGACCTCGAATTGACCGAAGCCTGGCTGGTAGCCAGTGGCTACTAACGCAGCTCACTCAAACCAGTAGTCAAGAAAAACGCCCTCGGCGGCGCGGCAGCCGCCCACGCCGCGCAGTCCGCTCAATTCGCCCGTACCCGACCCCGGAATAACATGCCATTCAGAGTGGACCGCGCCGTCTTTACGCATCCCCGAGTTTCGCATGATAAAAGAGCCGGAGAAATCTCCTAGCTTGCCTTCGAATCGCTCCATTCCGGTGAAATAGGAACTGCCCTCCGCGTGCGATACCATAAGAAAGCGCACCGTGCCCGTGCCCGCAAAATCACCAATGAAATCTTCCGTGATTTGCACTTCGAAAATCGCGAGGCCACCAGTCTCGTCGTACGGTTTTGAATCGTAGCTCGTGACATTGATCCATCCCTCTGCGTGCTGTCTGGTTGAGATCATTGCGAGACTTGCCTCCTGGGGTGGCTGAGGCGCGCAACCCGCTTTCGAATCCAAGTGGGGGCAGTTGCAGCGCAGATCAAGGTTTGGCCGGCAGCTTGGGCGGATCGGTCACATACTCATCGCCCGTGCGCGCCAGGATTTTCTGCCGCCGGTCATCGAGCACCTTCAACTGATTCGTCACTTCAATGAATTCCTTCTGCTGTTCGGCAGTCAGCGCCGGCGCACTCGGATTCGCCTTGTTCGCTTCCGCATTCTTGTTCAACTCGTCGAGCCGAGCTTGCAGCCGAGGCATCTCACGATCAATCAGTACCGGATGAATCACCGGCGTCTTCGTACGCCCGCTGGCCAGCTCGTTGCGATTATTCTCGCCCCACACGGGCAGCATCCCCACGTGCCCCAGCTCCACGCGCACGCCGCCCGGCCCGTAATCTCTGCGCACTGCGGAAAACAACCCAATCATCGAGTCGCGCGGGTCGCCATCTTTATCCGGCATCAGTCCATCAACGTAAGTCCGCGACTGGTTCGACAAGAAGTTTCCCAGCGAATAAAAGATCACTGTATTGCGCCCATCCGCGGTCTTGTAGGTCTCCACCGGCTGCAGCACATGCGGATGATGACCCACAATCACCGAAGCTCCCGCGTCGAGCATCTTGTGCGCCACATCCACATCTTCCGGCCGCGGCGCAGTCGCATACTCAATCCCCCAGTGAATCGAAATCACCAGCAGATCGCACTGCGCACGAGCCGCTTTCACCGCTTCAATCACGCCCGCCTCGTCCATCCCCGGTGCCCCGCCGGCCTCTCCCCCCTTCGAGTCCTGATACGGGAAGAAGTTCACATGCGGTTGATCATCTTTATCGGGGTTGCGATTGCCATTCAGCCAGCGCGTCATGCCCAGCCAGCCAACCTTGATCCCGTTAGCCTCTGTAATCACCGGCTGCCAACCCTGCTGTGCCGTATCACCCGTGCCGGCAAACAGCAGCCCCTGCTCGCGCAAGTGTTCGCGAGCCTCGGCAAAGCCCGCCCAGCCCTGGTCCATCACATGGTTGTTGGCAAACGAAACAATCTTGATGCCGCTGGCCTTCAGCGCCTGGGGCAGCGCCACCGGCGCATCGAACATGAACGGCTTTGACCCCTTCGAGTGAGCCGGAGCCACCGGTGTTTCCATGTTGACGAAGCCAAAATCCGCGCCATGGAAAACATCGCTCACGTCGTTGAAGAGCGCGGCCCATCCTTCGGTGTCGTGCCCGGCCGCTGCAGCAGCCTCGCGCACCGCCTGGTGCGGAATCACGTCGCCCCCCACTGCAAAACTGACCTGTCCCAGATCGTGGGGATAGGGAACCACAACCGCCACGACCGGCATCGATTGAAAGCCCGCCACCAGCATCGCGCCAATTGCGCATACGGCAAGCAGGTCGCAGATCGCACGCCCTTTCCTCCGCAGGAAAGCCAACGTCCTCGCGCTTAATCTCAACCGGCCCTCCCGCCCCATGGAATCCATCCTTTGCACCAATCCGCAGCCCCACATTGCCGGGCGCTAAATGGAATGCAATCAGGATACAGGTTCATTGAAGGCGCTGAGCAGACTCAGGACGACACTTCATAGCGGGAATGAAGCCGGAGAGATACCCATATCTCAAAGTTGAGAATCGGAGCACCCGGCCATGCAGCAATGAGCATGAAAGTCTTTGTTGGGGGAGGTGTGGATGGGTGAACCTCGGAAAAGAGGCTCAGGACGCCCGGCGGATCAATCGATGGGGCCGAAACCAGACCTGAAGAAAGATCACGCAGGCGCAGCGATACCGCACACTACTTCCATTCCCAGATTTTGGAAACAGTGTTGCCTGCGGGATCTACTTCGTATTCGAAGGCCCCGCAGGTGTTGTTTAGCTTGGCCAGCTTTTTTGAAGTGGTTTTGAAAAACAACATCCCGCGGTAACTCACCGAACCTCCAGGTCCGAATTTGCCCGAACCCGTTGCCGTCCACACCACGGCCTCGCCATCGTTGGTCGAGTTAATCCCCTGGCCATGGCCAAGAATCGAACCGTCAGGACTGATGACGGATGTGTAGGTGCCCATACCAGTGGTAGGAACACCCAACATGTGGCCGCTGTCTTCAAACGACACTTCTGCGGTGGGTGGGTCGACGGAAATGACCCGTCGCACCGTTCTCTTGCCTTTGGTTTCGCCGATCTGTTCTCCGATCATGAACTTACCTCCTCTTTCGCCGGGCTTTGAATTGGGGCTCCCGGCTCTTGCAGGCTACACCCGAAGCGGCACGTGCACGCTATTTTTTTGTTGTGATGAACCCGTTTTTCAGGAATTTCCAGTGATGGAGCCTGCCACAGGGCAGTCCCGGGCCACCATGAGCGCTGCTAGTTCCTTTCACGTCTATCCATTACGAGCGCAGGCGGCAGAAGCTGGTACCCTGAAAATAGGTAAAAACCTCTTGGAAATACTGGAACCTCCAGTCCGGCGAGAAGAAGCATGGCAGAGTTCGTAATCAAGTTGGCCGATGAGCGTGGACGGGTGCAGGAGCAAGTGCAGACGGCGGCCACCGCCGAAGAACTGCGCAACCGCTTCGTCCATGCCGGCTACCACGTCTTCTCAGTCCGCGCCCGGGGCGGCTTTGGCGGCCTCTCGCGACGCAAGGTCAAGCTCGAGCCATTTCTCATCTTCAATCAGCAGTTCCTCACGCTCATCCGCGCCGGTCTGCCCATTCTCGGCTCCCTCAAGATGCTGGGCAAGATCCAGAAGAACGCCCAGTTTGCCGCACAGTTGGAAGATGTTTCAAACCGCGTCAAGACCGGCGAAGCGCTGTCGGCGGCCTTCGAGGCACAAAGCGGTTTTCCGGTCATGTACACCACCACCTTGCTGGCCGGCGAACGCTCCGGCAACCTGATTGAAGTGCTTGAGCGCTACGTCAACTTCCAAAAGGTTTCACTCACCTTCCGCAAAAAGCTGACCGCCTCGCTGATCTACCCTGCCCTGCTCATGACGCTGGTAATCGGGCTCATGATCTTTCTGCTCGCAGTGGTAGTGCCGCAGTTTGCCCTTCTGTATGACCAGATGGGCTCAAAACTGCCGGCCATGACCATGGGCCTGCTCGCCTTCGGCAAGTGGCTGCATCACAACTTCCTCTGGCTCCTTCTCATCGTGCTGGCCATCGCCGCGGCAGGTTACCGGTTTTCCATTACCGAACGCGGGCGGGACTTTATCGATGGCGTCCGCGTTGGGCTGCCAGTATTCGGAAGAATCTGGCTTAAGTACCAGGTAGCGCTCTTCTCGCGCACGCTTTCCACGCTACTCACCGGTGGATTACCGCTGGTGCCATCGCTCGAAACGGCGGCGCGCGCCATCTCCTCCCGCAGGGTTTCCAGAGCCGTCTACTCCTCCATCGTCACTGTGCGCGAAGGCAAGAGCCTGGCAGAGTCGCTGGAAAACACTGGCGTATTCCCCGACCTCGCTTCGGAGATGATCACGGTTGGCGAGCAGACCGGCGCTCTTCCGCAGATGCTGAACTCCGTCGCTGAATTTTTTGAAGAGGACGTGTCCACCGCGCTGGCGGCGGCCCTCGCGCTGATCGAACCGGCCATTCTCATCGTCATGGGCGTGGTCGTGGTCTTCATTCTCATCTCGCTCTACCTGCCCATCTTTTCGCTGGGCCAGGTCAGCGGGGGATAAGGGTAATCCACAATGGCTGATCCAAATGTGATTACACTACCGGTACCCACTAGTCCTGACGAGCGGAGCGAGGCTGAAGCGCTGGCCCACCGCTATCATGCCGAGTTCGTCGACCTCAAGAACTTCAAGATTCAGCACGATCTGCTGCGCACCGTCCCCGTCGAACTCATGTTCCGCTACAACTTCGTGCCCATCGAACAGCAGCAGGAAGTTCTCGTCATCGCGGTCAGCGACCCTTCGCGGCTCATGGTGCTGGATGAAATCTCCGGCCTGCTCGGCCACCGCATTCTTGCCCGCGTAGCCACTCTCTCGCAGATCACTGACCTGCTCAAAAAAACCGAGCAGTCGCAGCGCGTTCTCGATGAAGCCAGCGAAGGCCTCACCTTCGACGTGCTCACCGGCGACGACAACCAGGACGAGAACATCTCCATTGAGAAGCTGACGAGCGAAGAAGATATCAGCCCCATCATTCGCCTCGTCGATACCACCATCTTCACCGCTCTTGAACGCCGCGCCTCCGACATCCACATCGAGACCAACGATGATTCAGTTGTGGTCAAGTACCGCATCGACGGCGTGTTGCAGGCGGCCATGGCGCCCATCGCCCGCGAGCACCACGCCACCATCCTCTCGCGCATCAAGATCATGAGCGAACTCGACATCGCCGAGCGCCGAGTTCCCCAGGACGGCCGCTTCCGCGTTCGCTACAAGAACCGGCTCATCGACTTCCGCGTCTCCATCATGCCCACCATCCATGGCGAAAACGCCGTCCTCCGCGTGCTCGACAAGGAATCGATGAGCGAAAAGTTCCGCCACCTTACGCTTGATGTAGTCGGCTTCGCCGAAGAGGACCTGCGCCGCTTCCGCCGCTATATTCGTGAACCTTACGGCATGGTGCTGGTCACCGGCCCCACCGGCTCCGGAAAAACCACAACCCTCTACGCGGCGCTCAATGAAATCAAGAGTGACGAAGACAAGATCATCACCATTGAGGATCCGGTTGAGTATCAGATTCGCGGCATCACCCAGATTCCAGTGAACGAGAAGAAGGGCCTGACTTTCGCGCGCGGTCTGCGCTCCATCCTGCGCCACGACCCGGACAAGATTCTCGTCGGCGAAATCCGCGACCAGGAGACGGCGCAGATCGCCATCAACTCCGCGCTTACCGGTCACCTCGTTTTCACCACCGTCCACGCCAACAACGTGGTCGACGTCCTCGGCCGTTTCCTCAACATGGGCGTCGAAGCCTACAACTTTGTCTCCGCTCTCAACTGCATTCTGGCCCAGCGGTTGGTGCGCACCATCTGCGAATACTGCGCGCACACTGTCTACTACGACGACGACGCTCTGCTGATCAGCGGCCTTAACCCCGCCGAGTGGCACGGGTTCGGCTTCCGCGAAGGTACCGGCTGCATGGAGTGCGGAGGGACCGGTTACCGTGGCCGAACCGCGATTCATGAGCTGCTCGATTTGACCGACCCGATCCGTGAGTTGATTCTGGAAAAGAAGCCCACTTCTGAAGTTCGCAAGCTGGCCCAGAAAGAAGGAATGAGTTTCCTGCGCCAGTCGGCACTTGAGCGCGTGCGGCGCGGCCTCACTACACTCAAGGAGATCAACAAGGTAACCTTTATTGAGGCATCCCGATAGTGAGATCTATTCTGCGCAAGGCGAGAATTAGCACCCAGCCCGGCGGACGTCCGCCGGCCGCGGTGGAGCTTTCTCCTGAAGGAGTGCTCGCCGCAGCGTTGCCGGGATCGGGAGAACCGCCCGTCTACGCATTTGTCCCGTTGCCGCCTGGTGCGCTCGTCCCCGGCATCGGCGAGCCCAACATCCGTGACGCGGAAACAGTCGCCTCCGCCATTCGCTCTGCACTCGGCCATGTCTCGCCGCGCACTCGCGCCGTCACGCTGGTTCTACCCGACACGGTGGTCCGGGTCTTCATGCTGGATTTCGATTCCCTGCCCCCACGGGCCGCCGAAGCGATCCAGGTGCTGCGTTTCCGCCTGCGCAAGATGGTCCCCTTCGATGTGGAGCACGCCGGAGTCAGCTACCAGGTGCTGACCCAGGGAAAGACTGAGTTGAAAGTTCTCACCGCCGTTCTGCCCGGCCCCATCCTCGCCGAATATGAAGCCGCAGTTCGCGCTGCCGGGTACGATCCGGGCGCAGTCCTGCCCTCGAGCCTGGCTGCCCTTGAGGCCATCGATTCCATGGAGGCCGTACTGGCCGCCAATTTGAGTCCCCTCGCGCTTACCACTTCCATCACCAACGGCAGCGACCTTTTGCTCCATCGCACCCTCGACCTGCCTGAAGATCCCGCCCTCCACCTCTCGGAAATTCAGCGGGGCATCGCCGTGGCGGCAGCCTACTTTGAAGACAAACTCCAGGCACCCGCTCGCCAACTTCATTATGCTGGTTGCTACGACACCACCGAGTTCGCTCACTGGATCGACAACCCGGACCTGAATGTCATCGACCTCGCGCCGCGGCCTGATACCGGAGCCATGACCTCGCTAGGACATGCAAACATTGCCGGAACCGCCGGCGCACTGGCAGGGGCAAGTTAGCTCATGCGCGTAACTCTCAATCTCGCCACTCGCCCATTCGCCGATCTCGGGCCGGCCATCAAGCGTCTGCGCATCGGCATGGGCATTCTTGCCCTTTTGGCAATCGCCCTTGGGCTCGGCCTGCGCGCTCTGCATCAGAAGGCCGAAGAAGCCCGCGCCCGCGAACACTCCCTCGACGGCGAAATCGCCCGCGTGACCCAGGAGCGGCAGAACTACCAGGCCCTGATGCAACGGCCCGACAACGCGCAGTTGCTTACCCAGGCGAACGACCTCAATAGGCTCTTCGACGAGAAGGCCTTTTCCTGGACCCTGGCCATGGAGAATCTCGAAACCGTTCTACCTGGTGGCGTCATGGTGTCTACCATCGAACCCGTTCGCAACAAGGATGGACACATTACGCTCCATCTCCGCGTCGTTGGTCCCCGCGACCGCTCCGTCGATCTGGTTCGGAACCTGGAGCACTCCAGACGTTTTCTTGAGCCTCGCATCGTCGGTGAAAACTCCGAAACCAACAGCGGTCCCAACCAACGTCTGGAACCGGTAAGTGCCTCGAACAGGTTCAACTTCGACCTGCTGGCCGAGTACAATCCGCCTTTGCCACAGGAAATCAAGACGGCGGGGACTTTGAAGAAATCGCCATCAACCACCGACGAGGTCTCGGAAGAACCGCCCGCAGCTCCCCAGGCAAATTCCGGGATTGTTCAACGGCGCGTGCGGCCACCCTATACCGGCCCTGCGCATAAACCAAATCCAACGCCCGGAGGTCCGCAATGAGCAACGGCCAGTCGACCTCTCTGTGGCGCGAGCGACTTAAATCGCCGCTTACCTGGCACTATGCCGGGTTTGTGGTTCTGCTTGTACTCGTAATTGGGATGTCCGTTCGACTCGGCATGGACTGGGCCGCCACCAACAGCCACTCCACCGATGTTCTTGCCGGCAAGCAGGTTGAGTTGAAGGCGTTGGAGCTTCAAACCGCCCCCCTGCGCGGCCTCGATAAGCGCGTCGATGAAACCCGCTCGCAAATGCAGAGCTTCTACGACAAGCGCATCCCGCGCAACTATTCTTCCATCTCCGCACGCATCGGCGATCTCGAAGTGGCCTCCGGTGTGCGCCTCACGCGGGTTCAGTACTCGCAAGGAAAGCCCGGACCGGACCTGACAGAAATCTTGATGGAAGCGGGTATCAGCGGCGATTATTCGCAGATCATGCGCTTCGTCAACAGCCTGGAGCGCGATCAGACGTTCTTCGTCATCCGATCGATGGCCCTTACCGGCCAGCAGGGCGGGCAGGTTAATCTTCGCCTGAGCGTTTCCACCTGGCTGCGCCGTGCCGATGCAGCGGCCAGCGGATTGCCTCAGACTCCGCAAACAGGCGAGCAAGCTGCTCCCGTGACTTCCGCTTCAACCAGGGAGGTCGAGTAGCCATGGCCATACGACTCGGAACCGAAAACAAGCGCCAGGTCTACCTGGTTATTGTGCTGTTCACCTTCATCCTCGGCTACGGCGGCTGGCAGCTCTACAAGGCGATCGCAGGTCCTGCACCAACGCTGCGTCCAACTCCAATCGCGACAGACGTCAATCGCCAGGCCGCGGGAACTGGATCAGGAACTGCCCCCGTGAGTGCCGAGCCCAACGCGGAAAAGCTCACCAACGCCGGCATTGACCCCGCCCTGCATTTTGACAAGCTCTCGCAGAGCGAAGACGTGCATTACGGCGGGACCGGTAGGAACATCTTCTCAGCCGAATCCGCCCCGGTAGCGATTGAAACGCCGGTCAAGAGCGCCCGCGCCGATGCGCCGGTTGTCACCGTTCCCGTGGTGGCCGGTCCGCCACGTCCGCCGGCCATCGACCTCAAGTACTTCGGCTACACCCTGGCCCCTGACAAATCCCTGAAAGCCTTTTTCACGCACGGCGACGACATCTTCATGGCCAAGGTCGGAGAGATTGTCGATCATCGCTACAGGGTCGGCACCATCAAGCCGGGCAGCGTTCAGATCACCGACATGGCATACAACAACACGCAGACACTGACTCTATCGGCATTCTAAGATCTCGAGAAACAGTTCCGTGCACGATCAATTCTGTCATCCTGAGCGAAGTCGAAGGACCTGTGGTTGCCTTCCGTCGAAAGGGTGGGAAGCAAAACTCTCAGCCGGGTTGGTTCATGAGAAGCGAATCACAACAATGAGCAGACCAAGTCCAACCCGCCAACATCACTCCTCTGAAGAGGGCTACATCCTTCTCTGGGTCATCTTCTTGCTGGCGATTCTCACTATCGCGCTATCTGTTGCAGTGCCCAGAGTCGCCAAGGAAATCCAGCTCGACCGCGAGCGCGAAACCATGGAGCGCGGCAAGCAGTACACTCGCGCCGTCCAGCTCTACTACAGAAAGTTCCACGCTTATCCGCCCAACATGGAAGCGCTGGTGAAGACCAGCGAGATCCGCTTCCTGCGCAAGAAATACGTTGACCCAATGACCGGCAAGGATGATTGGAAGCCCATCCGCTTTGGCCAGGCCAAGACCCAGACACTGGGTTTCTTCGGCCAACCTATCGCTGGCGCAGGCTCCGCCGGCGGCTCGGTTATGGCCGGTATCGGACCCAGTGGTGGAAGCGGAATCAACGGAGGCTCAGGGTCTGGCTCGTCCATCGGCAGTAGTTCCCTCTTTGGCCCCACCAGTCCGGCAGCTAGCCCAGGCTCGCCGGCACCCGCCGCCGGCAGTCCCACGGACACCTCAGGCGGCGCCGGAGCCAGTGGTAGCGCAACCACCGGTTCCACAGGCAGTTCGGGCGCCGATACCGGCCTCAGCGGGCAGACCTTCGGCGGCGCCGGCATCATCGGCTTCTCGCCCGCCAGCCCACGAGTGTCCATCTTGATTTACAAGAAGAAGAACCACTACAACGAATGGGAGTTTGTCTACGACCCGCTCACCGACATGAGGACCGTGTCGGGCAACACCGGAACAATCGGTCAGCCGGCCGGCAGCAGCACCACCCCGATCGGCGGTCCAGGCTTTGGCTCGGGAAACGGCATCGGCCTCGGGTCAGGGTCAGGCTCCGGATCAGGCTCTGGCTCCAACCCGTCCCCACCGACAACGCCAACTCCCCCTCAACAATAGCCAAAAACCCCGGCTCCGCCCCAACCAGCCACAAAAATACAAAAGGCCCGTCCCCGGAAGGGGCAGGCCTTTTGTGAGAGACAACCAAGTTGGAACGCGGTCGTTAGACGCTGAAAGAGGAGCCGCAGCCGCAGGTAGACTTCACCTGTGGATTTTCAAACTTGAACCCAGCTGCTTCCAGCGTCTCCACGTAGTCCACTGTGCATCCGTTCAGGTACATCAACGATGTGGCATCCACAAAGACCTTTAAGTCCTCAAAAGTAAAGACCTTATCCATCATGCCGCTCTGGTTCTCAAAGGCCATTGAGTACTGGAACCCGGAGCAGCCGCCGCCAACGACGCCAATGCGCAGCCCTGCCGGTAGCGGATCCTGGGTCGCCATGATCTCGCGGACCTTGGTAATGGCCGACGGGGTCAGAAATAGGGGTGACTTCTTTTCGGTTTCCTGTGCGGGTGCTGTGGTTACGGTGGCCATGGTCTCTCCAGGGATGGTGGATTTCTTGCCGTCATCTATAACTGTACTGTTAGGCAAGCGGGGACACAAGCCCCCTTTTGTACCATCCGTTCCATTGGATGCAACTCGGGGCGCGCAGGTCGCAGGATCGGCTGGACTTCCCAGCGAGCTAATGGCGACCCGATTCCAGCCTGGACCCGGGCGCCGATCAGGGCAAAAAAGGGCCCTCTCAAAAATTAATCAACGCAGAGGTACACAGCGATACCTTTTCGGGACTATCATGGTGAACCGTAAGGCCCCTCTACTCACGAGGCCGCGATTCCTTCACGGACTCGCCGGTATCTGGGACCAGAAAGCCAATGGGAGGTGGAGAATGACATTTGTTCCGATTATGTGGTCGCTATGGGGGGCATTCGTTGTTCTAATGCTCTCACTCCATATCTATCGCTCAAGCCTGGAGAAGAATGAGGACGACCAGATTTTTCTGGATGACTCATTCGATCACGAGAAGGCTGCCCAAATGGCGATCGTGGCAAGAGTCAACAAGGTTCAGGCGCCTCTGCGCGTGGCCAAGTGGCTGGCCTTGGCCATGACTCTCGTTGTCATCGTCTACTACATTCGCGACATCCTTATGCAACTCAACGTCATCCACTAGGATGATGCAGGCAATGCCCAGTTCGCCCTTGGCTCCCGTCCCGGCGGCAAAAGCTCGCCGCCGGGTTTCCGGGTTAGCTGACGCTCTGGATCACTGCCTGTTTGAATTGCCTATCTGAATTGTCTAACGATATCCAGCACGTAGTATCCGAGCACGAACACCGTCATCGCACCCAGCGCCCACAATACCAATCGCTTGACTGGCTCAACCTTGGCGACTTTTGCCATGATCTCCGCCTGTGCGGACCTTTCCTGAGTGAACCCTTCTCCAAGAAAAATCTGGTCTTCTTCGTCGCGAGCCAGTCTCGACGCATATAGGTTGACTACGGCAAGAAGGACAATCAATAAACCCCAAACGGACCACATTACCGGGACAAAACCCGTCATTTTCTCCACCTCTGAATTGTGTTCTGGTCCCAGATGCCGGCGAGTCCGTGAAGAAATCGCGGTCTCGCTAGTAGAGGGGCCTTACGGGTAACCATCTTAGCGTCGAAACGCAAAACGGCTTCGTGACACGAATCACAGGTATGTTTGTGGTCTGAAAATGAAGAAACTTTTCGCCTTTGCGCGGCGGCCTTTAGCTCCAGGAAGCGAATGGAACCGTCATTCCCTTTTCTTGTATTGGCCGCGCCTGGACGGCAGAATCTGTATGTCGTCGTCCTCGTCCAGCAGATCGTAGCGAACTCCAGAACCGGTTTCCCGCGACGCCTCCCTGTCCTTTATCGGAACGAATTCCCTTGGGGGAAGAAACTCAGGCTCCGCTATCACCGGGCTTGCGGGAGCACTTGGCGCTTCGGCTTTAGCCGGGGTGGGCTCAATCGGTGCAGATTCAGCAAACGGTGTAAACCGGCGCGCAAGAACCGTATGTTCGGGCTCGTTCTCCAGTGACGGAGAAGGTTCCTCGCCTGCCTGCGCCGCTCCTCTTGACTTGCTCAGATTCTTCAGCCCCAGCGAAAAGAGTACGCCCCTCAGGCTGTTGAGCCGCGACTGAGTCTCATATGGGCTCTTCTCAATTTCCAACTGCGGCGCCTCTTCCGGTGCGACTTCCTCCGCGATTTCCGCTACGTTATCCGGAACGGCCCGGTGCCCAAACTCACCCGGCAAGCTTGGGCTGTCATCCCAGGACCAGGCCGAAGATCCCTGTGGCTCCGCCTTCGGTATAGAAGAAGCAGGCTGTGCAGGTTCGCGCGGCTTTGACGGTAGCGGGTACTTCGTAATGGTCTGCGGCGGCGAATCCAACAGCCACCACGGGACCTCTGACTCCGCCCGCGGCATAGGCTGTGATGGATGCGGCGCTGGCGGCGTAGGTTCTGGAGGCGGCGGCTCCGCTGCCACCTCCGCTTGATCGTTGTGAGTCTCCGGGGACAAAGGAATTTCCGGAGACGGGCGGCGCGCAGCGGGTTCCGGAGCGGGCTTCGGAACCGCGGGCGCCAAGTTCACAAGCAAGGGAGTCTCATTGGGAACGGACTCAGTTTCAGGCAATGGTTCATCGTCAAGGATGCGGCTTTCCTTCGCCCGCCTGGAAGCTGCGGATAAGCTCTGTGCTTGAAGATGCTTTTCAATCTCGCGCACAGAATCCCGGAAATCCGGATCTGCTTTCGCCAGTCCCACGCGATTCAAAACAAACCCCACGGCCGCCATTTCAAGGCGCTGCAAGGTATTCAGCGTGCCAAGCACCTGCGCGCGCGTGGTCACGCCAGATTCAACAACCACGATGGCGCAATCGACAAAGCGCGCCAGGTATTCCGTCTCCGCGGAGATAGCCAGCGGAGCAGTGTCAGTCAGCACCAGGCTCTCTCGCTGCATCTCGGTCTCCGCGGCCACCCTCTGCAATAGAGCCGTCGAGCGGCTGCCCGTTTGCGTTGCGGGCTGGCCCGATGCACTTTCCTTTCCGCTTGCCGCCACACTCGCGCGAGGCGACGGTGGCGGAGTTCCCGAAGCGTCCAGCAGCACCGTGGGCCTGCCCATGGCCTGCAAGATATCTCTCACCCGCGTCACCACCGTGGTTACGCCAGTCCCGGAACTAGTCCCGGTAAAGATGCAGCTCCTCAGTGTGCCCTGCTTGCGGGCATGCTCGATCGCGGCCGAAAGCCGCAGCAAATGCTCCGCGGCCACCTCGTCTGAGACCTCGTCGAAATCCGGCAGCACGGCCATCGGCGCATATCCCAGCACCTGTTCAATGTCCGCGGCAATGTAGATTCTGGAGTCAAGCTGATTTGCGATGGACGCCGCCAGCAGCCCGAGGAGCAATCCACCCAACGCCAGCGGCAATGCCTTCTTCAAAATTCCTGAGATTGTCGGATGCAACGGAGCCACCGCGGTCACCGACAAATGCACGGCGCCGGGCGCACTGTCCTCAAGCATCAAATTGTGCAACTGCTCGTCCACGCTGCTGAAACGCGCGCGCAGGCGAACAATATCCGTAGCCAGGTCATTCACCCGCTGCAGCTTGGGCGTAGCGCTGGCCGCAGTCTGAGCCAGATCACGCAGTTGCCCATTCAACTGGGCCTCAACACCTGCGGTCCGTTCCAGATCCGTACGCAATTTCTGTTGGATGCGCAACGCGGCGCTGGCGCGCAACTCCTTCATCATGGAGTCGAGCGTGCTGTTGATCTTCGCCAGTTCCGCCGCGTCCAGCTTGTACGCGGGATTACTGGGAGTCATGTTGGCCATCTGCGTAATCAGCACGGCACGGCGCTGATTGAGCGACGTCTTCATGCTGGTCAGGCCCGCGTCCGCAGCCACCATATCATCGGCTTCGGCATCGATCGCCGCTGAGGAGCTCCCCTGTCCCGCCTTCATCGCCGTAAACCGCGCCTCGGCCTGGTCATGCTCCGTCTGAGCCTTGATCAGTTCCTCGCGAATCTTGCCAATGTCGTTGTCGATCAGGTCTGGAGCCGCTGTTCCCACCGCAGCCATCCCCAGTTGCTTGTTTAGAGCATCCTGCTCGGTGTAGTCGGCGTTCAGTTCGTCTTGAATTCGATCCCGCTCCGCACGAAGCACGGTGAGTCGCTCCGCATCCCCGGCATTTCCCTCGCCCGACGCTCTCTCCACAATGCTGGAGGCCACGGCGTTTGCAATCTGCGCTGACAGCTGCGGGTCTCGCGCTCGCGCTGTAATCGTAACTTCGTAGCTGGTCCCCGCTCGCACAACTTCAATGGATCGGCCAAGCCGCTCGGCAGCTGCCTGTTCGTTTTCGTCACTCTTCTGCCAGGCGCCGGGCCCTAGCTTGTGAAGCGCGTTCAACAGCACTTCCGGGTTGGAGGCGCTTTGCACCTGCTGCTGGACAAACGAATCGTAGGCAGCGGGATTGATCGACCCACCCTGGTCACCGCCCTGGGTCATCACCTTCGGTTGCACAGGCTGGATATAAATCTGGCTCTGCGCTGTATACACAGGCCAGGTCATCGCCACATAGGCCAGGGCCAGCACCAAACCAGCAAGGGCAATCCCAATAGCCAGCCGGCGATGCAGTTGCAGCGCGCGCCGCAAGTTCAGCCGGAAGAACGGCCGGTCATCGTTGCCGGTCGCGACAGCGCCGTTCACGGGATGCGGCAAACCGGGAGCGACATCGTCTTTACGGCGTCGAGGCGTGGGAGTGGACTGGCCGCGCTGCGGGTTCATAATACCCCCGCGTAAAATGCCAAAGTTGCCACCGTCACCAACGGGCTCAGCCGCTCCAGAACGTAGGTGCCCTTATAGAACCCGCTCTTGGGCACAAAGATGATCTCTCCAGGCTTCAGCGTCACTTCCATCGACTTCGCAGGGTTAAGCAGGTATTTGAGCGAAATCACTCGCGAGCTACCGCTGTCGGGGTCCACCACCTGCACATGCGGATTGTTGCCCGCATGATCGGTTACTCCACCTGCTTGAGCCAGAATGCTTGCCAGTGTCGAGTTGTAAGCCAACGGAATGGCGCCCGGATGCTGCACTTCGCCGAGTACAGAAACAAAGCGCTCATTAATGCTCGGCACGTAGACAACATCGTCGCGGCGCAGGCGCAGGTCGGCCAGCGCATTGCCGACCTGCATCATCGCCCTCAGCTCTACCCACACCACCTGGTCGCTGCCGCGATAGATGGCGCAACGCTCGGGAACCTGGTTTACCTCGGGATTTTGACCGGATTTGTTGGGGCCGGCCTCGACTCCACCGCGGGCCAGGACTTCAAGCAAGGTCGGCGTGCCATCGAACGTAAACATGCCGGGATGATCGACCGCACCCAGCAGCACAATTCGATTGGCCGTGTACTTGGTAATGGTCACCTGAACCGCGAGGTTTGTATAGTAACTCGCCAGCGCGGATTCAATTGCTTTGGCCGCCTCTGAACGCGTAAGCCCAAACAGCATTACGTCGCCCGCCAGCGGGAGCGTGATGCGCCCGTCCGGACCGACAATCAATTTGGCCAGCATATCGGGACGCCCGGCAAAGTCCACGGTGATTTCGTCACCTTTGCCGAGCCTGTACTCTTCATCCGCTGCCGGTTCAAAATTGCGCAAAGTCTCCAGCGGATTCGGCTTCAAAGAAGGTTGTTCAGTTGACCCCGGCGCCGCTTGCGGTGTTTCCTGAGCCCGTATTCGGGCCTCTATCCATGTTTTATCCTGGGCCTGAACCTGCGCTGCTTCCTGTGATGCTAGCCTCCCGGCACCAAACAGAATTAGAAGCATCCACGCAAAACCGATTCGGCTCGTCATGCCGCTGCCTCTCCGCTCCGGTCGAACTCAAATCCAGGAAGGATCATCGCGCGTACCATTTGCATTACCCCGTGCGTCATCCCTCGACCCTGCCGCAGTGCAGGCGCAATACGCCCTATCTATCGGTATTGATGCTTGACCAATAAAAGCCGGAACGGTCGCCCCAGACAACCATTTCCGCACTGACCGTGTGGGGTATCCCACACCCTTGCTAGTCGAGGTAACTACTCAGGTTAGATTATGCAAGGGAACCGAGTCTCTAAATACCA
>DASRLI010000266.1:0-6529 GCA_035648535.1 Occallatibacter sp. | reverse complement strand
CACATCGAGCGCCTGTACGCCAGCGCCCTCTCGGCCGGTGCGCATTGCGCCAGGATCTCCGGAGCGGGCGGCGGCGGGTTCATGATCTTCCTCACCGACCCCATCCACAAGGACAAAGTGGCAGCCGCCCTGCGCGCCAATCACGATGGGGGCATGGCCTACGGATGTCACTTCACGGCCGGAGGAGTGCAGGCATGGAGGGTGCCATAAGCGATCTCATACAAAAGAAATTGGTCGAGGGGATGGCCGTTCTCGAAGCTGTAAAGGCGGACTCCGCACTCCACGCCACGCTCAAAGAGGCGGCCGAGGCAACCGCGTCCGCGCTGAAATCCGGCCATAAGTTGATGGTTGCCGGCAACGGAGGCAGCGCAGCAGATGCGCAGCACCTGGTCGCAGAGTTTGTCAGCCGCCTTTGCGATGACCGACCCGCAATGCGCGCCATCTCGCTCACGACGAACACCTCAATCCTCACGGCGGTGGGCAACGATTATGGCTACGAGCGTGTCTTTGCCCGCCAGATTGAAGCGCTCGGCCAGACCGGCGACGTGTTCATTGCCATCTCCACTTCCGGCACCTCGCCCAATGTACTGCGCGCCCTCGAGCTTTCAAAGCAAATGGGCATCACGACCATCGGCCTCTGCGGGAGAACCGGTGGCAGCATGCCGCCACTGTGCGACTACTGCATTCGTATTCCCTCAGATGTGACGATGTACATACAGCAGGCACACCTGGCTCTGGAACACATCTTCTGCATGATCGTTGAGCAGCATTATTTCGGCCCCAATCGCGGCGCCTCAGCCGTGCCGAAGGAATAGCCTGCAATGGAAGCGATTGTTCTGGCTGGCGGCCTGGGAACGCGCCTCGCGTCGAAGCTCGACGGAATTCCCAAAGCCATGGCACCGGTGGCCGGCCGGCCATTTCTTGAAATCCTTCTGAACCAGCTCATGAACGCCGGCTGCACGCGCGCGCTGTTATCCGTGGGTCATCTCCATGCAAACATCCAGAATCACTTTGGCGCGTCCTTCCGCGGAATGCCCCTTGACTACGTGATCGAAGATGTTCCCCTCGGCACCGGAGGCGCGATCCGCAAGGCCTTGTCTCAAGCACTGGAAGAAAATGTTTTGGTGCTGAACGGCGACACGTTCCTGTCGGCCGATTACGCAGCCATGTTGCGCTTCCATGAGGACGAACATGGCCCGTTGACGATCGCAATCACGCACCAGCCCGACGTAGCCCGCTATGGTGGAGTGCTCGTCGAAGGAAAACGCATCGTCGGCTTTCAGGAGAAAGGCCGCTCGGGTCCCGGGTTCATCAACGCGGGCGCCTACGTTCTGCGCAGGGCAATGCCATGGCCGTCAAATCTCTCGGAAAAATTTTCATTCGAAGTCGATTTTCTGGCCCCGCAGATCGAGTGCCTTGCTCCCGCTGCCTACGAGGTCGACGGATTCTTTCTCGACATCGGCGTGCCCGAAGATTTGGACCGCGCACAGACCGAGCTTGCAGGCTTGTGACTGCGACTACTCCACTGCATTTTTCGCAATTACTTCGCGGTACCACTGGGCGCTGCGCTTTGGTGTGCGCCTGTGGGTCTTGAAGTCCACATAATGAATGCCGAAACGCTTGCTGTAGCCGTCGCACCACTCGAAGTTGTCCATCAGACTCCAGAGGAAGTAGCCCTTGATGGGGTAGCCTTCTTCTGCGGCGCGGTGGACGTTGGTGATGTGGTTGCGGAGATACATTACGCGGTCGGTGTCTTCAATGTGGCCGGAGGCGTTCGGCGCGTCGTCGGAGGAGCAGCCATTCTCAGTGATGAAGATGGCGGGCGGGTGCCAGAGGTCGCTGACGTTGCGAATAGTCCAATAGGTGCACTCGGGGGTGACGTTGATCCAGGGCGAGGTCATGTGCGGGTACGATGCCGGGCGCGGCACAATCGCGTATCCCTGGGCTGAGCCGTCGGCACTGACGTAGTCCGCTGTGTAGACGTTGAGGCCGACAAAGTCCAGCTTGCTGCCGATGGCCGCCATGTCGCCGGGCTCCGCTTTGGGGGCATTCGCTCCTTCGCGCGCCAGATAAGCGTCGGAGTACTTGCCTTCCATCAGCGTGGTCAGGAATTGAGCGTTTTCGTTGCGGGTGGCCTTTTGGGCAGCCTCTATGTGCTCCGGGCTCTCGATCATGGGCACGTAGACGTTGGCATTTTCCGCCAGGCCCACCTGCGTCCCACTGGGAGTGTTGGCGCGAATGGCCTGCACTCCAAGCCCGTGCGCGAGGATGCCGTGATGGCGTACCTGGTTGACCTGTGCGGCGGGCAGCTTGAGGCCGGGCGCGAACTTGCCATCCTTGTAACCAAGGTCGGTAAAGCAGGTGAACTCGTTCGTTGTCATCCAGTGATGCACGCGGTCGCCGAGGTGTTTTGTCACGTAAGCGGCATAATCGGCGAATGCCTTTGACGTATCGCGCGATTGCCAGCCGCCCGCCAGCGCCTGCGGTAGGTCCCAGTGGAAGAGCGTGATGTACGGAGTAATCTTGTTGGCCAGCAGCTCGTCAACGACGCGGCTGTAGTAGTCCATCCCCAGCGGATTGGGCTGGCCCTTGCCGGTGGGAAAGACGCGCGACCAGGAGATCGACATGCGGTAGGTGCTCACGCCCAGGTTCTTGAGCAGCTTCACGTCTTCCTTGTACAGGTGGTAGGAGTCGTCGGCCACGTCGCCCGTGTCGCCGTTCACGGTGATCCCCGGCGTATGCGAGAAGGTATCCCAGACCGACGGCCCGCGCCCACCGTCCTTTGCCCCGCCTTCAATCTGGTAGGCGGCCGTGGCGCATCCCCAGAGGAAGCCCTTGGGAAATTCCCGGCTGACGGGGTGAAGCTGGCCGAGTGCGAATTTCGGGAGCGAGGCTGTGGCGAGTGCGGCGGCGGTTGCGGCCACGCCCTGGGCAAACTGACGGCGCGTGATGTTTTTCATGGATGAGTTCACCTTTCAATCGCACGAAGCAAAACAGCCACGGCAAGCGGCAGGAAAATAGCCGCGCGGCAGCATGCTCATGCGGGATCAACTCGCGATTATAGCCGAGCGGCTGGTAGGCAGAGGCGGTGCACCGGATGTTGACTTTTGAGTAAACCATGCGGCCGGGAGGGCAGGGGCAAATGTGCATGCGTAGATACACAAAATTCCGACAAAATTGGACAATTCGCAGAGCGGATGGCGATTTGTAACCTTCTGAGCGGCCATTTCGGGGCAAAAAGGGATGTTTTTGGCGGATGAGGGGCCGGAAAAGGGGCGATTTTGGGGAATTTGCGTTTTGGGGTTAAGCTCATTTATTTCATGGGTTTGGGGGCGGATTTTCGCGGAGATGTGCGCGCAAAATGCTCGAATTCGCTCGATTTTTGCGGAAATACGTCTCTTCCAGGGGCGACGCTTGTACAAAAGGCTTGTCGATGGGGCGGGTCAAGTTCGGATGTTCCGATCGGGCACCCGGCATCCGGTGTGCATCCGGGGCTGAAGCCCGCGTCAATTGTGTTGGCGTTATGCGGGGGTTGAAACCCACGCCTCCCTCCGACCGCACGAAGACGCTTCCACGAGGACCCGGTCTCCCTCCGGAAGGGGCGCAAATACAAAAGGGCCACAGCCCCTTCCAAGGCTGCGGCTCTTTCTTCTTCGGCTCCGGTGGAGACCGAAAGGGTAAATAGCTGGGTGGGTTAAAACCCACCCCTACCATTCTCGGTTGATCTGGTTGGCTTGATGTACGGGCTGAAGCCCGTACCCTTCAGCTAAAGCTCGTTTGCGGCACGACTAAAGTCGTGCCCTTTCATAACAGTGCCGCAATCAGGTATTTTCAGTGCCCTTTCAAAGGGCATCAACCTTGCCGCATTACATTTCTTTGACGCCTTCGACGAAGGCCTTGAGCTTGCGGCTGCGCGAAGGATGACGCAGCTTGCGCAACGCCTTGGCTTCGATTTGGCGGATGCGCTCGCGTGTTACCTGGAAGCTCTGGCCCACTTCTTCGAGGGTGTGCTCGGAACCGTCTTCGAGGCCGAAGCGCATCTTGATGACGCGCTCCTCACGAGGAGTGAGCGTGCGGAGAACCTGCGACGTGTACTCCTTGAGGTTGACGCTGATGACGGCTTCAGAGGGCGAGACGGCCTGGCGATCTTCAATGAAGTCGCCGAGGTGCGAATCTTCCTCTTCGCCGATGGGCGTTTCGAGCGAGATGGGTTCCTGCGCGATCTTAAGGACCTTGCGGACCTTGGCGACAGGGATGTCCATGCGGCGCGCGATTTCTTCGCTGCTGGGTTCACGGCCGAGCTCCTGGACTAGTTGACGAGAAGTCCGGATGAGCTTGTTGATGGTTTCGATCATGTGCACCGGGATGCGGATCGTACGGGCCTGGTCCGCGATGGCGCGGGTAATGGCCTGGCGAATCCACCACGTTGCATAAGTCGAAAACTTGTAGCCACGGCGATACTCGAATTTGTCGACGGCCTTCATCAGGCCGATGTTGCCTTCCTGAATGAGGTCGAGGAACTGGAGACCGCGGTTGGTGTACTTCTTGGCGATGGAAACAACCAGTCGCAGGTTGGCTTCGATCAGTTCGCGCTTGGCCTGCTCGGCGTCCATGTCGCCCTGGATCATTTCGCGCTGCGTGCGCTTGAGCTCGCCGATGGATACGCCGGCGTCGCCTTCGATTTTCTCGAGATCGGCGCGGCAGTTCTTCTGCTGGCGGCGATATTCCTTCTTGAGTTCCTCGGACTTGGAGGCTTCGTGCTTCTGGTCGAGCGAACGAATCTGGCGCTCGAGGGTGCGCATGGTGTCGACGGTCTTGTTTACCTTGTCGAGCAGCCGCTTGCGCTCCATTGCGGTGTACTTGAGCTCGCGCACAATGCGAGAGATGAAGACCTTCTCGCGGGCAATCATCCAGCGAAGGCGGCGCGCCTCTTTCAGCTTGGCCTTGTTGGCGGACGCCGTGGTTGCAACCTGCTTCTCTTCGAATGCCTGAATCTTCTTCTGGTGCTTCACCAGCGTGTCAATGCGGGCCACTGTGGCCTTAACGCGGGTCAGCACTACCTCTTCGGTGAGTTCCTCCTCGTCGAAGATGACCACTTCTTTTACGTTGCGCACGCCGCGCTTGAGGTCTTCGCCCAGGGCAGCAATCTCGCGGATCACGATAGGCGAGCGCGAAATGGCTTTGAGCACGCGGAGCTGGCCGCGCTCAATGCGCTTGGCGATTTCAACTTCGCCTTCGCGCGTAAGCAGCGGCACGGTGCCCATCTCACGCAAATACATGCGGACAGGGTCGTTGGTCTTTTCCAGTGTCCCAGGGGTCAGGTCGAGCTCGACGTCTTCCCCTTCTTCAAGCTCGAAATCCTTGTCGCTGGGAAACTTCGGGGCGTCGAGCAGATCGATGCCCTGCGTACCGATGGTCGTAATCAGATCGTCGAGGTCGTCGCCCGAGCCAATCTCTTCCGGCAGCATGTCATTCACGTCGCCGTAGGTGAGATAGCCCTTCTCTTTGCCCACTTCGATGATGTTGTCAACGTCGTGTTCGAATTTGTCGTCAATCGCCAAGTTTTTCCTGCTCTCCACGGCATGCCCAGGGATACTGGGTCCTGCCCGATTTCGTTCTGAGTCGCCGCTGCCTTGTGGCCGCGCCGACGTGAATGTCTTACCTATGGGATGCGTGATCCCTGGCCATGCAGCCGCGCAATCGAGATTCAGCACCGTATTGCGCGCCGGTGCGTGGTCCGACCCAAGCATGCAAATAAAGATTTCCGAAAGGAAATCTCCGCACACATGCGGACACAAATCTGCGGTCACCCGCAAAAAAGAAGCGGTTTCAGGTAGTTGCTCGGAAGAGGATGACGGCGCTTCAGGTTTCGCCTGGTTAGCCCGCGAGCCGAAGCTCATGTGTGGGGCAAAGGGGCGCGCATCCTCACAGAGATCAATAGATTACCACATTCCGCCCGGTCCGCCCCAGCAATAATTCGTTGCTAAAGCCTTGATCCCAGGCGAACTGTCTCCAAGAGCATTTTTCGGAATACACGTAGACTTTGTAAGAGCATTGAAAGGTGGCTTTTTCTTGAGGAAAAAGCCACTTAGCATAGTGCCTTCGGTCTACACCAATTCCGAAAATGCTATAGCCGGGCCGGGAGGTTTGCCTGCTACCCGATCCCTTCTCTAACAATTAGACGCCGGCGGGGGTCATTTCGACGCACGATTCGGGCGATTTTAGGCAGCATTTTCGGCCAGTTGGAGGGGAGCGTTCAGGGCCGCGGGGCGCTGTGGTTGTGCAACTTGCGGAGCTCCCGGTCAAGGTCCAGCTTTTGCTGGGTCAGCAGGGCTAATTCGGTAAAATCGCCGCGCCGCTCGGCCTCGGCAATCAAGGAGCGGAGGTCGCGCAGCCTGGTTACCAGAGCCCGCTCCTGGATCTCCTGCACGGCGCTCTGCACCTCATTCTCCTCGGGCGGCTTGACCTCGGCCAGAAGAGCCTCAGCCAGCAGGGCCCGCTGGGCCTGGTCCTCGACTACGTCCATGGG
>DASRLI010000265.1:0-3464 GCA_035648535.1 Occallatibacter sp. | reverse complement strand
AACTGCCACAAAAACTGCCACAGTCGCCAAAAACACAAGAGGCAAACCGTTTCCGATTTGCCTCTAAGTCTTTTATTATGAGATTGGTGCGGAGGAGGGGACTTGAACCCCTATGCCTTGCGGCGCTAGCACCTCAAGCTAAGAATGAGTGTATCACGGTATATCGCTTGGTGTTATCTTATTGATTCTATTGAATGTGCGGTATCGCTGAGTATCGTGGTGTTTCGTACAACCACTACAAAACCACTACACTTTGCGGAGCTTCATGCCGCGCTCCATAAACTCCTTCGCGACGGCCAAATCATCGCCATCTACGATATTGTACCGGCGCTCCATTGAGTCTGTCTTGTGGCCGCTGATCTTCATACGTATCACTTGCGGTACTCCATCACGCCGCATATTGCGAACGGCGGTCCTGCGAAGATCGTGGAAGTTTAGATCAGGGACTCCAGCTTCCTTACTGGCGTTCTCCCAGCCACCCCGGAAGTCCTTAATCTGCTGGCCCCCACGGTTGAAGACCCAGGGCGAATCCGGCCATGATTCATCGCGTTCCTTCTTGGAGGCAAGAAGGAGATCCCGCATGTCACCATCAAGGATCGGAACCGACCGGCCCTCTCGGCCCTTCGTCTCGTCAGGTTCAAGTCCAATCTCACTATTCTCGAAGTTGAGCTGTGGCCACTGAATCGCTAGGAGTTCTCCCTTTCGGATGCCCGTCACATAAGCGCTGACAAAGAGGGGTTTGAGTTCATGCTCCAAGGCGTCCCGTAGTTTCGAGTAGGTTTCATCCGAAAGGAAGCCCTTTCGGACGGTGGTCTCTTTCACCATTGGAAAGTAGGGAACCGTATGAACCTTCGGAGGAGTTCTCTTCCGTGCATTGTGAAACGCGGTTCTCAGGATAGACAGCTCACGGTTTACGGTAGCGTGTGTGACCCCTTCGCCCGTTCGCTTCTCACGGTAGCGATCCAGCAGGTCAGTAGAGAGCCTTGCCCCTCGCGTCTTCCCGAAGAACGGTCTGAGGCTCTTCTCGACAACCAGCTTCCAGATGTACCGCGTGGATTCTTCGATGTCGCTCTTGAGAACGTCATCGAGCAGCTCAGCGATGAGAACGCTCTCTGCGGGACCGCCCGTGATTTCCCTGCGATGCTTCTTGCCCAGGAGCTTGTCGCGGAGCTTGATTGCTTCCGACTTCTTTGTTGATTTGCTCGATTGCGAGAGCTGCTTGTTATCGACCCAAACCTGAACCCACCAGATTGTTCCACGTAAGAAGATCGAGCCGCTGCCATACCCGTTCTTGCCCATAACCTATTGTAGTTAGAAAAGCTAGTGCGTGCCGCGTCAGTAAGTATTCTTCTCAATCCACGCATCCAGGTCACGGCGATGGAGATGAACCCTGCGTCCCATCCTCACCACCGGGATGTCACGCTGAAAGATGAGGTGTTGAACGGATTGCTCTGTACGCCCCAAATACACGGCAGCTTGCTTTACGTTCAGCAAGACGGGTTCAACATCGGAAGGAGCGAGACGTGCGAACTCCATCCGAAGCAATGATGCCACTTCGCCGGCAACCGCTCTAACCAGCACGGACATCGCTGGGCTCTTCATGTCTTCCGTCGCCATTCTCTCTGCTGAAGTCATTTGGGTAGGTCCTCGCCGTCACGGGTGCCGCTTGCCGGAGTTTCATGGTGTTTCCCGGCATACTCATACCCTCGCGCCAGTCGTGAATCCTGTCCAATACTTGTTTCCTATGCACCCCTCGGCAGAGCCTATGCGACAGCGATCTTCAATTTGCACAGCGTCGATTTGGTTGCTTATCGCCACAATGGATGAACCAAGTAAGGCAACTAATAGTGATTTGCGCGCACCATACCAAGTGCAACCACCGATTGCCAAACAGCACTGGCCGCCGAGTAGATTGGTCGTGGCAATCATGTACGAAGGACCCGAATTTCGTCATTTTGCGTCATTTGTGGCAGTAGCAGAGGAATGCAGCTTTGGGAAAGCAGCGGAACGGCTCAACATCGCACAGCCCTCGCTCAGCGCCCAGATCAAACAGATTGAGGATGGACTCCGATCTAATCTCTTCATACGCAGTCAGGCCGGGACATCACTGACGGCGCCGGGGCAGCAGTTCCTCGTATTTGCTCGGAAGATGCTGCATATGCGGGAGCACGCGGTGCGGGCAACTTCCTCCGATCAAACCGGAACTGAGTGGCCGCTACGCTTTGGCTACTCACCATTTGCAGATCACAGACTCGTCGAAGAAGCCTTTACCGGCTACCGAGAACTCGTTCCTGGAGGGCATATTCAGTCCCAAAGCGAGTGCTCCGCGGAACTGGCGACGATGGTTGCCGATGGAAGACTAGATGCGGCTATCGTCAGTTTGCCGGTGGCACAGAAAGAGCTATACATGTACCCAATCTGTCAGGAGAGGGTGTTGGTGTGTCTTCGTCGCGACGATCCGCTCGCCAAGGGACTGACACTTCCCCAGAATGTGATCGCAGCTCGTTTGTGCATCCTCTTCGGGCGCGTTCATCAGCCCATGTTCTACGACGCCCTGGTGCGGAAGTTCGCCAAGTCTGGTATCGAATTGCATCCGTCTGACTTCGTGTCCGCTCCGGCGGAAATGCAATATCTGGTGAAAGCAGGCAAGGGATTTGGCTTGGTTCAAGAGAGTACAAAACTTGATCCAGAACTGACCATGATGAGCATTGCCGGCATCCACCTCACCGTCACGACCGGGTTCATCTGTCATCCGGCACAGATACGACCGGTGCTTCCTATGCTCGCCTACCGGATGGAGAAGCAGTGCGCTCTTGAGACAAAAGTTGACGGGCGTAAACGCCCGAGCGGACGCGTGACGGGCGATGATTTGGCGCGCGTCAAGAAGGCAAGCTGAACGCGGTTACGGATGTGATCGTGGGATAGGCTGCGCCTCTCCGTGCATAGAAAACAAGTATTGGACGAGAACTCGTTTCGGCCATAGTGTCGGGCATATCACGACTGAACCTCAGTCGTTGGAGGCTCCCGATGACCCGCATTCGACTCAGAATCTCAGCCAAGACCCTACACAGCAGCAAGACTTTCCTCATACGCGGAGGTGTTCTGTTGTTGTGCCTTTCCATCTATCCACTCGCCGCTCATGCTTCGCCTTTCGATAGCGGCATCACCTCGATTCAAACCCTCTTCACCGGCACAATTGCGAAGGCCGCAGCATTGATTGCAATCGTAATCGGCGGCTTCGGCTTCGCCTTCGGCGAACCCGGCGCGAAGAAGAATCTGGCCGGTGTTGCGATGGGGAGCGGTATCGCCATCATGGCAACGAATGTCCTCACCTGGCTCTGGGGCGGCTAGGAAGTTCTGCGCTACTTCTCTTCCACACACAACCAGAATGAGGGGCCTATGTCAGACACCAATGAGCGTCGTAACAAGGTCTTCAAGAGTCTGCATAAGCCTCTCACCTACCT
>DASRLI010000264.1:0-9889 GCA_035648535.1 Occallatibacter sp. | reverse complement strand
CCCTTTCCGCAAAATGCGCGGAAAGGATGGGGGCCCACCCGCTACCCGGCTTAACTAGAGATACAAGGATGAACGGGCTGATTGAGTGACGTGGTATCCCACCCTTTCGCCAGGAAAAAGGCGAAAGGATGGGGCACGGGGGCTTTTGGGGAGAACCGGCGCCGCTTCATCCCGGGACGTAACTCGCGACGGCGAGTCAGGGTGCTCAGGGTGACAGATTGGTAGGTGAGATACTTCCGAGCTCAGGCGACGGCGGAGGGGGCGGACTGTTCTTCGGCGTCGATTTTGCTGCCTACTTCGGCGGCGGCTTTTGCGAGGACGCGGTGGTGGATGGTGAATAATGCCAGTTCGAGGCGGTCGCTGACGCCGGTCTTGTCGTAGATGGAGCGCAGGTAGTTTTTGATGACCTGTTCAGTGGTTTTGAGTCGGAGGGCAATTTCGCGGTTCTTGCAGCCCTGAGCGATGAGGGCGACAATGCGCATCTCCTTAGGTGTGAGGCGGTCGCGAACGCGCGTGCCGACCATATCCACTTCGGGCGATTCAGGCAGCATGAGCTGAGGGGGCACCCAGGTATCGCCGGCAGCGACGTGGTGGACGCATTCAACCAGGGCGGGACCAGTGACGTTGCGGAAGACCACGCCGCGAAATCCCTGCTGCAAATAAGCACCGGCAACCTCGCTGTTCTCCGCGATTACGATGCCTCGGCTTCCCACCGTATCAAGGAGCATGCGCAGCCGCGTGAGCTCGGGGTGGAGGGAAGCGGCAAACAGGACGATGGAGCCGGGGAATGTGGTGATGGCATGGTACATGCGGTCGAGATCGGTGCATTGAGCGATGATGCGCAGGCCCTCGTCCATGGCCAGCACTTTGGCGGTTCCTGCACGAAAGATCGCTTGCGAATCGGCCAGTATAAGTTTATTCATAGCGTGCGCCTCACCTGCTGGGACTTTACTGTTCAACGTTTTGCCGCCGGCACGACTTTGATCTCCGGCAAGAGTGGAGACTGCGGTCTGAAATCGGACTTCATTTTCTTCCGTTGTAACCCTATCGGCAGAATGGCTAGAAATCCTGCAAATGCCCAGATCTGCGACACTGCGAATCGTAAGAGTTCCTAACGTAATCTGATGGGCTGGGACCTAATTAGTCAAGTGGGATTTAGCAGGACAGAGGCTACAACTTTTGGGGAGTGAAGGCCCATAAAGATCACGGCAGGAAGCGCGGAAGTTGCTGTTTTTTCAGGGGCAATCAGGCTCTAAAAAGTGAAAATCGCATTCTACACTGAGGACATATGGCGAGGCCGATTCTGTTAGCGGTGGATGACGACGTAAGCGTTCTGGAAGCGGTGGTACAGGACCTGCGAAGGCAATATGGCGCCACCTACCGGGTAATGCGAGCGGCGAGCGGGCAGGCTGCACTGGATACGCTGGCGCAGGTAAAGACACGCCAGGAGCCGGTGGCACTGCTGGTGAGCGATCAGCGTATGCCGGGAATGGCCGGCGTGGAGTTTCTGGAGCGAGCGCAGGAGATCTATCCGGATGCGCGGCGGGTGCTGCTGACGGCCTACGCGGACACGGAGGTGGCCATCCGTGCGATCAATACGGCCCGGATTCACTACTACCTGACGAAGCCCTGGGATCCGCCGGAGGAGAAGCTTTACCCGGTATTGACCGACCTGCTGGAAGACTGGCAGGCTGGCTATCGGCCGCCCTTTGAGGGGCTGCGCGTAATTGGTCACCGCTGGTCGTTGAAGGACCACAAGGTACGCAACTTTCTCTCACAGAACCATGTTCCCTACCGCTGGCTGGACGTTGCAGGCAACGAGGAGGCTTTGCAACTACTGAAGGACGCGGCGCTGGATCCGGACGTGTTGCCCGTGGTGTTGTTTGCCGATGGGGCAGCGCTGGTGGACCCGGAGACGGAGGAGCTGGCGGCGCGGGTGGGGCTGAGGGTCCAGGCAAAGCAGGAGTTCTATGACTTGGTGGTGGTGGGCGCCGGGCCTGCGGGGCTGGCTGCTGCGGTTTATGGCGCCAGCGAGGGGTTGCGTACGGTAGTGATTGAGCCAGTAGCGCCGGGCGGCCAGGCGGGGTCTTCATCGAGGATTGAGAACTACCTTGGATTCCCTTCAGGGGTGACGGGAGCGGACCTTGGGCGGAGGGCGCACACGCAGGCTACGAGATTCGGCGCCGAGTTTGTAACGCAGCGGGCTACCGGCCTGCGCATCGAGGGGCAGTACCGCTTTGTGCAACTTGCCGACGGGCGCGAGGTTTCGAGCCACGTGGTGCTGCTGGCTCCCGGGGTGCAGTACCGCAAGCTTGGAATTCCGGATGCGGACCGGTTGACGGGGCGGGGCATCTACTACGGAGCGGCGCTGGTAGAGGCTGTTGCGTGCAAGGACGAAGAAGTGTTTGTAGTGGGGGGCGCGAACTCGGCCGGCCAGGCGGCGCTGCACTTTGCCAAGTTTGCCTACAAGGTGACGATGCTGGTGCGGGGAGAGGGACTTTCGGCAACCATGTCGAAATACTTAATCGATGAGATAGAGCGAACATCCAATATTGTGGTAGAGCCGCGCACGCAGGTGCTGGAGGCGATGGGCGAAGAGCGGCTGGAGACGCTGAAATTGAGCGGGCCGCAGGGAGAGTATCAAGTTCCTGCTTCGTCGGTGTTTGTGTTTATTGGAGCGGCGCCGGGGACGAAGTGGCTGCCGGCGTCGATCTTAAGAGACGACAAAGGGTTTTTGCTGGCAGGGCCGGATCTGCGGATTGAAGGCAAGTTGCCTGAAAGCTGGCGTGAAGCGCGCGAGCCGTACTTGCTCGAGTCCAGCGTGCCGGGTGTGTTTGTGGCCGGCGATGTGCGGCACGGTTCGGTAAAGCGCGTGGCCTCGGCGGTGGGCGAAGGATCGATTGCGGTGCAGTTTGTTCACCAGTATCTGGCGGGATTCTAGGTCGTTTTGGGAGAGGTTTGTTTACGGTTGAAATGGAAATTTGCGGTCTCTCACCATTTGTGCGAAAGACGCATAAATGGATGGGGCGCCGGCATATGAGCGGTGGTTCAGGATGGCGGTTGATGGTCGTGGTATCCCACCTTTTCCGCCAAGTGCGCGGAAAGGATGGGGCACCCGCATTAGAGTCACGGTGAAGTTGGATTAGATGGAGAGGAAGCAAGCAGGGATGAGCGTGGAAGGAAAATCACAGGAGATCGAGTCGGTTCCGTTGACGGAGATTGTAGAAGCTCTGCGCCGGACGCGTCCTTTTGCCGAGACGAGCGCGGAGACTCTGCTGGACGCGCTTGGCGGCGTGGTCGGCGTGGAACGCGTGACGGCCAGGGCGGGCGCGGTGCTGATGGAGCCGGGGAAGCCTTGGCACTTCTATTGGCTGGTGCTTGACGGCGAGACACGGGCCGAGCGCCCGGAACAAGATGGGTCGCTGACACTGGTGGGAATTGCGCGCGCCGGCGAGGGATTTGGCGAAGCGCCGATGCTGACCGGCAAAGGCTACTCGCCCTTCCTAATTACGGCGACACAGGATTCGCTGCTGTTGCGATTCACAGAAGAGGATTTTTGGAAGCTGCTTGCCTGCTGTGCATCGGCGCGCAAAGTGGTGCTGGCCGATATGGCGGTGCGGTTGCAGGCTTACCAGGTGGAGGCACTGCACCGCGAGAAGCTGGTGTCATTGGGGACACTGGCGGCAGGACTGATGCACGAGCTGCACAATCCAGGTTCGGCGGCCAAGCGCGCTGCTTCGCAACTTCGCGAAAACCTGAAACGGCTGCAAGAACTGAGCCTGCGGTCGGCGGGGAAGCCCAAGACGCAACTTCAGCTGGAGTGCATGCACAGCTTACTGGATCACGCGGTTCGGAGCTGCTCCGCGCCCGCATTGAGTACGGTGGAACAGTCGGATGCGGAAGAGGCGATGTCAGAGTGGCTGCAGGCGGCCGGGGTAGAAAACGCATACACGATTGGGCCGGCGCTGGTGACGATTGGCTTCGACCAACAGGAACTTTCCTGCGCCCGGGAGGCGTTTGCGGCGGAGAGTTTTTCAGACGCCCTGAACTGGCTGGAGGCGCTGGTTTCAAGCGTCACGCTGGTGTGTGCGATTGAGGAAAGCATCACGCGCATTTCAGACCTGGTGATGGCGGTGAAGAAGTTCGCTTACGACGAGCGGTCGCCGGACAGGGAAATGGACGTACACGACAATTTACAAAGCACGCTGACAATTTTGGGCCACAAACTTCGGCTGAAACAGATTGGCGTGGACAAACGGTTTGAGGCTAAACCTTCAATCATTCGCAGCAAAGGATCGGCGCTGAGCCAGGTGTGGACCAACCTGATTGATAATGCCGTGGATGCTTCACCAGAGAAGGGACAGATTGAGATTGCGACCTGGAATGAAGCAGGGGCGGGGGTTGAGCCGGGATGGCTGGCGGTGAGTATTACCGATCATGGCGCGGGGATTGCTGAGGATGTAAAGCCGCGGATATTTGAGGCGTTTTTTACAACCAAGCCGCAAGGATCGGGGACCGGGCTGGGGCTGGAGATTGTTCACCGGATTGTGACGCAGAAATTTGGCGGCACGATTGAGGTGGAGTCGCAGCCGGGGAGTACGCGGTTCATTGTGAGGCTGCCGATGAAGGGTGCGCAGGCGGCGCGGTGAATGGCTGAGCGCGTGATATTTTGCCTTTGCTTGTGGTAGGACCACTGAGGTTTTCTGGCGTATGATGGGTGGGCACGTAAACTTTCCCTCCGCGAGGAATTCTAGTGAAACCACAGCGTTTTCAAATGAAGCAGATGTTCTTTGTGCCGGTGCTGGCCCTGGTCTTTTTGGGAGCTTCCGCAAGCGCTTTGCATGCGGCGGCGAACTGCGACGCACGCGCGCTTGGCGCCAAGGGTGATGGAACCACGAAGGACACGGTTGCGCTGCAGGGCGCGATTGATGCATGCGCCAAGCAGGGGGGCGGCACGGTGCGGCTGACGGCTGGCACGTATTTGAGCGCGCCGATCGTGCTGAAAAGCAATGTTACGCTGCGGCTCGACAAGGGCGCGACGCTGCTGGGATCTCACAACCACGAGGACTACCCGCCGATTACGATGTTTCATTTGCCGGATTTGCAGCCGCTGGTGAGCGCGACGAATGCGTCGAACGTGGCGATTGAGGGCGAAGGCACGATTGACGGCAATGGCGAGAGCTGGTGGCAGCAGGCGCGGGCGATCAAGGATCATGGTGTGCTTGGCAACGGGCACCCGCGGCCGAAGCTGATCATCTTCGATCACTGCAAGAATGTTCGCGTTGAGGGAGTGACGATCCAGAACTCGCCGATGTGGCAGCTGGTTCCGTATTACACCGACAGCATGGTGATTCGCAACGTGAGGATCCTGGCGCCGCAACACTCGCCGAATACCGACGCGATCGATCCGTTCTCGTCGTCGAATTTGATTATCGATCATGTGTATTCCGATGTGGGTGACGACAATGTTGCGATCAAGTCGGGGCCGATCAATTCGCCGGGGCCGGACGATCCGAGCAAGAACATTACAATTACGGATTGCACGTTCAAGCATGGGCATGGGCTGTCGATCGGGAGCGAACTCTCCGGCGGTGCGCAGAATATTCGTGCGGAGCGGATCAGCTTTGAGGGCACGGACAATGGGATTCGCGTGAAGTCCAATCGCGACCGTGGGCACGATGTGGGGAACCTGATTTTCCGCGACATCACGATGAAGGATGTGAAGAATCCGATCATCATCAGCGAGTACTATCCCAAGGTGATGCCGCCGGCGGACGAAGCGGGTCAAGCGGTTGGGCGCCTGACACCACACTTCCACGACATTGTGCTGGAGAATGTGACGGCAACAGGGGCTGGCGTGGCTGCGGTAATTGCCGGGTTGCCGGAGTCACCTGTGAAGAACGTGGTGCTGAACAATGTGAAGATCAGCGCGGAGACTGGAATGTCGGTTGGCTATGCCGAAGTGACGGGCAATGGCGTGGTGGTGACGGCGGAAAAGGGTGAGGCGATTACGAAGATGACGGGGGCGAACGTTACGCTGCGGTGAGAATGCGGCTATTTGCTTTCAGCTGTCAGCTTTCAGCTTGATTTTGGCTGGGTTGGGGCTTGCTATCCTACCCATGAATCAAAAAGCGATTCATGGATGGGGCACCGGAGTTCTTGCGACACTTGAATTGAAAGTGCACAACAAAGGAGGGGCTGCGCTGGCACGCAGCCCCTCCTTGCATTGATTGGCGGGATTTATTGGTTGACGCCGCTGGCTAGGAAGCCGCCATCGACTACGAGGGTTTGTCCGGTGACGAAAGAGGCGGCGTCAGAGGCTAGATAGATGGCGGCGCCGATGAGCTCTTCGGTTTTTCCGAAGCGGCCCATGGGGGTGCGCATGAGGAGTTCCTGACCGCGGGGCGTCGAGTCGAGCAGGTTGGCGTTGAGGTCGGTGCGGAAGACTCCGGGAGCGATGGCGTTTACGGTGACGCCTTTCTTGGACCACTCCACTGCGAGGGAGCGGGTGAGGGAGGCGACGCCGGCCTTGCTGGCGGCATAGGCTGCTACTTCGCTGAGCGCGACGAAGCTATTGAGCGAGGCGATGTTGATGATGCGGCCGTAGCCGCGCTCGAGCATGTGCCGGCCGAAGATCTGGCAGGCACGCAGGGTTCCGGTGAGGTTGGTGTCGAGGATGCTGGTCCACTCTTCCTCGGGGAAGTCGAGGGTCGGGGAGCGCTTAATTCTTCCGGCGCAGTTGATGAGGATGTCGACTTTGCCGAAGCGGTCGAGGGCGGCGGTCAGCAATGTTTCCAGCGATTCGCGGTTGCGGACGTCCGAGGTCAGGCGCAGAGATTTGCGGCCGCGGGCTTCGATTTCGCCGGCGGTCTCTTCTACCTCATGCTGGCGGCGCGCGGTGGCGATAACGTCGGCGCCGAAATCGGCAAGCCCGAGGCTGAGGGCGCGACCGATTCCAGAGGTGCCTCCGGTAACGACCGCGGTTTTGCCCTCAAGGCTGAGAATATGAGCTGTCATGACCTCTCCATTAGAGCATTTTCAAAGAAGCTGTAATGCCTTGCGGGAGTGTACAGCCTCGCATCCCACCCTTGCCACAATAACAAAGAAGTGGGACGCGACTCAGAGGATTTCCCGGTACCCCGAGGGGCACCCGCTGGCGTGCGTGGACGCTGCGATTACGCGTTGCGCCCTAGAAAGACGGGGGCGATGTGGCGGTTGTAGAGATTTTCTGTCACGTTCTTTGCGATCACGGATTCGTTGGCTTCAAGCAGGTCGAGATAGCGGCGACCCATTTTTGCGGCGACCTTGAAGCCGACATGAAGCAACTGGCGGAGGCTGCTGTTGTATGCGGGGTTGGCCTGGACGTGACGCAAGGCAGAGGTGTATTGCTCCGAGGTCCAGCCGCGGACTTCATCGGGCGAGGGGAGCTTCGCGGGATCGATGTCAATGACGGTGGCATAAGGGGCGCAGAGCTCCTCGCGATGGGCGAAGGCTTCGGCGTAGATTTCCTTGGCGAGGGCGAGACCGTCTCCGCCGGCTTCGGCGAGGCCGATGAGTTCTTCAAGCCACGTGGTTCCGGCGGTCTTGAGGTGGACGCCGGCGTTGAAGCGCCTGGTGCATGCGTAAATGGCGGGGTAGATGGAGAATTTGTCGCTGCCGGAGTGAACGCTGAGCTTGAGATTGGCGGGCAGGCCGAATTGCTTGACGGCGTAGGCGATGGCGGCGATGTCGAGGCCGAATTCACGCTCGAACTGGGCCACGTCGCCGACGTAGTCGACACCCTTGTTGAAGCGGCCGCTGAACTTGGGGGCGATGGTCTGGACGGGAATGCCTTCATCGGCGATGGCGGCCAGAATGATGAGCAGCTCGACAGGACTCTGGGCGCGATCGGTTTCGTCCATTGAAACTTCGGGGATGAAGTTGCCAACGCCTTTTACGCTTACGACCTTGCGGTAAACTTCGCCGGCTTTCTTGACGGCGGCAAGAAATTTCTGCGCAGCCTGGCGGAGGTCGTCGGCAGTGATGTCGAAGGCGGCATCGACGCCGGCGAGCTGAATGCTGCCGAGGAGTTCGGGATGGCGCTTTACGAATGCGTCGATATCGGTGGCTTGCGGGGCCTGGCCGATGAAGTCGGCTACGTCGATGGTGAAGAAGTCGCAGGGGGCGAGGAAGCGGTCGACGGTCGCAATGGTGATGTGGTCGGCGTCGCAATAGTAGGGCAGCTTCCACGCGAGCGCTTTGACCGCGGCATCGGCGGCCTGACGAGCTGATAAGGGCTCGGAGCCGATGATCATGTGTTCGCGGTTCGACTTGTTCCACACGGGAACGACTTCGATACCGCTCGAGAGGGCTTTTACGCAGGCCTGTAATTGAGCCTTGGCCTGGTGAGAGAATCTGTCCCCAGTTCCAACCGAATATTTGTTGAGCATCAAGCCTTGGTTCTCCATGGTCTCTTTTTCTGTCTTGAAGAATTTGTGATCAGATCTCTGCCGCGAGCATTGCCTCAGGGGCTAAAGCCCGCGTTCATATGCTGCGCTTGCGGCACGACTAAAGTCGTGCCCTTTCAAAACCGCCGTTCGCTAGAGTCGTGCCCTTTCAGAAGCTTCCGGTTGTCAGACCGTTGCTTTCAAAACCTCAGCTTGTTCAGAGGACTCTGCGAGGCGGCTGCGATGGGCCCATAATCCCAAACCTGGATTGGCGATGAAGAAGACTTCTTCGCCATTAACCTGGTTGTAACCGTGCTGGAGCTTTGCATGATCGAAGCGCGAGGTCATTGTCTTGAGATCGCAATAGCTGAAGCCGACGCCTTCGACTTCTTCCCGAGTGAGCTGTCCGGGGCACCAGGTGATCTTGAAACGTCCTTCAGACGAGGCGTGGATGAGATGCGCGGCTGCGCTCAGATCGCTGCCCAGGTCTGGATTGTCGTTGACTGCTTTAAGCGTGGCGGGGGTTCCGCGATAGCCGTATTTGCGGATGAGCGCGTCGATGCCCTTGTCTTCGCCAAATTCGTGCACGCCGGGGGCGAGGATGATGAGCTCGGCGCCATCGGCGAGTGCCATGCGGGTGCGGTAGACGGCCTTATTGCCGATCCATGTGGAGTGAAACTCGCTGGGATCGAGGAATACGACGGCCTTGTGAATCTGCTTGTCGACGATCTCGAAGTTGACCTTGAGGCTCAGTTCGGCGGCTCTGAGGAAACACTCGATATCGTCGCCGATGAAGAGGCCGCGCACGGCGAGGCCTCCGTCTGTCTTGCGCCCGACGACGGTCTGCACGTAGACGATGGGCAGGTGGCGCAGAAAATGGTCGGACGCGTAGTTGAGCACGTTGCGCACGGGATTGATGGCCCGGCCCATGATCCGCTCCATACCGTAGACCGCGCCCAGGTAGTGGCTGCGGTTGATGCCTTCGCGACCACCGGTGCCGATGAGGATGTTCTTTGTGAAGTTGGCCATGCCGATGACTTCGTGGGGCACGACCTGGCCGATGGAGAGAATGAGATCGAATCCGCCGCTGGAGATGAGCTTGTTGACCTGTGCGGGCCAGGCGTAGGTCAGCTTGCCTTCAGACTGTTCGCGGATGAACTCCGACGGGACTTCGCCAACAGTCTCGACGTCGGTGCGCCAGTTGTGAACCTTGAACAGATTTTGCGGCACGGAGGAAAACATGTGCGTGAGCTGGTCAGGGCGCATGGGCGTATGCGTTCCGATAGCTGGAAGGACGGCCTTGAGCTTGTCGCCGTAGTGCTTATAGATATAGCCGGTGAGCTCGCCGGCACGCGAGTGTTCGCGGCTCTGGTCGGGGGGCACGGCGAGGACGTTTTTGCGGTCGCCGAGCTTGGCCAGGCTTTCCACGAGCAGATCGTTCAACTGCTGCGGAGTGAGATCGG
>DASRLI010000263.1:0-6848 GCA_035648535.1 Occallatibacter sp. | reverse complement strand
TCCGGGGGGCGTGGAAACGGAAGACGGGGGATCAGTCGGTGTTGCGGGTTACGGAGCCGGCGGATGTTTCGTTTTGAAAAACAGTGAACAGGGGGCAGGGGTCAGAAAAAGACTCCTCGGTTTAGGGTTGTGCTATCCCACCCTTGGCGCAAAAGACAAAGGCGCGCCATGGATGGGGCACCCAGAATTGCGTAAAGGATGGGGCACCGGGCTAGTAGGCTTGGAGCTGGTCGAGGGGCAGGCGGACTCGGAAGCAGGTAGAGCCGGGCTCGGATCGGACACTCATGTGTCCGCGGTGCTTGCGGACGATGCGCATGGCGTTGTCGAGTCCGAGTCCGAGACCCTGGCCGGGGGCCTTGGTGGTGAAGAAGGGCTCGAAGATGCGTTCCTGCAACTCGGGTGGAATGCCGGGGCCAGTATCCCAAATCTCAACCAATAACATTTCACCTTCGAGTCGACAGGCGAGGCGGAGCCGTCCCTGGTTGCCGAGCGCGTCGAGGGCGTTTTCGATCAGTGCGGTCCAGACCTGGTTGAGTTCGCCGCCGTAGGCGTTGATGCGGGGAAGACCGGGCTCATAGTCGCGCTCGATTTCGACCTTTGTCATGCGCGACTGGAGCATTTGCACGGTGGCGTCGAGTCCGGCGGGCACATCGACTTCGAGGATGGGGGCGCGGTCCATGCCGGAGTAGGCCTTAATGGCGTCGATCAGGTCGAAGATGCGGGCGGTGGAATGAGCCAGGGTCTGAACCGAGCGAGAGGCGCGGAGGTAGCGGGCGAAGAACTCGAGGGAGACACAGGTTTCGTTGGCGCCAAGCAGAGTGCGCAACTGATCGAGGTCGGTGGCGTTGACGCCCTGCTCGGCCAATTGCGGTGCAACTTCCCAAAGGTTGGGGCAGCCGAGGACGCCGAGCCAGGTGCGAATTGATTCTTCGCGAGCGATGAAGTCGAGGGGGTTCTGTTCATGCAACTGGCCGGGGAGCGAGACGATGCGGTTGAGGATGTTCTCTTCCCAGGATTGAACGGCGAGAATCTGCTCGTCGGTCAGGCAGAGGTTGACGAGCTTGAAGCGGTTGAGGCGGTTGGCGCTGAGTGCTTCAGCAAGGCTGGCGGCGGCGCTTTGAGCGGCCGAGGCGGGATTGTTGAGCTCGTGCGCCAGGTTGCCGGCGAGCTTGCCGAGGGCATTGAGCTTTTCAGCTTGCTGCTCGATTCGGGTAACTTCGCGCACGCGGTCGAGGAGCGTGGAGACGACGCGCTGGGCCATGGACGGGATGGCCTGAAGCATCTCGGGGAACAGGGTTTTGGGAATGAGGAGAGCCCAGACGGGGGAGATCGCGAATCCCTGGCCGCCGTAGGTTTTCATGCGGGAGAAGGGGAGGACACCGGTCATTTGTCCTGCGCGGCCAATGAACAGAGCCATGGGGCTGCCGTGCTGGCGGCGCACGTGGATTTCGCCTTTGAGGATGAGGATCATGTTCGCGGCTTGAGCGCCCTCTTCGAAGAGAACATCGCCGGCGTTGGCGACGAACTCCTGTCCGTGGTGGGCGAGCCAGAGGCGGTCTTCCAGAGGCAGGTCGTGGAGCGGGCCAATGCGCAAAAGAGCGTCGGCGATCTCGTTGACCGGGGTGGGCGAGGCTGGCGAGATTATGGCTTGGGAGAGCATCCGGGGACCTCCGGGCTGACTGATTCAGAATAGCTGATAGGGAGAACTACTTTCCACGAGAGCTGCCAGGGGATATGTCGAGGGCGGGTGTGAGAGGGGCGTGAAAAGGTACTTAAGTGTATTCATTTCGCCGAGTTGTGGGGTAACTTTACAGATTCCTTATAGGTTACTGTGAGATCTTGTAATCAAGTGACTAAAGTGTCCGTCTAACTCATAAGACAAATATGGCGCCCCCGACCACTTCCCACATCCCCAAGGAAGACAGACCCGCCGTTCGCAGGCTACTGCCTTTGATCGTCCTGGTGGCGCTGGTGCTCCGCCTTGCAGTGATTCCTCTCGATAATTTTGAAGATCTGATGGATGCCAACCACCTCCACGCGTGGGAGCAGGGCAATGTGGCGCAGGCGCTTGTGGCGGGTCATGGGTTCGGGAGTCCGTTTGTTTCGAACCAGCCCTCGGCGATCATGCCGCCGGTGTATCCGCTGATTGTGGCGGGGTTTTTCAGGGTGTTCGGGGTTCACACGGCGACTTCGATTGTTGCGATTCATGGATTCGACTGCCTGATCAACGCGCTGGCGTGCATTCCAATATTCCTGCTTGCGCGGCGGAGTTTTGGGGAGCGAGTGGGATTGTGGGCGGCGTGGGCATGGGCCTTTTCACCATACGGGATCTATTTTTCGGCGGCATGGGCTTGGTCGACGCACTTGTTGCTGCTGTGCCTGTGCTGGCTGCTCTACCTGGCGCAGGATATGGAACAGTCTCCGCGGCTCGGACTATGGGCGGGGTTTGGTTTGCTGGCGGGGTTTGCGGGGCTTACCGAGCCGTCCATCCTGGCGGTCATTCCATTTCTGCTGGCACTGGCGGCGTGGAGACTGGCGCGCGAGGGCAAGCGCTGGCTGCTGTCGGGCGCGGTTGCATCGCTGGCATTGGCTGCAACGATCTCGCCATGGTTGATTCGCGACGCGATTGTGTTTCATCGCTTCATTCCCATGCGCGACAGCATGGGGTTGGAACTTTGGATGGGCAACAACGGCGACAGCACTCGCTGGACGAGCGACGATCTGCACCCGCTGCATGACATGAAGGAACTGGCCGCGTACGACAAAGGCGAACTGGCTTACATGGACCAAAAGTCTCAAGTGGCGAAGGCCTATATCCATGAGCACCCTGAATGGTATGCGTTGATGTGCGCGCGGCGCGCTGTTTATCTCTGGAGCGGCTACTGGAGTTTCAAGCCTGCGTATCTGGCCCAGGAGCCGACTGATCCGGAGAACATACCGTTTGCGAGCGGCCTGACTCTGCTGGGGCTGACGGGCTTATTGCTTGCGTGGCGGCGGAGCCGGTTCGATGCCATTCGCTATGCCGGTGTCATGTTCCTGTTTCCCGTGATGTACTACCTGAACCATCCCGAGCCTTACCATATGCGCCCGCTCGATCCGCTGATGGTGATTCTTGGCTGCTATGCGATTGTGAGCTGGAAGGAACGGGTCAGAGAGAGCGCCGCTGTTGCAACGGCGACGGGGGCAGTCCAGGAAGCTTGATGGATTGCTGAGGGCCGCGCGGGCACACATACTTGGTTGCTCCTGAGTCTCAACTCATGCGGGAACGATGGTGACTCTGGATGTGGGGCCCAGGGTCTATCGCTTTAGCCTGGCTCGTTTTCTGAGGAAGGCCGAAGCCGCGAAGCCCTATCCGAAGGTGTCGAACGGGGAGGCGGGTTTTTACTTGCGCTGTTTTGCGTAGTCGACCATGCCCTGAAAGTCGACAACTACCACCGGCTCATTTCCGACTACCCAAGCGTCGTGTCCTGGCGGAATGTTGAGGACGTCACCGGCTTTCGAAGTCCATTCAGTGCCGTCGTCCATTCGGGTTGTCAACTTGCCGGAGAGCTGGTAGCCGTAATGCGCCGCCTGGCAGCTATTGGTTTTGGCGATTGGCTTGATGCAGGTAGACCACTTCCATCCGGGCTCGAAGGTTGCGCGACCGATCGAAGCTCCAGCGATCTTCACAAGCTCGACCTTGCCCTTGTCGAAGTTCCGAACCTCTTCGGGCGAATTCAGGCTTTTCATTTCGAACATCGTCGTGACCATGGGGAAACCTCCTTTTCCTGATCGAATTATTTACCACAACCTGACAGCATTTGTCGTTGAAAAAAGCGAGATGGGAGTGCGGAAATCCTGCATGTCTGCTCGATCGCTGGATTGTGGTTGGATAAGAGGCGAACCGGCGGCAGGCTGCGTTGTACCGGCGTATGCGCGACATGGCTAAGGCAGGTCTGCTGATGGTATGGAGGCAGAAACATCCCTCAGGGGCTAAAGCCCGACTAAAACCTTGGCATTTTCGGCACGGCTAAACAGCTTGCGGAAAAATCCGATTTTGAGGCAAGAATGACGAAAAGCATACCTCAGTGGCTAAAGCCACCGGTCATCCTATTGGCTTTATACCGGGGATGAATCCCCGGCCTACCGCCCGATCAAGTTTTTCCGCAACCTGTAAAGCCCTGCCCTTTCAAAGCCCCTCTACACCAATTGGAAAACTGCCCTAATCGGGCTGAATGGGGTGGTGATATGATGGGCCGTTCTTGAGAAAGACCCGGGGGAGCCGCTCATGTTGAAAGCCTTTACAACTGCCCTGTCACTGCTTGTTGTCTCTGTTGTTGCGGTTGCGCAGCCCGCGCTGGTGAGTTTCGATTCGGCCACCAAGGTATTTCGGTTGGATGGGGGCGGGAGTTCTTATGTGTTCGGCGTGAATGCGCGCGGAGAGCTGCAACAGCTCTACTGGGGCGGACGGTTGGGCGCTTCGGACGCATTTCCGGCAGCCAAGCCGATGCCGGAGTGGGCGTCGTTTGATTCGTCGTACACGACTACGCCACAGGAGTATGCGGGTTGGGGCGGCGGGTTGTTTATGGAGCCGGCGCTGAAGATAACATTTGCCGACGGGATTCGCGACCTGGTGCTGCACTACCAGAGCCACACTGCAACGACGAATGGGTTCGACGTGGTGCTGAAGGATATTTCGCGTCCGATTTTTGTGACGCTGCACTACTCGATGGATCCGGGAAGCGGGATTCTGGCGCGTTGGGCAACGATTGAAAATCGGGGGACGCTGCCGGCGACGGTGGAGCAGGCCGCCGCCGCAGCATGGACACTGCCGGCAGGGCAATACACGTTGAATTATCTGACCGGGCGCTGGGCCGGGGAGTGGACGCTGAACCAGGAAGCTGTTCATGCGGGAGCACGGGTGATTGAGAGCCGGAGGGGATCGACGGGACACCAGGCGAATCCGTGGTTTGCGCTGCAGGCGGGCGAGGCGAATGAAGATCACGGCGAGGTGTGGTTTGGGGCGCTCGGGTGGAGCGGGTCGTGGCGGATTACGGTGGAACGGGATCAACTGGATGCGGTGCGGGTGACGGGCGGGTTTAATCCGTTTGATTTTGGGTATGTGTTGCAGCCCGGGATAGCGCTGGAGACGCCGGTTTTCTATGGCGGATACTCGGCGCATGGTCTGGGTGGAGCGTCGAGGCTGTTGCACCACTTTGAGCTGGAGCACATATTGCCGAAGGGGAGTGTGGCGGCTGGGAAGACACCAGGAGCGGCGACCAAGGCGCTGACGCCGAAACTGCGGCCGGTGATTTACAACTCCTGGGAAGCGACGGAATTCAAAGTGAATGAAGCCGGACAGATGGCGCTCGCTGAGAAGGCAGCGGCGCTGGGAGTGGACCGGTTCGTGATGGACGATGGTTGGTTTGGGCAGCGCAAGGACGACCACGCGGGATTGGGCGACTGGTATGTGAACAAGGAGAAGTTTCCAAACGGTCTGAAGCCTTTGATCGACAAGGTTCATGCGCTGGGGATGGACTTTGGGCTGTGGGTGGAACCTGAGATGGTGAACCCGGACTCGGATCTTTTTCGCAAACATTCGGACTGGGTGCTGAACTTCAAAGGGAGACCGAGTACGCAGCAGCGTAACCAACTGGTGTTGAACCTGGCGCGGCCGGATGTGCGGGCGTACGTTCTGGATTTTCTGGACAAGTTGCTGACGGAGAGCGATATTGCATTTTTGAAATGGGACTACAACCGCAACTGGAGCGAGCCGGGATGGGATCAGATTCCGCCGGCAGAGCAGAAGCGGGTTTACGTGGACTATACGAGGAACCTGTACGGGATTCTTGCGGAGCTGAGGCGCAGACATCCTAAGGTGGAGATTGAATCGTGCTCGGGCGGCGGGGGGCGCGTGGACCTGGGGATTCTGAAGTATGTGGACGAGGTGTGGCCTTCGGACAATACCGATCCGTTTGACCGGTTGACGCAGCAGAACGGATTTACGTACGCGTACACGCCGCAGATCATGATGGCCTGGGTGACGGACTCGCCGCACTGGCAGAATAGGCGGACGACTTCGCTGCAGTATCGGATGCTGAGCTCGATGCAAGGTTCGCTGGGGATTGGGGCGAACATTGAGAAGTGGACACCGGATGAAGCGGCGGTAGCCAAGCGGCTGATTGCGGCGTACAAGGATGTGCAGGCGACGATTGTGCAGGGCGATCTGTATCGGCTGATTTCGCCGCTGGATGGGAGCGAGTTTTCAGCGACGGAGACGGTGAATGCGGACAAGAGCCAGGGCGTGGTGTTCGCGTTTATCCATTCGACGCAGGAGGGGCGCGGGTTTCCGGTTCTGAAGGCGAAGGGGCTGGACGCGAAGGCGGAGTACGCGCTGAGTTCGATTGAGGGCAAGGCGCGGGCGGGAACGCCGGCAGTGGCTAGCGGAGCGTGGTGGATGAATCATGGGCTGGAGATGGATGAAGGGTTCAAAGGCGATTTTCAGGCGGCGGCATTTCGGTTGGATCGGAAGTGATGAAAACAGTGAACAGTGAACAGATGGAACCCTTGTTGAGAGTCCTGCGATCCAGGTCTCATTCGCCGCGATCCTCCACGACGGATGACCTGGGACGCCGATTTCAATGGCTTAGTTAGCAGACTTAGTTGAGTTACTTAGTTACTTGAGTCGCATAGTTAGTTAGCGGGTGTTGGGGCGGCGACTATTTCATTTGCCATCCGTTTCAGGGTGGGGATGATTGAGTCACCATCCGGCGTTCCCCAGGGGCCATTCTGCTGGACCATGAAAACCAATATGCGGCCGGTTGCCGGGTCGATGTCGATGGCGTTCTTATAGGCGCCACCGTGACCGA